>JBFWIM010000007.1:0-41792 GCA_050255995.1 Intestinibacillus sp.
TCTCATAAGAGAACTTGACGTCCGCCGGATCAATCGCCGCGCCCGTGCTCACCGCTGGCGTGATCTCTTCGTCCGAAGCCGCCTTTGGCGTGATCGTCATGTTCAGCCTGACACGCACATAACAATCGCTTTCGCCCTCATTCTTTACAAAGACGCGTTTGTTGATGATGCTGCCCGGCTGTATGTCCACCAGGCTTTCCGGAAAGGTTTCCCACACCGTCTCAGAGTCCCCGCGGGACTGGATTTCCTGAGCCGCTTCCGCCGACAGTTTTTCGTCCCGCAAACTGATCTGGACAGTTCCCATCGTGATCACATTTTTCGCGGTGGCGGAAGCGTTTAAGGCAGCATAGGTGCCGTACCCCACTACTGCTAAAAGCAGCGCGACCGCTGAGATCAGTACAATTTTTTTCTTCATACGAAAACCGCCTTTCATTTAGAAGTATCGGTTGGATTTTTTAGGGCTTAAGCCCGCTGTTTTGACTTAAAACAACAGGCTTAAGGCCTAAAGGCCGGAAAGCCCGGGAAGGGAGAGGGATCCCTCCCCGGGGCTTGCCGTTTATGTCCTGCCTTCAAGCAATGAAAATCGAGTAGGTAATGAGAGGCCTGTTATGCGGTAGTGCCGATGCCGTCGTATGCTACGAAAGCTTCCCCAACGGTATCATAGCCGGAGTCGGTCTGAATCGCCTGCGCGGAGACCGGCAGGTCGAAATCATAGCCGCCTTCGCCATTCGCCTCAGCAAGCGTATCCAGCTGCTCGTTGGTCAGGTTGGGGATATTGACTTCCTCAAACGCGCTGGGAGTGAATTCACCCAAACCAAGCACAGAGTTGTAGAGGTAAGAGACAACGAGATTGCCATCAACAATTTCCGCGGTTCTTGTGAACTGGTTCGCCCCAGAACCCACGTTTGCGGAGGTGAGCAGTGCATCAGCGACTTCGTCAGCGTCAGTGGTGCCAAACACGTCGGTATAGTAATTTGCATCATAAGGAATGGTTACCTGAATGCGGGCCCAAAGCTTGAAATCGCCGGTGTTGGTGACAATCGGATTCTTGGGCAACACGGAGTTTGGAAGAACATTATTGTAGGTCTGTCCTTCGTCGATCTGCGCACCGTCGGCTATCGACCATTCATAAGTGTTGTTAGTCGCATTCCACTCGCCGTTTGTGGTGAGTCCTGTTTCGGTCAGGTTGATGGAGAAATCGCCGTCTCCGCCTTCGCCGCCCATTGAGAACGTGTTCTTGAGGGAGTCCACGCTGGTCAGGTACGCCAAGGTGCCGCCGATCGCTACCGATGCGGTTGTCATAACCGTTGCCGCCAGCATTACGATACTCTTCTTTTTCATTTCCAATCGCTCCTTCTTAAAATAGTGATGTGAATGTTGTAACAAATAACTTTATTTCTCAAGCATCGGGATTCACCTTTGCTTGAAATACCAGGTAAAGGGTTCGCCGCCTGTCTTACGGCGCGGGATAGAAGAATGCATTCGCGTAGCTGTCAATATCTACAACGGTCAGCGGATCGCCGTTCTCATCGTTGCCGGTCTGGTGCGCAAACGCCTGCACCGTAACCGTTTTGCCGTTCAGGGATGCAATGTTCTCCATGGTGATGTTCTCGCCGCTGAAGTTCACCTTGGTGAACACCGGCGGCAGCACGACGTCCGTGGAAGACTTTGCAACGGGATCCTTGTAGCGGTAGATATTGGTGTGGTTCGGGCTTGCGAGCGCCACCCAGTTAGCCGTGTCAATATCAAGGCTTGTACTGTTCGCTACTGTGGTGTTCAGCGCATTGTCAACCTTGACATATACGTAGCAGGCTGTGCTGTTCGCGTTGACGGTCACGACGGGGATTTTGTTCACCGACGTGCCGGGTGAGACGGTCTGTGTCTCGGTCGGATAGGCCGTGCCTGTGTTCGTCTGGCTGTCATAGGCGCTGTATTCCTGCAACCCGATCGCGATACCGTCGAACTGGAACACGTTTTCCAGCGCGCTGGTGTTGGCTGTCAGGAATGCCAGCGTGCCGCCGATGGCAATCGACGCCACAATCACCGCTGACAGGACAATGGTCAGTATCTTCTTCATAAATTTGCGCCTCCTTCAAGTTTGTGATTATCAATACCTGTTACGGTTCTGTCTGATGTTCCCGGCTGCCGTCTTCCGTTTCCTTCTTTTTGTCTGCCGCATCCGCCTTTTCAAGCATGCCGGGCAAAAATACCAGAATGACGAGGATAACGCCGCCGGCAATACCGATATACATGCCGGGCGGGGTGGTGATCCAGTGGGAGAAAAAGCCGAGATATGGGATGGTAAAGATCGGCTTGCCGATCAGGTTGGGGAAATAAACGCCGCCCGCGTCCGGGGTTTCGTTGGCGTCGCCTTTGGTATGGAATAGCTGATTTTCACTGTCAATGGCAATCACGCGGTGGGTTGCTACCGCCAGTTCCTTGTTGAGAACGAATGTGATGGGATCCCCGACCTTGACCTCCTGCGGCTCAACGTGCTTCACATATATAAGCGAGCCCACGTGGTATGTCGGTTCCATGCTGCCGCTGAGTACGGCATAGGGCGTCAGGCCAACAACTCGAACCCCGACCAACAGGACGGCGAGCGCCGCCACGGCAAGCACCAGAATCCATGTGACGATATCCCAAACTTTTTTAATCGTTTTGTTCATATACGCCTCCCAGTGCGCTATCGAGGATACCAATCAGCTCCAGAACGCTGCGGAACTGAGCGGCAACCTTACGATCGACCCAGACAAGATCGCCTTCCCAGCTTGCGTTCTGCCGGAACAAAACCCGTAGCTTAAAGGTTGCAATCGGCCTTTCGCGGTCGACCTCGTGCACTGCCAGCGGCTTAATCTTTGGAGTTTCGGTGTCGAAAGTGCGCCGTTCCATGCTGCGCTGCGGAAACCGGAGGGAATCCAGCATATCCTCCATGAGCTGGAGCATGGGGATTAAGCCGTTAAAGTAAACATCCCCTTTGAAAAACGGGTTGGATAAGTACCCACACAGGTTTTTCTGCTTATACGACGTTACTTTAATGAGTGTCGTCTGCATTTCATAAGGAACAAAACGTGAAGGCATTTTTCCCACGCCATCTACCTTCTTTCCGTGCATCTGACCGGCTGGCTGGTCTTTGAATGCTTATTGTGTTTTCAGTATAAGAAGCGAGGGTTATATACAGGGTTATATTCCCATATGTTTTACACAAAAATTTTCCGCATTTTGTTTGTGAAAAATGTAACATGTCAAATCGTATCATTTTGTACGGTATCTTGCGGCAGTACACAAAACTTTCACATAGCGATTGCTTTTTGGGGCATCTTATGCTATCTTAGATCTATAATAGTTGGCCTTCAATTCTTAAGCTGGTATTATATTCTTAAAATGGAGATATCTTGCCGTGGAGAATCTTGGTACATTGCATGTCAGCATGTTTCATAACTGTTCGATCACACGCCGCCTCGGGGATCGTGAATGGACAATTTCTGACCAGGACAATTCCTCCAAGAAAATGTGGCTGCTGCTGGAATACCTGCTCTGGAACTACAAAAAGCCCGTTCCGCGCGACGTGCTGCTCGATCTGCTTTGGGGGGACGAAAAGGCTTCCGATCCGGCCAATTCCCTCAAAGGCTTACTTTTCCGCGTCCGCAACCTGTTGGGCGAGGATGGGCTGGGGTTTGACAACTCCAAGCAGGTCATTTTGTATCAAAACGGCAGCTATGTCTGGAACGAAGGCATCCTCTTTGAGCTGGATACCGAATTGTTTGAAAAACACTGCGCCGCCGCTGACGCCATGCCGGACAATCCGGACGTCGCTCTGGCACATATGCTGGACGCCATCGCGCTTTATACCGGCGATTTTCTGTCCCAGAGCGCCGGAAACCGCTGGATCACGCCGCTCAGCGTTTACTACCATTCGAAATTTTTGAAACTTTGTGCCGCTGCCGTCGAGCTTTTACGGCAGGACGGCCGACATCAGGACATCATCCAGCTGTGCCAGCGCTCCATCGTGCTGGAGCCCTACGACGAAACCCTGCACCGTTCGCTGATCCGCGCGCTTGCCGACACCGGCGCCATGCATTCTGCCATGCAGCATTATAAGTACACCACTGAGCTGTTTATGAACCAGTTTGGCGTCAGCCCCTCTTCCGAAATGACCGAGCTTTACCGCGAGCTGAACAAATCCATACAGGGCGCGGAGCAGGACCTGCAAACCGTCCGCAATGACCTGCAGGAATCCGAACTGACACGCGGCCCCTATTTCTGCGGCTATGTGGCCTTTAAGGAAATCTACCACCTGTCAGCGCGGTCGGCCGCACGGTCCGGTGAGGTTGTACAGCTGGCCATGCTCACGGTCCAGTCACAAAACGGACAGCCCCTGACACAAAAACAGGTTCTGGCTGCGATGCAGCAGCTGCATGATATGATTGCTTCCACCCTGCGCCTCGGCGACGTCATCACACAATACAGCCCTTCGCAATATCTCATCATGCTCCCCTCCGCAAGTTATGAAAATGCCAAAAAGGTCATGATCCGCTTGCTGGACAAATTCCTGCAGTTACATACCAAGCTTCATTATAATGTACATTACAGCCTGCTGCCGCTTCTGCCGGTCATGCAGACCAGCACAGTCTTATAAAAAAACCAGATGCTTCGCGGCGTTTACACGCCGTGAAGCATCTGGTTTTTTATTTTGCTTTTTGTACTTCGACGGATGGCATAATCGAATTTTACGAAAAAAGAGGGACAAGCCAATGGGGCCTGTCCCTCTTTTTTCTGTTCACTTATTGGAAATATACTCCGCCAGCGTATCTACGATCAGCTGATGATCGTCCATATGCGGCAGTCCGGAAACTGCGATCACTCCCACGACGCCTGTGCCGCGCAGAATCAGCGGGAAACCGCCGCCGCCGAGTGCAACGGAATCGGGGTCGATTTTTTCGCTTTCGCAATTAAGGCCATTGACCTCGAATTTTGCCATCAGGCGCAGAGAGGACATCTCAAAACGCGTGACCGTGTTGATTTTACGGTTCAGCCATGCGGCATTGTGCGCGTTTGCTCCCTCCGGCAGATAACGGAAAACCGAAAGACCGTTGATTGTAATTTCAATTGCCACGCCCTCCGGATATTTCTCGGCGTTTTCATTTAACTTAAGACCAAGCTTCAGCGCATCCTCACGGGTGAATCGGTCAAACTGGTACAGGCTTTCCTGCCGTTCGCATGCCTGCAAAAGGGTAGAAAAATCGTTCATGGGAGGGTTACCGCCTTTCCTTTACATTCATTACCGTTATTATACTGCAACATGCACAGGGGGCGCAATGACGATATCCTGCTGTTCATATCGTTTTTTTGCTTACTTGATGCACTCCATGCCGCCCATATACGGACGCAGCGGCGCAGGGATGCGGATGCTGCCGTCTGCCTGCAGGTTGTTTTCCATGAATGCGATGAGCATACGCGGAGGCGCGACGACCGTATTGTTCAGCGTGTGCGGCAGATAGGTTTCCTTGCTCTCCTTGCCCTTGACGCGGATGCCGAGGCGGCGCGCCTGCGCATCGCCCAGATTCGAGCAGGAACCGACTTCAAAATATTTTTTCTGGCGCGGAGACCATGCCTCGACGTCGCACGATTTGACCTTCAGGTCGGCGAGATCGCCGGAGCAGCACTCCAGCGTGCGAACCGGAATATCGAGCGTACGGAAAAAATCGACCGTGTTCTGCCACAGCGTATTGTACCACTTGGGGCTTTCCTCAGGCTTGCATACGACAATCATTTCCTGTTTTTCAAACTGATGGATGCGGTAAACCCCGCGCTCCTCAATGCCGTGCGCGCCAACCTCCTTGCGGAAGCAGGGCGAATAGCTGGTCAGCGCCTGCGGCAGCGCGTCCTCGTCCACAATGCTGTCAATAAACTTGCCGATCATGGAATGCTCCGAGGTGCCGATCAGGTACAGATCCTCGCCTTCGATCTTGTACATCATGTTCTCCATCTCAGCGAAGGACATAACGCCTGTGACGACGTCCGCACGGATCATAAACGGCGGGATATAATAGGTGAAGCCGCGGTCGATCATGAAATCGCGCGCATAGGACAGAATGGAAGAATGCAGGCGCGCGATATTGCCCTTAAGATAATAAAAGCCGTTGCCGGAAGTCTTGCGGGCTGCTTCCAGATCGATGCCGTCGAGCTTTTCCATAATCTCGACATGGTACGGAATTTCGAAATCCGGCACAACCGGTTCGCCGAAACGTTCGATCTCCACGTTTTCGGCGTCGTCCCTGCCGATCGGCACGGTCGGGTCAATGATGTTCGGGATGACGAGCATGCGCTTTTTGACTTCGGCGCCATATTCCTTTTCATCCGTCTCGAGCCGCTCCATCTCGTCCGCCATGGCCTTGACCTCAGCCTTGGCCTGCTCGGCCTCCTCTTTCTGGCCCTTTGCCATCATACCGCCGATTTGTTTGGAAAGCTGGTTGCGCTTTGCACGCAGTTCGTCACAGCGGGTCTTTACCGCGCGGAACTTCTGATCAAGCTCCGCAATTTCGTCGACCAGCGGCAGCTTCTCGTCCTGAAACTTCTTTTTGATGTTTTCCTTGACCAATTCCGGATTGGTACGAATGAGTTTAATATCGAGCATGGTTATGCGTTCTCCTTTACCTGATCTTTTCCTTCTCTACTATAGTATATGCAATTATTCAGCCGGCATCTGCGCGTCGACCGCTTCGCAGAGCTTCTGGAACTCCACGGCGTTCATTCCCAGCAACACATCGCTGCTTGGCGGCAGCAACCGCGAAGCGCCGTATTTGCCGAGCATTTTTTCGGCGACCGTTTTCGCACCGCTTTTGTTATCCGCTTCCAGCATGCGGCGGGCTTGCTGTAGCGCATCCAGCGCAACATAGCGGTCTTCTGTCAACTGCGCCGCAGCGGCGAGATCGTCCCCCGCTCCGGCATCCAGCGTGTTTGCCAGAGAATCGAGCACCTTTTTCTGCTCTTCCAGCTGTTTCCGCTGCTCCTCAGCGGTCGCCTGCAAGGCTTCGATCTTCTGCACTGCGCCCTCCGTGGCGTTGATCTGCGCATTGAGCTCGGAATCCTTGGACGCGAGCTGCCTGTCGGCGCGCACCTGCGTGAGATAGCTCAGTAAAATGAGCACAAGCGCAACAGAAAACAGCCCGATGATATACACTGCGAGAAAACGTTTGCTCTGCCGCTTGTGTTCCTCCGGCTGCGAGGCTTCGTTCTTCTTTTCGTCCATATTGAACCTCCTGTGATGAATTCGCGTGTTGTCAAATGCGCACCGTGGCCAGCGCGTCACTCAGCCGCTCCAGATCCTCGTCGCCGTAAAACTCCAGCGACAGGGTGCCCCGGTTTTTTCCGTTTTCAATGCGCACGCGACGGCCAAGCATACTCTCCAGCTTTTTCTCGAGCTCTGCGATGTAATCCACCGAAAAAGCGTCGGCGGGCTGCTCCTCGCGCGGCGTTTTGTTCAGGCGGCGCGCAAGGCTTTCCGCCTGCCGTACGGAGAGTTTTTCCATCTTTTTTGCGGCTTCGGCACGGACGCTCTCATCCTGAATCGAGAGGACGGCGCGCGCATGACCGCTGGAAAGCCGCCCTTCCGCGACCATTTGCCGCACGTCTTTATCAAGGGCCAGAAGCCGCATGGCGTTGGCGATGGCGGAGCGTGACCGCCCGACGCGCTCCGCAATGCGGTCCTGCGTCATGCCAAAGTCCTTCTGCAGCACGTCATAGCCCTCAGCTTCTTCGATCGGGTTCAGATCCTGCCTTTGCAGGTTCTCGATCAGCGCGAGCTCCATGACCTGTTCGTCGCTCACGTCGAGCACCATCGCCGGAATATCCAGCAGACCCGCCGCCCGCGCGGCACGCCAGCGGCGCTCGCCCGCAATGATCTGGTAACGCCCGTTTTCCTGTTTGCGCACTGTAATCGGCGTAACTACGCCGTGCCGGCGGATACTTTCCGTCAGTTCCTCCATTGCGGCGGGGTCAAATACCTTGCGGGGCTGACCCCGGTTGGGCTCAATCTGACCAAGCGGCAGCGTGGACACGCCGAGCGTTTCCGTTTCGGCGGCGTCCACCATCTGTTCGCCGCCGAACAGATCGGTTAATCCTTTGCCAAGCCCGCTCTTGTGCAGGTTCTTTGCCATCCTTTCACCGCCTTTATCCCTTATTGTTCTTTAAAAACTCCTCTGCAAGTTTCATATAGGCTTCCGCCCCGCGCGAATACCGGTCATAGGCCGTGATGGGCTGACCGTGGCTTGGCGCTTCGGAAAGCCGCACATTGCGCGGTACCACTGTGGTATAAACCTGACCGCCGAAGTGCTTTTTCACCTCTTCCACGACCTGGATGGACAGGTTCGTTCTGCCGTCAAACATCGTCAGCAACACACCCTCCAGCTTAATGCTTTTGTTGAGCGCTTTCTGCACCGTACGCACCGTACTCATGAGCTGCGTCAAACCTTCCAGCGCATAATACTCGCACTGCAACGGAACAAGAAAGCTGTCTGCCGCGCACAGGCAGTTGAGCGTCAGCAAGCCAAGAGAGGGCGGGCAGTCGATCAGGATAAAATCATAACGGTCGCGGACACGGTCCAGCACCGTCTTGAGCCGATATTCCCGGTGCTCCATGCCGATCAGATCCAGCTCCGCACCGGCCAGATTGACGTTCGCACCGATCAGATCGACCCATTTGGTTTTGACAATGCAATCTTCTATTTTGAGGCTGTCATTCACCAGCAGGTCATAAATACTGTATTCTAGGCCGCGAGGATCAACGCCGAAGCCCGAGGTCGCATTGCCTTGCGGATCAAAATCGCAAATCAGAATGCGTTTGCCCTTTTCACTCAGCGTGGCGGCAAGATTGACGGCTGTGGTCGTTTTGCCGACGCCGCCCTTCTGGTTTGCAAATGCAATTATTTTTGCCATAGCATTTTCTCCCGTTCCGTTTGCATGTTAACACCTATTTATTATAACACGATTCGAACGGGTTGCAATGCGCAAATCTGTAAATGTTTCACGTGAAACAGGGATTTTTATTGATTGTTGCAAAAACAAAAAAATGTTTCACGTGAAACACCCCCCTCTCCTTGCCTTGCGGTGTGTTTCACGTGAAACATTTATCATGTCGCCTGCCCTATCGGACAGCGCTACTTTTTCGCATTCGGAATCAGGATATGTACCAGCAGGCCGCCCTCTCGCTCTTCCTTTTCCACCTTGGCGTCGACGCCGGATTGCTGCATCACGTCCACCGCCTTATCCACCGTGTTCAGGAAAAACCGCACATCCTTAATAAAGCGAAGCACATGCCTCTCCTTTTCCTTCTCCTCGGGTTCGGCAAGCAGCCGGTCAATATACTGCTCGCTGCGGCTGACGTTGAGTTCATGTGCAATGATGTATTCGGTCGCGCTCAGACGGTCGGATTCTTCCGGCAACCGCAGGATGCAGCGCGCGTGACGCTCCGTCAGGTTGCCGTCACGGATCATCTGCATGTTGCGCGGGGACAGCTTGAGCAGCCGCAGCTTGTTTGCCACGGCGCTCTGAGTCTTGCCGACCTTGCGCGCGGCCTCCTCCTGCGTCAGGCCATGCAGCTCAATGAGCCGCTTATAACCCCAGGCCTCCTCAAAGAAATCCAGATCGCGCCGCTGAAGGTTTTCGACCAGCGCGATGGCGGATGAGTCCTGTTCGTCGGCCGACATGACGATACAGGGCACCTCGGTCAACCCCGCCGCCTTGGCCGCGCGCAGCCGCCTCTCCCCCGCGATCAGTTCAAAGCCTGTACCGATGCGGCGTACAGTCAACGGGTTCAGCACGCCGTACTGGCGGATGCTCTCGGCAAGCTGGGTGATTGCATCGGGATCGAAATATTTCCGGGGCTGGTACGGGTTGCGGGTGATCGCGGATAATTTGATTTTTTTGAGGGAGCGGTCGATTACGCCGCCCATCAGACTCGGTAACATAAGGTCATCCTCCAGTAAAAATATTTCTCTTAGTATTAGATTACCATTTGCTACCATTTTGTAAAGGAAAATCGAGCGCATTTTGTGACACAGAAGCGCCGGTTACGACGATAAAATGGCAAAATAAGCATTTCCAGACCTATTATTTGCAAAAAAAATTACAGGTTGTTAATTCAACAACCTGTATAGTTCGTCCTGTTTTTATCCGGACAGCGCAGCCGCCGGGAAATGGACTCAGAGCGGGGCGGCGGAAATCCTGCCGAACGGGCGCGGATATTTCCCCGGTGTTGGTCTCACTTTGCGGATCATCACAAGCCGCTGCGTCGTATCGGTCAGCGGAATCGGGTAATCGTGCACGGCCTCCACTTCCCCGCCGAGCAGGGAAATGCCCCGCACGGCCTCGCGCAGCTCCTCATCGCAGTTTGTGCTCTTCATCGCGGCGAACAGGCCGCCCACGCGAACGAGCGGAAGCGACAGCTCGGCCAGCACGTTCATGCGTGCGACCGCGCGCGACGTCGCCAGATCAAACTGCTCACGGTGCTCCTTCGCGAACTCTTCGGCGCGCGCGTGGACGGCTGCGGCGTTCGGCACGCCAATCGCCTCAATGCACTCCTGCAAAAACCGGATGCGCTTCCCCAGGCTGTCCAGCAGCGTCACCTGCAGCGCGGGATACATCAGCGCGCGCGGCATACCGGGAAACCCTGCGCCGCAGCCGACGTCCACGAGGTTTTTGCCCGCAAGGTCGAGCAGCGCGCCGGCCGAGGCGCAGTCCAGAAAGTGCCGCGTGACAACCTCCATGGGATCCGTCACCGCGGTCAGATTCATCACCTTATTTTTTTCGAGCAACAGCTGCGAAAATTGCACAAGTTTATCCACAGCTTGTGGATAACTCATGTGGATAACCGCAAGCCCTTGTTCCAGCGCTTCGCGTTCGTTCATGGTTCCCCTTTCCGGCGGGCCGTTTCTCCGCCGCTCTCCGCGTCAATTTTGTCCCATCCCCGGCGCGTGCTGTTCCACATAAATCATGAGCGTGGTCATATCCGCGGGTGAAACGCCGGAAATACGGCTGGCCTGCCCGAAATTCAGCGGACGGATCTTACTCAGCTTCTGCCGCGCCTCAATCCGGAGAGACGGCACCTCATAATAATTGATATCTTCAGGCAGCGGCCGGCTCTCCAGCCGGCGGAACTGCTCGACATCTTTTTTCTGCCGTTCTATATAGCCCGCATATTTGACCGAGATTTCGACCTGCTCGCGCACTGCGCGTTCAAGCTCCGGGCGTTCCGGATCAAACGGCGCGAGCATTTCATAGCCCAGCTCCGGACGGCGAATCAATTCGATGATTTTTGCACCAGATTTGAGCGTCGTGCTGCCGCAGGTATGCAAAAATGCCTGTATCTCATCCGACGGGCCGACAGATACCCGGGCGAGCCGGTCAATCTCGTCCGCAACCGCCTGATACTTGCGCGCGACGCGCTCCCCCCGTTCCGGCGGATTCAGCCCAACCCGCACACCGATCGGCACCAGCCTCTGGTCGGCGTTGTCCTGACGCAATAACAGGCGGTATTCCGAGCGCGAGGTCATCATCCGGTAGGGCTCGTTGGTGCCGGAGGTGACGAGATCGTCCACCAGCGTGCCAATATAGCCGTCCGCGCGGTCGAGCACCATTGGCGGCTCCCCTTTCAGCTTGAGCGCGGCGTTGATGCCCGCGACCAACCCCTGCGCGGCGGCTTCCTCATAGCCGGAAGAGCCGCAAAACTGACCTGCGCCGTACAGTCCGGAAATTTTCTTGGTCTCAAGCGTCGGATGCAGCTCAAGCGGATCGATACAATCGTATTCAATGGCATAAGCCGGACGCATAACTTCGGCATGCTCCAGCCCAGGTACGGAATGGAGCATTTGGAGCTGCACTTCCTCCGGCATGGAGGAGGAGAAGCCCTGGATGTACATTTCCTCGGTATCCAGCCCCATCGGCTCGATGAAAAGCTGATGGCGCGGCTTGTCCGCAAAGCGAACCACTTTATCCTCAATCGAAGGACAGTACCGCGGGCCGATGCCGTCGATTTTGCCCGAATAAATCGGCGAACGGTCCAGGTTCGCGCGGATGATTGCATGGGTCTCCGCACCGGTGTAGGTCAGATGGCAGACCGCACGGTTCGGGGGCGGCGCTTCGGTCTCAAAGGAAAACGGAATGACGTCCGTTTCCCCTTCCTGCACCTCCAGATTGGTGAAGTCAACGGAGCGGCGGTTGACGCGCGCGGGCGTACCGGTCTTGAAGCGCATCAGCTCCAGTCCCATCTCGCGCAGGCATTCGGTTAAACGGGTTGCCGCAAACATGCCGTCCGGTCCGCCCTCGCGGAAATGCTCACCAATGATGATCCGCCCGCCAAGGTACGTGCCCGAGCAGATGATTGCGGCGCGCACGCGGTACACAGCCTCCATATCGGTCTCGACGCCGCAAACCGCACCGTCCTCCAACAGAATTTTAGCAATTTCCGCCTGTTTGAGATACAGGTTTTCCTGCCGCTCCAAAGCGTGTTTCATATAAACGCGGTATTTGACGCGGTCGGCCTGCGCGCGCAGCGAATGGACAGCCGGACCCTTGCCGCGGTTTAACATGCGGTACTGGATGCAAGCGGCATCGGCCGCCCTGGCCATTTCGCCGCCGAGCGCGTCGATCTCGCGAACCAGATGCCCTTTGGCCGTACCGCCGATAGCCGGATTGCACGGCATATTTCCGACTGCGTCCAGATTAATCGTGAACACCAGAGTGCGCAGCCCGAGCCGCGCGCATGCAAGCGAGGCCTCAATGCCCGCATGGCCCGCGCCGATGACTGCCACATCATATTGTCCTGCTTCAAAAGTCAAGACACAACCATCCCTTCCGCCGCCAAAACCATTGCGGCATTTTCATAAAAAATTTTCTATCCGAATCGCTTGACATGATTACACACAGCCTGTTGATAACCCTGTGTAAACTGGGGATAAACCGGCTCAACCAGCGAAATTTTGATTCCAAATTGTAATCATATGGCGGTATTTTGCGATTTTGTAATTTTATCAACAGACTTTTCCACACCCTGTGGAAAAGTCTCCGCGCCTGTTTACTGCGCATCGCGCTTTGAAAATGCGCTTCAGAAAACCGGAGAGAGCGGTGCAAAGGGGGAGAAGGCCGTGAGCGGCTCTCTCCCCCTTGCACTGCCCGAACGCTATTTCCCCGCATTGCGCGGGAACCACAGCATCCTGCCGGATGCGGGGCTTCATTACGGATATCCTGTATACCCAAAGCATGCCGGCAACCGCCCGCCCCGCCGGAAAAAACGCGCAGGTATCCTGCGCATTCACAGCATAACCGGGCAAAAAACGACCGCTTCGCCGTATGCATGGCAGCCGTGCGCATGCCCTACTTTCCCACGCAAAAATTCTCGAATATTTTATGGATTACATCTTCCGTGACGTTTTGCCCGGTTACTTCGCCGAGCGCGGCGATAGCGCCCTCCGCATCCATCACAACGGCGTCCGGCGTCATGCCGGACTGCGCGGCGAACAGCGCTTCCTCACAGCGCTCCGCGGCGCGGGCCAAAGCCGCCGCCTGCCGGGCGCTCGTAATGATGCTGCCGTCAAACACCGCGTCTTCCAGACCGACCATGGAAGGAATGAGCTGCATCAGCTCTTCCATACCCGCGCCGGTTTTGGCGCTCACGCATACAATGCGGTCGAAATGTTTGCGGATACGGCTCAGATCCAGAACATGCGGCAGATCGCACTTGTTGATAATGGCAACCGCACGCCGCCCGTGGCTGCGGGCAATCACCATGAGATCCTCATCCGAAAGCATATCCGAACCGTCAAACACCGCAAGAATCATCGCCGCGCCGTTTGCCGTCTGAAGGGCGCGCTCAATCCCGATTTTTTCGACCGGATCCTCCGTGTCGCGCAGACCGGCGGTATCCAGCATGCGCAGCAGCACCGGACCCACCCGGACGGTCTCCTCGATCACATCGCGGGTTGTACCGGGCTGGTCGGTGACGATTGCGCGCTCGCAGCCGAGCAGCGCATTGAGCAGCGAGCTTTTCCCGGCGTTCGGGCGGCCCAGAATGACGCAGGGCACCCCGTCGCGGATGACCCGGCCACGCTCATAGCTTTCCGCGAGATGATACAGCGTGCCCGCCGCGCGGTGCAGGATTTCCTGCGCCTGTTCAAACAGAAAGGGATCGATTTCTTCATCCGGAAAATCGACCACCGCATGAAAATGCGCAACCATCTGCACCAGACTGTCGCGCAACTCCTGTATCGTGCCGCCGACCTTTCCGCCGAGCTGCGCAGAAGCGTTCTGCGCAGCTTGCACCGTCTGCGCGGTGACCAGCTCTTGCACGGCCTCTGCGCCGGAAAGATCAAGTTTCCCATTCAAAAAAGCGCGTTTGGTGAATTCGCCGGGCTCTGCCTGGCGCGCGCCGTTCGCAAACAATGCACGGAGCGTCTCCGCCAGTACGGCGGGCGAGCCGTGGCACTGGATTTCCGCCATTTCCTCGCCGGTGTAGGAATGCGGGGCGCGCATAAATACCGCCAGGCAGCAGTCGAGCAACACGCCCTGACGGCTGCGCAGGGTACCGTAAATTAGCTTGTGAGTGGGTGCGTCCGCGAGGCTGCTGCCATTTTTCGGCTGGAAGACCGCTGAGACCGCGCGAACCGCGCCGTCGCCGGAAACGCGGATAATGCCAATTGGCCCGCCGGGCGCGGTTGCAATCGCCGCAATGGTGTCACTCATAGCAGCCACCCCGATCAGCGGCCGCTTCTGTGACCGCCGTAGGGCGAGGAGCCGCCGCGTCGATCACCGCCTGCACGGCCTTCGGGAGCGATGACCACACGGCGGCCGGGTTCGGTGCCGGTAGAATACGTCGTCACGCCCTTGTAATCCTGCAGCGCGGAGTGAATGATACGGCGTTCATAGGGGTTCATAGGCTCAAGTGTCATGCTTTTATGGTAACGGGTAACTTTTCCGGCCATTTTGCGGGCCAGACGGGTCAGGCTATCCGCACGCTTGGCGCGGTAATTTTCGGTATCGATCGAAATGCGCACATGATCTTCCGCGCCGCGGTTGGCAACCAGCGAGGACAGGTACTGGATCGCATCCAGCGTATCGCCGCGGCGGCCGATGACCGGGCCCATATCCGGGCCGGTGATTTCGATCTGCACGTGATCGGGCGTAGTGGTGTCGAGCACCACGGCGCGGCCGTCGATGCCGAGCTTTTCCAGCAATCCGTCGATGAAACGAACCGCTTCCCGGGCGATCTGCGGAATCTCTCCTTCCGCCAGCGGCTTCGCGGCGACCGGCGCAACCGATTCGGACGGCGCTTCCGTCTGCACGGGAGCCTGCGCCTTGACCGGCGCGGCAGGGCGCGGGGTTTCCGGTTTCCGCGGAGCCGAAACCGGAGCCTGCGCCGGTTTCTTGACCGGTTCGGGGCGCCGCACGGGCGCTTCGTCCGGCGCCTCGTAGCTTACGCGGACGCGCGCAGGGGTTGCGCCGATGCCGAGAAATCCCTTTTTGCCGTTATCCAGCACTTCAACAGAAACGCTGTCACGGTCAAGGCCGAGCTGCCGAAGCGCGGTCTCAATCGCTTCATCGCGCGTCGCGCCCTGCACTTCAATACTTTTCAACATACCTTAATCCCCCTTTTTCTTTTCTTTTTCCAACTTTTTTCGGCTGGTGTTGGGGTTTGGTTTGGACTTGACCGCCTTGCCGTCCTGCACGGCGAGGCCGCTTTCTTTCTCTTCCTGTACGCGCCGCAGGTTCTCCTCGTGCCGTCGCCGGCGCTCCTCGGCCTCGCGCTCCTTTGCCTGCTCAGGCGTTTCGATCGGATGGCGCTTGTTGAGCACTTTGGTCAGAATCATCTCCTGCACCATCATCAGCACGTTGCGCGCAACCCAGTAAATGCCGATGGAGGCCGGGAAAATAAAGCCGAAATAGACGCTCATCAGCGGCATGAGATACATCATGGTCTTCATCTGCCCCTGCACGGCGTTGCCCTGCATTTTCTGCATGATATAGCTGGACAAAAACGCGGTAAGGCCGGACAGGATCGGAATGATCCAGATAATGCCCGGGTGCTTGAACTGCGGGGTCAGAGACAGGTCCAGCCCCATGAAGTTAAAGTTAATGGGTACCAGATAAGTTGCGATATCGGAAGAAAGGTTGGTGATATCACTGACAAAGTGCCCGCCTGCGTCAACAAATTTGTTGAGCGCCTGCGCGATCGTCAGCTGGACGGTCGCGGCATTCTGCTGCGTCATCTCCACGCCGACCTTGGTCGCCAGCATGCCGACGTCGGCCTCGCCGAGACCCATCATAAAGGTCAGCGGCTTCTGCACCGCATAATACAGACCCATCAGAATGGGGAACTGGATTGCGGTGGGCAGACAGCCCGACATCGGGTTAATATGTTCTTTTTCGTAAAGCTTCTGCATTTCTTCATTGAGCTTTACCTTATTATTCGCGTATCTTTTTTGCAGCTCCTGCATCTGCCCCTGCACGGCGGACATTTTCCGCATGCCCTGCTTGCTCTTATAGCCAAGGGGGAGCAGCAGGATCTGTGCGAGCAGGGCGAACAGGATGACGGCCAGACCGTAGGATTGTACCAGGCTGTAGATCATCATCAGAATGATGCCAAACGGCCGGACAATCAAAACACCAAACATATAGGCCATGAGTGTCCTCCAAATTAAGTGGTTTGTCCCTGTTTAAGGGTTGCCGAAACGGCGGAAAACATACCGCGGCGATACAAAACCGGCACGATGCGGTATCTTTTCCGGAGTTTAGTCCGGATTACGGGACCGGATCGTAAGGGCCGCGCCGGGAAAAAGGATGGCAGCGCAAAATACGCCGCAGCGCGAGCCAGCCCCCCTTGAACGCGCCGTACTTCTCGATTGCTTCGAGCGCATACTGCGAACAGGTCGGGATATAGCGGCAGCGCGGCGCCATCATCGGCGAAATGGAACGCCGGTAAAACCGGACGAGCGCCAGCAGAACCTTTTTTGCCAACTTGAATTACGCCTCCCCGGACGGTACGCGGAGCTTCAGGGCGTCCATTGCTTCCAGCAGCGCCCTTTCAATATCCCGGCACTTCGCCCCCGCCGCGCGGCCTCGCGCGACCAGAACCAAATCATATCCGGTTTTGAACTCCGCCTCGTGCAGGCGGTACGCCTCGCGCAGCAGCCGTTTGATCCGGTTGCGCACGACCGCGCCGCCAAGCTTTGTGCTGACCGTGAGGCCCAGCCGGTTGCTGCCTTGCCGGTTTTTCGAGCAGTAGACCACGACATAACGCGTGGCCGCGCTCTTTCCGCGGTGATACAGGCGGCGGAAATCACGGTTTTCCTTCATGGAAACGGTTTTTTTCATGTAAAAAATGGCTCCTTTTAACAGAGCATATGCGGTTTTTGAAAGAAAAATCCGTCCGATGCCCGGGACGCTTTTCCCTTTTGCCGCGCCGCGGCACGATTCAGGCTGCCCCTCTTCCTTACATCAGGGAACGGGGCGCCGCGGCCTGCCCGCCGGCTGCCGGCGGGCCGAAAATTACATTTACAAAAAATGGACCGCCTCGGCGATCCATCTTTGTCTTCGCTATTTGCCCCTCTGCATTAAGCGGACAGCTTTGCTCTGCCCTTCGCGCGACGGCGGGCAAGAACCTTTCTGCCGTTCGAGGTGGACATTCTCTTACGGAAGCCGTGCACCTTTGCGCGCTGACGCTTCTTAGGCTGGTACGTTCTTAACATCTCTAAAGCACCTCCATTCCAAAATAAAGTGAAATCGGGCACCGGCACAGGTCCGAACCTCTCCGGATTTCCTGGAGCACTCGGGCGCGTGCCGCTGCCCGTTCGCTACACTCTGAATCAGCATTAATTATACCGTTAAAACAAAAGGCTTGTCAAGCACTACTTCTGGGAATCCGCGTGCCAAAAACGCTATATCTGGGGAAAAACCTGACATTCCCGGCCATGCGGCAAAAAAGTGAATGGAAATCCGGGAAACATTTCCCGCGCTTTTGCCACAAAGTTATCCCCAGCCTGTGTAAAACCCGCTTGAACCGCGCGGCCTTTTCTGCTATTATATAGAGTGAATAAAAATCGGCTGAAAAGGGAGGGCCTCCGGTTGAATCCATCTAATGACATTCTGAAAATGGCGCTCACGCAGATGCAGCGGACAATCAATCCCGTCACGCTCACGGCGTGGTTTGACGACGCCACCGTCGTCGAGTTCTCCGGGAATGTGCTCACACTGCATGTTCCGAATGACTTTAAAAAGGAAATCATAGAAAACCGCTTCATGGAGCCGCTCACCACCGCGCTGCGCGAGCTGTTCGACGACGAAATCAGCGTCATGCTCACCACCGGCGAAATGGAAAACCCCGGCGGCGTGAGCTATGGCCTGACCCCAGACGACGAATACACCTTCGACCATTTCATCGTCGGCAACTCCAACAAATTTGCGCACGCGGCAGCGCTATCCGTCGCAAACCAGCCGGCGCAATACTATAACCCGCTGTTTATTTACGGACAATCCGGTCTCGGCAAAACCCACCTTCTGTACGCCATTGCAGCGGTCATCCGCCAGAACCACCCTTCCTACCGGATTATTTACGTCAAAGGCGAGGATTTTACGAACGAGCTGGTTGGCGCGATCCAGGAGGGCGACGTCCAGAACTTCCGGGGCAAATACCGTATGGCCGATCTGCTGCTCATCGACGACATCCAGTTCATCGCGGGCAAGGAGCGCACGCAGGAAGAATTTTTCCATACCTTCAACGCGCTTTACGAAGCCAAAAAGCAGATCGTCCTGACCTCCGACCGGCCGCCCAAGGAGATCAACACGCTGGAAGACCGCATGAAGACCCGCTTTGAATGGGGTCTGCTCGCGGATATCCAGCCGCCCGATTACGAGACGCGCATGGCAATTATTCAGGCCAAGGCGCAGAAAATCGGCTTTACCCTGCCGCCGGAAGTAGTGCAGGTCATCGCGGAAACGCTGCACTCCAACGTGCGGCAGCTCGAGGGGACCGTCAAAAAAATTCAGGCGCTGCACAACCTCATGCATCAGGACATCACCATAGAACTCGCGGCTCGCGCCATTGAGGAAGTCCGCGGCTCGGACGCCGCGCTCACCCCCACCCCACCCAAAATCCTGCAGGCCGTCGCGAACTATTACAGCATCCCGGTCGAGCAGATCGTCGGCTCGCGCCGCTCCAAGGACACCGTGCAACCCCGCCAGGTCGCCATGTACTTAGTCCGCGAACTGACCAATTACTCCCTGCCCGAAATCGGAAAGGTCTTTTCACGCGACCATACCACCGTACTGCATTCGATCAACAAAATCGAGGACGAGCGAAAGAACTCCTCGGAGATGGACGGCATCCTCAAAACACTGATTTCAAACGTCCAGTCGGGCTGATCAAAATCCTGTGCGCCGCGCCCGAATTGACCGGATGCAGCGCCCTTTCTCCCTGAAAATTTATCCACAAACCCTGTTAACTGTGGAAACCACTTCTGTGGAAAACCGGTTTCCCGGTATTTTCCGACCAAAACCCCGAAATTTATCCACAGCCCGCTGGGTACGCGCAAACCCTTGCAGCATCAGGGCGCGCAAAGGTTTTCCACAGTTTCCCCATTACTACTACTACTACGAAAAACATATCCTATATTTCTTTTATTCCCCGGAAAATGCATCCACACCACCTAGGTTCTCCTGTGGATAACAGAAAGGAAGCTAAGCACATGAAATTCTCCTGCGAAAAATCGACACTGCTCGACGCGGTCAACATTTCTTCCCGCGCAGTCTCCGGCAAAAGCGCCATTGCCCTGCTGGAGGGATTGCTCATTCAGGCGTCCGACCGCCTGGAACTGACCGGATACGACCTGACCCTCGGCATCCGCACCACGGTGGACGCCGACGTGATTGAGCCGGGAGCAGTCGTACTCGGCGCGCGCATTCTGGGCGACATTATCCGCAAGCTGCCGGACGAAACGGTCTACATCGAAACCGACGAAAAGCTGCTCACTACCATTCAGTGCGGCCGCGCGGTATTCAACCTGATCGCCTCTCCCGCGGACGATTTTCCCCAAATGCCCGAGGTCTCGCAGGAAAATTTCATTTCCCTTCCCGAGCATACGCTGAAATCCATGATTTCCCAGACCATTTTTGCCGTTTCCGACAATGAAAGCAAACCGATTCACACCGGCTGCCTGTTTGAAACCGAAGCGGGCCGGCTCAACGTGGCGGCTGTGGACGGTTACCGTCTGTCCGTGCGCCGCGAAGCGCTCGAATCCCCCGCGCCGGACGGGCTGCGGTTTGTCGTGCCGGGCGTGGCGCTACGGGAAATCGAACGGATACTGACCGATGCGGACGCTCCCGTCTCGATTTACCCGGATTCTAAGCACATTCTGTTCTCAGTCGGCGATACAGTGCTCATCACCCGCCTGATCGACGGCGAATTTCTCAATTACCGTGCCGCCATTCCGGCCGACGCGGACTACCAGGTCGGCGCGAATGTCCGCAGCCTGATCACCTGCGTCGAGCGCGTTTCGCTGATCGTCTCGGAAAAGCTCAAAAATCCGGTGCGCCTGCATTTTGACGGGGATACCCTCAAAATGAGCTGCATCACAGCCATCGGCAAAAGCTATGACGAATGCACCATTGACGGCAGCATCGAAAACCTCGAAATCGGCTTCAACAACCGCTATTTGCTCGACGCGCTGCGCGCCTGTCAGGATGAAACGGTCATTCTTTCCCTCAAGGGCGCGCTCAATCCGATGGTCGTCACCCCGGTCGAAGGAGACAAATTCACCTATCTCGTACTGCCCGTGCGCCTGAAAGCGGGGGAATAAGAATGCAGGAAATTACCGTTTCCGGTGAATTTATCAAGCTCGACGCACTTCTGAAATTCGCAAACCTGGTTTCTTCCGGCGGCGAGGCCAAGCTCCGCATCGCTGCCGGCGAAGTGCTGGTGAACGGCGAAGTCTGCACCCAGCGCGGCAAAAAGATCCGCCCGGGGGATACGGTTACCATGGACGGCGAAACTGTGCGGGTGTCGGCCTGAATTATACGGGAAATGCATAACCATGCATTCGGAAATATAAAAAAGTTGCGGCGGGACAATGCGCTGTGGCCGGCTGCCTGTTAGACTGTCCGCCACACGCGGACGGTTCCGTCCTTTCACGGGAGGACGATATGCGGCTTGGTACGCTGAAACTCCATAATTTTCGCAACTATGCGGACGAGGTTTTTTCCTTTGGTCCGGGCGTCAACCTGATCTGCGGGCAGAACGCGCAGGGAAAGACCAACCTGCTCGAGGCGGTCTCGGCGCTGTCCACCATGCGCCTGTTCCGCACCGGACAAAAGCGGGACGGCCTGCGCTTCGGCGAGGACGCCGCCGCCGTGGAGGGAGAATTCACCGCGCAGGGGCGGGAGTTTACGCTGCAGCTGCGCCTTTACCGCCAGAAGACCATGGAGATTTACCGAAACGGCGTGCGCATCCGGCGGCAGGCCGACGCGGCGGGGTTGCTGCAGACCGTGCTGTTCTGCCCGGACGACCTGTATCTGGTGCGTGAAGGCGCGGCGGCCCGGCGGCGCTTTCTGGATACCGCCCTGTGCCAGCTGCGGCCGCGCTACGCGCAGCTGCTTGAGGAATACAACCGCCTGCTCGACCACAAAACCCGTATTCTGCGCGACAGTGAAGAAAAGCCCGCCCTGCTCGATCTGCTCGACGACTTTTCCCTGCGCATGGCGCAGCTTGGCGCGCAGCTCATCCGCCGCCGGGCGCATTTTGTCCGCGCGCTGGCGGATAAGGCGCGGGACATCCATGCAGAGATCTCCGGCGGGCGCGAGGCGCTTTCGGTGTCCTACCGCACGGTTTCAGGCGTGCCCGATCCCTTTGTGCCTGCCGCCGTGCTCGCGGCGCAGCTCTATACCCATGCGCTTTCCCACCGCGTGGCGGAGATTGGGGCGCGCTCCTGCCTGTCCGGTCCGCATAAGGACGATCTGCTGCTCTCCATTGACGGGCGGCCTGCCGCGGCCTTCGGTTCGCAGGGGCAGGTGCGCACCTGCGCGCTCGCCCTCAAGCTGGCGGAACGGGATCTGTTCGCGGAGGATACCGGCGAACCGCCCCTGCTGCTGCTGGACGACGTGCTCTCCGAGCTGGACCGCGGGCGGCAGGATTTTGTCCTCAACCGCATTGGCGGCGGGCAGGTGCTCATCACCTGCTGCGAAGAGGAACTGGTGGAACGCATCCGGGGCGGCGAGGTGTTCCGCATCCGGGACGGCAAACGCCTGTGACACAGGCGGCAGGGCAAAATATTTAATTTTTTTTGAAAGATTTTCTAGGAAAACGACCACAAACGCACAAAATTGTGGTATAATCTATTAAGACGAATGGCCGGTAAGACCGGCCAGTGCCGCGTTCAGCGGAAAACCGCCGCAAAGCCGCGGAAGAAGGAGGGTATGTGCGTGTACGTCCATTTGGGGCAGGATTATATCGTCCCGGTGCGCTCGATCATCGGCATATTTGACATGGATACCGCGACGGTATCCAAGCACACACGCGCCTTTGTCGCCCGTATGGAGCGGGAGGCCAGGGCCATTCCGGTTTTTGAGGATTTGCCAAAGTCCGCCGTACTGTGCGAGACCGAATTGGGAGAGCGGCTTTATATCTCCCAGATTTCGACGAGCACGCTCGCACAGCGTGTCGAACGCCTTCAGAAGGGCGATTTCCTGTAAAGGGGTCTGCCGATCAGCCGGAACCGCACAGCTGCGGGCGGCGGTGTCGCGCCCCGGCTTTGAAAGGATCACGGAATATCTGCTTTGCCGCACAGTGATAATGCTGAGCGCTTTTTTGATTTTATGGCGCAAACGGTGTGTCAACAGGGCGCGCCGTATCCGCCGGACACCGAACTCTTTTGGAGAAAAGGAAACGCAAACTATGAGCATGAGTGAAGAAATGTTGGACCTCAGGGTCACCGAGGCCTATGACGAAAGCCAGATTCAGGTTCTGGAAGGACTTGAAGCGGTGCGCAAGCGCCCGGGCATGTATATCGGCACGACTTCGGCGCGCGGACTGCACCACCTGGTTTATGAAATCGTGGACAACTCGATCGACGAGGCGCTTGCCGGCTACTGCACCCATATCGAAGTGATCATCGAAAAGAACAATGTGATCCGCGTTGTGGACAACGGCCGCGGCATTCCCTGCGGCATTCATCCGCAGATGGGCATTCCCACGCTGGAGGTCGTGCTGACCGTGCTGCATGCCGGCGGCAAATTCGACGGCGCGGGCTACAAGGTGTCCGGCGGCCTGCACGGCGTGGGCTCCTCGGTGGTAAACGCCCTGTCCGAATGGATGGAGGCCGAGGTGCGCGACGGTCATCAGAAGCACTTTATGCGCTTTGAGCGCGGGCAGACCGTGAAGAAGCTGGTCTCCACGCCCTGCGAGAGCGAGACCGGCACCACCATCCGCTTCAAGGCCGACCCCGAGATTTTTGAAACGACCGAGTACGATGTCGATATCCTGCAAAGCCGTCTGCGCGAGCAGGCCTTCCTGAACGCCGGCATCCGCATCACCCTGCGCGACGAGCGCGAGGAGGATCCGGTTGAGGAGACCATGCACTATGAGGGCGGCATCAGCCAGTTTGTGCAGCACCTGAACCGCCAGAAGACCCCGCTGCACGAAGAGGTCATCTATATCGAGGGCAGCCGGGACGGTTCCATGGCCGAGGTCGCCATGCAGTATACCGACAGCTATTCCGAGCTGATGCTGTCCTTCGCCAATAATATCAATACCACCGAGGGCGGCACGCACGAGACCGGACTGAAATCCGCGCTGACCAAGGTCATGAACGATTACGGCCGCAAATACAACCTCATCAAGGAGGGCGACAAGCTCTCGGGCGACGACACGCGCGAGGGTCTGACCGTCATTGTCTCGGTCAAGCTGCAGGAGGCGCAATTTGAAGGCCAGACCAAGACCAAGCTCGGCAACAGCGACATGCGTACGCTGGTTGAGACCATGGTGAACGAAAAGCTGGCTGTTTACCTCGAGGAAAACCCTGCCGTCGCCCGCACGATCATCGAAAAGGCACAGACCGCCGCGCGCGCGCGCGAGGCCGCCAAGAAGGCGCGTGAAATGACGCGGCGCAAGTCCGCGCTGGACGGCGCTTCCCTGCCCGGCAAGCTGGCCGACTGCCAGGAGAAGGACCCGCGTCTGACGGAAATCTACATCGTCGAGGGCGATTCCGCGGGCGGCTCCGCCAAGGAAGGCCGCGACCGCCGCTATCAGGCGATCCTGCCGCTCTGGGGCAAGATGCTGAACGTCGAAAAGGCGCGCCTGGACAAGGTGTACGGCAACGAGAAGCTCATGCCGATGATCACGGCCTTCGGCGCGGGCTTCGGCGACGATTTTGACACCTCCAGGCTGCGCTACGGCAAAATCATTCTCATGGCGGACGCCGACGTCGACGGCAGCCATATCCGCACGCTGTTGATGACTTTCTTCTTCCGCTTTATGCGCCCCCTGATCGAGGAGGGACACGTCTATATCGCGCAGCCGCCGCTTTTCAAATGCGAAAAGGGCAAGGACGTGCGCTACACCTATGATGAAAAGGAACAGCGCCGCACGCTCGACGAAATGGGCGATGGCGTCCGCGTACAGCGCTATAAAGGCCTTGGCGAAATGGATCCCGTTCAGCTCTGGGAGACCACGATGAATCCGGAGAACCGCATTTTAAAGCAGGTGCGCATGGAAGACGCCGCGCTGGCGGACGAAATTTTCACCCTGCTCATGGGCGAAAAGGTTGAACCGCGCCGTGAATTCATCGAGAAAAACGCCAAATACGTCAACAATCTCGATATTTAAAAGATCATCCGGAGGACGGCGCGGCCATGCCGCTGGAATCCTCCGGCGCCAGAAGCACCGGGCGGAGCCCGGGCACTTCCCCGCGGCGTGCCGTATGCACGCCGTCGGGTAATGTCTTTGGAGGCAATCCATGAGTATAGAATTTGAAAATCAGAAGATCGTCCCGGTCGATATTGACCGGGAAATGAAAAGCTCCTATATCGACTATGCAATGAGTGTCATTGTCGGCCGTGCCCTGCCGGACGTGCGCGATGGCTTAAAACCCGTACACCGCCGTATTCTCTACGCGATGTATGAGGACGGCCTGACCTCGGACAAGCCGTATCGCAAGTCTGCGACCACCGTCGGTAATGTGCTCGGTCGGTATCATCCGCACGGCGACGCTTCGGTGTACGACGCGCTCGTCCGTATGGCGCAGCCCTTCTCGCTGCGCTATCCGCTGGTGGACGGCCACGGCAACTTCGGTTCGGTGGACGGCGATCCCCCGGCGGCTTACCGTTACACCGAGGCCCGCATGTCCAAAATTTCGAGCCATCTGCTCGAGGATATCAAGAAGGACACGGTCAATTTTCAGCCCAACTTCGACGAGGACAGGAAAGAGCCTGCTGTGCTGCCCTCGCGTTTTCCCTGCCTGCTGGTAAACGGCTCATCAGGCATCGCCGTCGGCATGGCGACCAACATTCCGCCGCATAACCTCACCGAGGTGATTGACGGCGTGTGTTACGTCATCGACCACCCGGAGGCGGGGCTCGACGAAATCTGCCAGTTCATTAAGGGACCGGATTTCCCGACGGGCGGCATTATCATGGGGCGTTCGGGCATCCGCGCGGCCTATGCGACCGGGCGCGGTAAGATCAAGGTGCGCGCCAAGGCGGAAATCGAGGAGCTCGCGAACGGCCGCAGCCAGATCGTCATCACGGAAATCCCCTACATGGTCAATAAGGCGCGTCTGGTGGAGTCCATGGCCGCGCTGGTCAAGGACAAGCGCGTAGACGGCATCACCAACATCCAGGACCATTCCTCGCGTGAGGGCATGCGCATCGTCGTGGACGTGCGCCGCGACGCCAACGCGCAGGTTATCCTGAACCAGCTCTACAACTTCACCCAGTTGCAGGACACCTGCTCAATGATCCATCTGGCGCTCGCGCCCAATCCGTTCAATCCGGACAAGCTGCAGCCCAAGGTGCTGTCCCTGCGCGAGATTATTGACGAATATATCGCCTTCCAGAAAGACGTCGTCGCGCGCCGTACGCGCTTCGACATGAAGAAAGCGCAGGACCGCGTGCACATTCTGGAGGGCCTCAAGGTTGCGACGGACAACATTGACCGCATTATCGCGATTATCCGCGCCGCGGCGAATGAATCCATCGCCAAACAGGATCTGCAGAAGGAGCCCTTTATCATCAACCAGATCGCGCTGCTCGGCGTGGTGGACGGTCAGGAGGAGTTTGAATTCCACCTGTCCGAAGCGCAGGCGCAGGCCATCATCGACATGCGCCTCGGCCGCCTGTCCGGTCTGGAGCGTCAGAGGGTCGACGACGAGTACGACGAGCTGGAGGGCAGAATCGCGGAATTTATGGAAATCCTCTCGTCCGACCACAATATTCTGCAGGTTGTCAAGGCCGAAATGCAGGAGATCAAGCGTAAGTACGGCGACGAGCGCAAAACCGAGATCGCAAACGTCGCGGACGAAATCGATATTGAGGATCTGATTGAAGAGCAGGACTGCGCCTATACGCTGACGCACTTCGGCTATATCAAGCGCCAACCGACCTCCGCTTACCGTGCGCAGCGCCGCGGCGGCCGCGGCGTTTCCGCCATGGCCACGCGTGAGGAGGACTTCGCCAAGAGCCTGTTCACAGCCTCCACGCATGATACCATTCTGTTCTTCTCCAACCTCGGCAAGGTCTACAAGCTCAAGGGTTACCAGATTCCGGAGACCGGCCGCAGCGCCAAGGGTATGAACATCGTCAACCTGCTGGAGGTCGAGCCGGATGAAAAGATCACCGCGATGTTCCCAATCAAGGAGTTCGCGGACGATAAATTCCTGTTCTTTGTCACCCGGCAGGGCGTTACAAAGCGTATTGTCCTGTCCGATCTGCAGAACATCCGCCGCGGCGGTCTGCGCGCGCTGAACCTCAACGAGGGCGACGCGCTGGTGGACGTCCGCCTGACCGACGGGCACCAGAATATCCTGATCGCGACGCATGAGGGCCGTGCCATCTGCTTTGATGAAACCGAAGTGCGCGCCATGGGCCGTACGGCGACCGGCGTGCGCGGTATCAAGCTTTCCGAGGGTGACTATGTAGTGGGTGCGGCGCGTGCGCGGGAGAACGCTTACGTGCTCACCGTTACGGAGAACGGCTACGGCAAGCGCACCCCGGTGGAGGAGTATTCTGTCCATCACCGCGGCGGCAGCGGCATCCTGCTGCACGGCCTGACCGAAAAGACCGGTATGATCGCGGGTCTTGCGGTAGTCGATCTGGATAACGATATCATGATCATTACAGATGACGGCGTGATTATCCGCACCGCGTGCGAGGATATCCGTGAATGCGGCCGCCCAAGCCAGGGCGTTATCACGATGCGCACCGGTGAGAATGTTAAGGTCATTTCCATCGCCCGCACCGAAAGGGCCGAAGAGGAAGACATGCCAGAAGACGGCGACGAGGCATAAAAATCGCAGGGTGCATGGGATTTTCATAATCCATGCACCCTTTTCCTGTTTTTCTCCAGTATTCCTGTGATATAATACCAAAAAAGAGCTTATGGGAGATACCATGAAAAAAGTAACGATCTATACGGACGGCGCGTGCTCCGGCAACCCCGGCCCGGGCGGCTGGGGTGCAATTTTGCAGTACGGCGCGCACGAAAAGGAGCTTTCAGGCGGCGATCCGCAGACAACGAACAATAAAATGGAACTGACCGGCGTGATCGAAGCGCTGCGCCTCCTGCGCGAGCCCTGTGAGGTCGATCTGTACTCCGACTCCAAGTATGTCATTGACGGCATTACCAAGGGCTGGGCCAAGGGCTGGAAGGCGCGCGGCTGGAAAAAGGCGGACAAGACGCCCGCAAAAAACCCCGAGCTTTGGGATGCGCTGCTTACCCTGCTGGAGTACCATACGGTGCGTTTCCACTGGGTCAAGGGACACGCGGACAATCCGAAAAACAACCGCTGTGATGAGCTCGCGGTCGCGGCTTATCAGAAATGGAAATAAAAAAGGAACTTCCCCACGGGAAGTTCCTTTTTGTTTGTGCTGTTTGGGATTTATCCCGCGGCCGCAGCATTGTTCGTTACGGCGTTGCCCGCATCGGAGGACGGCGAAGCGTCCGTGTTTGCGTCCGCGCCGGCGGACTCCGAAGTATCCGCGCCCGCACCGTCGTTCGTGGCGGGGGCAGAACCGTCGCCGCTCTCGGTATCCGTACCGGTGGAAATGTACTCGAACACATTGTCAAGGGTGATTTTGCTGAACTCTTCGGTGGTTTCGACCTTGGCCGCGTCCATCCACTCCTGTACCATCGCGTCGAAGGAAACTTCCTTGCCCGCAATGCCGCTTGCAATCGCGGTTGCATAGTCGCTCATTTTGGTCTCGTCAAGCGGGACACGCTTGATGATATGATAGCCGTAAGAGCTCTTAACCACGCCCGAAATTTCGTTTTCACCCAGCTTGGAAGCGGCCTGATAGAATTCATCTACCATGTCGCCCTCGGTGAAGATGTAACCGTCCGGATACTGGGACGCGCCCGGATCCTCGTTGTACTGCTTGGCCAGCTCGTCAAAATCCTTGCCGGATTTGACCTGGCTTGCAATATCTTCAGCCAGAGCGGTTTTCTTGGCCAGCTCGTCGCCGGTCAGTTCGTTGCCCTGATCGTCGGTGGTCTGGATCAGGATATGCTTCGCCTGGATGTAGTTGCTCTTGTAATACTCCAGCATCTTGTCCTGAGCCGGCAGCGCCTTGCCGTTGGCGCCGAAATAGTAATCGTTCAGCGCTTCCGCATAGGTGCTGATGAGCAGGATATTGTCATACATCTGCTCGTTGAAGCCCAGTGTCGCCAACCAGACGGTAAACAGCGCCTCGCCGCCCTGCTGCTCTACCAGCTGCGCCTTCTGGTCTTCCATTTTAGTAATCTGGTCGCGGGTCAGCTTAAGGCCGGACTTCTGAAACTGATCCAGAATGGTATGGATATAGACAACCTGCTGCTTGGTCTGCTCCTGCAGCTGGGACAAAAACTGGTCCCTGGTTTCAGGATCGTCCCAGACACTGCTGTCCATGCCGTACATCTGCATCATGTTGTCCATATATGCCTTGGAATAGATCATCATGCTGGCGTATTCGCTGGCGTGAATCTCTTCGCCGTTTACGGTCATGACGACCGGCGTGCCGTTGTCCTGGATTTCATATTTCGGTGCCGGATGCGCTGCAATGACAAGGCCGATGCAGATTGCGGTGATCACGATCATCGCAATGATAGGAACCAGTTTCTTTTTCATGTCCATTCTCCTGTTTTTTTCATCACAAAATACAAAAAATATTATAACACTGCGGCGGATAAAAAACAATCCCGCAGACCGAAAAACACAAAATAGACATAATTTGGCGAAGGCTTCCATGGAAATCGCCGGAAGAGAAGCGGAATAGCAAAAAAGGCGGCTTTTTTATAAAGCCGCCGGATTCGTCTGTTTTATTTCCTTCTGTTTTTCCGCACACGCGGGGCAGATGCACTGGGCGACCAGAGAATAGCCGGTGACCTCCATGCCGGACTGCATGGCGAGCTGCTCCGCAAGCGAGGGGACGGTATTCAGTGTGATGTCGATCATTTTTCCGCACTGCTCGCAGACCATATGATCGTGCCAGTCGCCTTGCCGGTCAAAATGATCCGGCTGTCCGGGTACCGAAATTTTGCGGATTTTGCCCAGTTCCGTCAGCACGTTGAGATTGCGGTAAACCGTCCCGAGGCTGATGTTGGGCATTGTCCGGCGTACCGTACGAAAGACATCGTCGGCTGTGGGATGTTCATAGCTTCCCTGCACGGTTTCATAAATCAGCGTCCGCTGCCGGGTGTTGTTCATACGCCTCTTCCTTTTTACATGCAAATGAGAACCGTTCTTACTTCTATTATGATTACAGTATACTCCAACAATCAGGTACTGTCAATCATAATATATTGAAAACGGGGTTGTTTTGGAAAACAACCCCGTTTTGAATGCATTAAAAATACTTATTTTTGATGAATATGACAAAACAAGGTAAATTATTCGTCGTACTCCCTCGTCTCTTCCTCAGCTTTTCGGAGCCGCTGCTCATTTTCATAGATGCGCTGGCTCAGGCGGCACAGCTCCTGCGCCATAGGATCGGGCAGGTGGATCTGGTCGAGATCGAAAGCCGGGGTGGTTGCGACGCGTTCACCGGCGATCTTGACCACGCGGGCCTTTATGCCGACGACGGTGGAGTTTTCGGGCACCTCCTGCAGAACTACGGCGTTTGCGCCGATGCGGGAATTGCTGCCGACTTTGAAGGGACCGAGCACCTTGGCTCCCGTTGAAATGAGCACATTGTCGCCAATCGTCGGGTGGCGCTTGCCGGCGTCCTTACCGGTGCCGCCGAGGGTGACGCCATGATAAATCGTGCAGTAGTCTCCGATTTCGGCGGTTTCGCCGATGACGATGCCCATTCCGTGATCGATAAACAGGCCGCGGCCAATTTTGGCGCCCGGGTGGATTTCGATGCCGGTCAGGTGGCGGGCGGTCTGCGAAATCAGACGTGCAAGGAAAAAACGCTTATGGAGGTAAAGAAAGTGCGCCATGCGGTGATAAATCAGCGCATGAAAGCCAGGGTAGAGCAAAAAAACCTCAATTGTGGAGCGCGCCGCGGGATCACGGTCGCGGATCAGCCGCGCATCGGTCAAAAGGCCTTTAAAAATCATAGAGGATCATCCTTTGAGCGGGAGGTGGAACGTCAGGCGGCGGCAGAACATGCCACGAGCCGGGGGGACTGCAAAATAACGTATATTTCATTATATCCCGAAAGCGTGCGAAATTCAAACACAAATTCGGAAGGCCGGACAGGCTGTGCGCTTTCGTGCAACTTTACCGACTTTTTTGGCGCTCAAACACGCAAAATTGCTGTTTTTCCGCAAATACAAATTGTAACAAAGATTTATTTGTGTTATAATAACAGAAACCGGACGCGCGGTGCGCATACCAGAGGTATGCAGTGATAGAAAACCATGCGGCCCAGCCGGAACAGCGGCGGGACGATGGAATAAAGGAAGGTTAATCGTTATGAAGAAAATCACAGTCATGGGACTGGGCTATATCGGCCTGCCGACGGCAATTACGCTGGCGGGCGCGGGATACGAGGTCTGTGGCTTCGATGTGAATGAAAAGGTCACCCAGAGCCTTCGCGGTGGCAAAATCCACATTGTAGAGCCCGGCCTGCAGGAGGCGTTTGATCAGGCGGTTGCCGGCGGGCATCTGCATTTTTCAAGCGAGCTGGCCCCATCCGACGTGTTTTATATTGCGGTGCCGACCCCCTTTTATGAGGACGAGAGCGGCGCGCACAAGGCTGATCTCAAGTATGTCGAATCCGCCGGGCGCATGGCGGGCAGGGTGATGAAGCCGGAAAACCTTGTGATTCTGGAGTCCACCGTCCCCCCCCGCACGACCGAAATGCTCGCGCGCGTGCTGAGCGAGGAGAGCGGCATTCCCGAGGACCGCATCCATGTCGCCCACTGCCCGGAACGCGTGATCCCCGGCAACATGATGTACGAGCTGCGCAACAACGACCGTATTGTCGGCGCGCGTACCCCGGAGGCGGCACAGATGGCAAAGGAAATCTATGACCATGTGCTGGACAAGGGCGTTGTGCGCGTCACCGACGATATTACGGCGGAGATGTGCAAGCTTACGGAGAATACTTTCCGTGATGTTAACATCGCATATGCCAATGAGTTATCAATTATCTGTGATAAAATGGGCATTGACGTGTTTGAGCTGATCCGGCTGGCCAACTGCCATCCGCGCGTCAACATCCTGACGCCGGGCGTCGGCGTTGGCGGCCACTGCATCGCGGTGGATCCGTGGTTCATCTACGAGCAGTTCCCCGAGGAAGCCAAGGTCATCCATGCCTCACGCGTGCGCAACGAGAACAAGCCGCGCTTTGTCGCGGACAAGGTCCTCTCGCAGCTGCGCGATCCCCAAAAAGACACTGTCGCCGTGCTCGGCCTGTCTTACAAGCCGGATGTGGACGATCTGCGCGAATCCCCCTCCATTGAGCTGTGCAACATTCTGCGGGATAAGGGCGTAAACTTCGTCGCCTGTGAGCCGTTCGCGCCCTATGGCGAAGTGAGCGGCATTCTCAACGTGCCGTTTGAGGAGGCGCTCGCAAAGGCGGACTATGTGGTCGTCACGCTTGGACACTCCCTGTTCAAGCAAAATATCGATAAAATCGGCGAAAAGCCGTATTATGACTGCGTCGGCATCATGGGGTAAGCCTCTCCCTGTGCGCCGGCGGCCATAAAATTGCCGTCCCGCTGTGGGATGGCAGTTTTTTTATATGCCGTATTTGCGCGCTTGGTTTCGAAATATCGCTTTTTTTGCAGTTTTTTCACTTTTATGACTGCCATAAGTATACTGGAACCGGATTTGGGAATCCTGAACTATTGTGCGGAGTTTGGGGCTTTTTTCTTGCATTTCACAACAAAAGCAGGTAAACTTATAGAATAGTTGGGGTTCGGTCAGAATTTCCCAGTAAGTCTGTATAATTTCGTGTGATTTCCGGCCGTGCTTTCGTGCAAATTGGAAATTGATAACCCTACCAACGAGGTGTATATTTAAAGTTAGGAATAGCCAACATAGGAGGCGAAGCATTCAATGAAAACACTGGTTTATACGGATAATGCGGCAACAACGCCCATTTCCAAGAATGTATATAACGCTATGCAGCCCTGGCTGACGATAGGCTTCGGCAATCCGTCCAGCCTGTACGATACCGCATGGGATGCGAAAGGCGCCATGGACAAGGCGCGCGCGCAAGTCGCCGCCGGCATCGGCTGCGATCCGGAGGAGATCATTTTTACAGGCGGCGGCTCTCAGGCGGACAACCTCGCCATCAAGGGTTTTCTGCCCGGCCGCACTGCCAAAGGCAGGAAACACATCATTACCTCAAAGATAGAGCATCACGCCGTACTCTATACCTGCGAGTATATGGAAACCCTGGGCTACCGTGTGACCTATCTGGACGTGGACAGCCAGGGTCACGTTGACCTTGACCAGCTCCGCCGCGAAATCTCTGCGGACACCGCGTTGGTTTCCGTCATGGCGGCGAACAATGAGATCGGCACCATCCAGCCCCTCGCCGAGATCGCGAAGATCGCGCACGAGGCAGGCGCCCTTTTCCACACCGATGCGGTGCAGGGCGTGGGCCACATGCCGATCAACGTGCATGAAATGGGCATTGACATGCTGTCGCTGACCGCCCACAAAATCCGCGGCCCCAAGGGCATCGGCGCGCTGTATGTCAAAAAGGGCATAGACCTTGTCCCGCTGATCCATGGCGGCGGGCAGGAGCGCGGCAAAATGTGCGGCACGGAAAATGTCGCCGGTATGGTCGGTCTGGGCGAGGCGGTGCGCGACGCGACCGGGCGCATGGATCAAATCCTGCCCCGCGTCAAGGCAATGCGCGACCGTCTGGTCGAGGGCGTGCTGAAAATTCCGTACAGTCACTACACCGGCGACCCGGTAAACCGTTTGCCTGGCACGGCTTCGTTCATCTTTGAGGCCATCGAGGGCGAAGGGCTGATCATGCGCCTCAATAACGAGGGCATCTGCGGCTCGACCGGTTCCGCCTGCTCAACCGGTTCGCTCGACCCGTCCCACGTGCTCATGGCGATCGGCCTGCCGCATGAAATCGCACACGGCTCCCTCCGCCTGACCCTGGGCGAGCAGAACACCGAGGAGGAGGTTGACTACATCCTCGAAAAGCTGCCGCAGGTTGTGGAAACGCTGCGTTCCATGTCCCCGGTGTGGGAAAACGGCAAGCCCAACCTGACCGCCGCAAGCGAGCTGCACGGCCACCACTAAAAGACACTGGCGATGGACGGCGGTGTAGCGGACACTCCGCGCCGCGGTCCATTCTACATTTTGAGCTTTCGGTGCTGAAAGAATCGATGATAAAGGAGAATCACCATGCAATACAGTGAAAAGGTCTTGGACCATTTTTCCAACCCGCGTAATGTTGGCGAAATTGGTGACGCGAACGGCGTCGGCGAGGTCGGCAACGCCAAGTGCGGCGACATTATGAAAATCTATCTCAAGGTTTCGGACGACGGCATCATCGAGGACGTTAAGTTCAAGACCTTCGGCTGCGGCGCGGCCATCGCGACCTCTTCGATGGCGACCGAGATGGTCAAGGGCAAAAGCCTGGAGGAAGCGCTCAAGCTGACCAACAAGGCTGTTGCCGAAGCGCTCGACGGTCTGCCGCCGGTCAAAATGCACTGTTCCGTGCTGGCCGAGGAGGCGCTCCGTAGCGCGATCGCGGATTATTACAAGCGTATGGGCAAGGATCCTACCGAAATCCTCGGCTGCGACTGTGACTGCGCGCACTGCGGCCACGAGCATTAATTCGCAGCCATCCGCATAGAGTATAAGGGCAGATTGAAAAATCTGCCCTTTTTGGCGTATCCGCTTCCTGGACGCGCTACGAGAGAGTGACAGCCTCCGGCATTCGGTTGATAAATATACTAATGGTGTAAACTATGAATGAAATTACTTTAAGTATCACAAATCTGCGGGAGTATCAGGCAGTATATGACGCGCTGCGGCGGGGAGACGTGCCTATTGAGGCAGCCGGACTGTCAGCCATCCATAAGGCGCACCTTGCGGCGGCGCTGCATCTTGAGACGTCGCGCCCGCTGTTTGTGCTTACGGCGGATGATCAGGGAGCGCAGCGGCTGGCTTCCGACCTGTCGGCATTTCTCGAACGGCCGGCGCTCGCCCTGCCCTATCGCGACTTTGTCATGCTGGGCGCGCTCGGCGCTTCGCACGAATTTGAGCAGAAGCGCATCGCCGCGCTGCACCGGATGGCGCTCGGCGCGCCGGTTGTGGTCGCGTCCGTACCCGCCGCGCTTGAGACCTGTATCCCGCCTGACAAGCTGCGCGACGCGACGCTCATCATCAAAACCGGTCAGGAATACCACCTGCGCGAGTTGGCAAACACCCTGACCCGCGCGGGCTATTCGCGCGCCGTGCAGGTGGAAGGCCCGGGGCAGTTCGCCATCCGCGGCGACCTGATCGACCTGTTCCCGCCGCAGGAGCGCGCGCCGGTACGCTGCGAGTTTTTCGGCGACGAGCTGGATACGATGAGCTATTTTGACGTCGGCAGCCAGCGGCGCGGCGACCGGCTGGATACGCTGCTGTGCCTGCCCTGCGCGGAAGCGCTGCCCCATCTGGCGCCGGGCGGGGTGCCCGGATTGCTCGAGGCGCTCGAAAAGACGCTGGGAAGCCGCCGCAAAAAGCATCCCGACCTCGATAAAAATCTGCGGCGCGACATGGAACGGCTGCAGGAGGACGGTACGCTGCCCGGCGCGGACAAGTACCTGCCGCTCATTTATCCGGAATGCGTGAGCGCGCTCGACTATCTGCCGGAAAACGCGCTGTTTCTTGTGGACGATATGCCCCGTGTGCGCGAGGCGGCGCGCGGCTTTGCAGCCCGGACGGCGGACGACGTCGAGGCGCTGCTGGAGCGCGGCGAACTTTCGGGCGAGCACGCAGGTTTTGCACTGACTTTTCCACAGCTTGTGGAAAACTTAAAGCGCAGGGGCAGCATCTTGATGGACACCTTCCTTACCTCGGTGCAGGAGCTGCCGCTCGGCGCGACCGTTAATTTCACCGCGAACCAGATGAATGCCTACGGCGGCAATCTCGACATGGCGGCGGCGGATATTTCGCTCTATGCCGGACAGGGGCGGCGGGTCGTCATGCTGTGCGGCAGTCCGCTGCGCTGCAAAAACATGGAGGAAACGCTGCGGGACGCGGGAGTTTCCTGCGCGGTTTCGGCCAAATTGCCGCCCGAGGGGCGCGTGCATATTATGGAGGGCGGGCTATCCGCCGGGTTTGAGTATCCGGCGCTCGGTCTTGTCGTCATGACCGAGGGGCAGCTTCTGAGCCGCCGCGAGAGCCGCAAAGCGGCGAAAAAATCCAACCGCGACCGCGTCAAAAGCTACACCGACCTGACGCCGGGCGATCTTGTCGTGCATGAGCATCACGGCATCGGCCGCTTTGTCGGCATGGAGCGCATGAGCGTGGACGGCGCGCAGCGTGATTTTGTCAAAATCGCGTTTGCGGGCACGGATTTTCTTTATGTCCCCGCGACAAATCTGGATCTCATCTCCAAATACATCGGCGGTGGCGGTGATACCGAAAAGACTCGGCTGAACAAGCTCGGCGGCACGGACTGGGCGCGCGCGCGCAGCCGCGCCAAGGCGGCGGCCAAGGAACTGGCCGAGGGGCTTCTGAAGCTCTATGCTGAGCGCAGCCGCCTCAAGGGCTACGCATTCCCGCCCGATGACGACTGGCAGCGCGAGTTTGAAGCCTCCTTCCCCTACGAGGAGACCGAGGATCAGCTCAAATGCATTGAGGAAATCAAAAATGACATGCAGTCGGAGCGGCCGATGGACCGCCTGCTTTGCGGCGACGTGGGCTTCGGCAAAACCGAGGTTGCGCTGCGCGCCGTAATGAAGTGCGTGCTCGCAGGCAAACAGGCCGCCATTCTGGTGCCGACGACCGTGCTCGCGCGCCAGCATTATCTGACCGCGATGGACCGTTTTTCCGGTTTTCCAATGTCGATTGAGCTGCTTTCGCGCTATAAAACGCCTTCGGAACAGAAAAAAATTCTGGAAAAGCTGCGCATGGGCACGCTTGACCTGGTCATCGGCACGCACAAGCTGTTCCGCAAGGACCTGCGGTTCAAGGATCTCGGCCTGCTCGTCGTGGACGAGGAGCAGCGCTTCGGCGTGAGCCACAAGGAGGCGCTCAAGGCGCTCTCCCGTCAGGTGGACGTGCTCACCCTGTCCGCCACGCCGATTCCGCGCACGCTGAACATGGCGCTGTCCAATATCCGGGACATGTCTGTTATCGAACAGCCGCCGCACGACCGGCACCCTGTGCAGACGTTCGTCATCGAATACGCCGAGCCCGTGGTGAACGACGCGTTGCGGCGCGAGCTGGCGCGCGGCGGGCAGGTGTATTACCTGCACAACCGCGTCGAGAGCATTGACCGCACGGCCGCCCGCATTCAGAAGGCCTTTCCGGACGCGCGCGTCGGGGTGGCGCACGGCAAAATGACCCAGTGCGAGCTTTCGAACGTGATGAGTCAGATGTCCGACGGTGAAATCGACATTCTGGTCTGCACGACGATCATCGAGACCGGCATCGATATCCCGAACGCCAATACCCTGATCATCGAGGACGCGGACAACATGGGCCTCGCGCAGCTGCACCAGATCCGCGGGCGCGTCGGACGATCGAGCCGCCATGCCTTCGCCTACCTGACCTTCCGCCCCGGCAAGGTGCTGAGCGAAATTTCGCAGAAACGCCTGTCCGCCGTGCGCGAATTCGCGGAGTTCGGCTCAGGCTTTAAAATCGCGATGCGCGATCTGGAAATCCGTGGCGCGGGCAACGTGCTGGGGCCGGAGCAGTCCGGACACATGATGTCGGTCGGTTACGACCTGTATCTCAAGCTGCTCGAGGAGGCCGTACTGGAGGAAAAGGGCGAAACGCCCAAACGCCGCGTCGAGTGCGCCGCCGAGCTGACCCTTGCCGCCAACATCCCGACCTCCTATGTCGGAGATGACGGCCAGCGCATCGACCTTTACCGGCGCATCGCGCTCATTCGCAGCGCGCAGCAGAAGGAAGACATGCTCGACGAGCTGATCGACCGCTTCGGCGAGCCGCCCGCACCCGTGCTCGCACTGTGCGATATTGCGCTGCTGCGCGCGGAAGCGTCCGAGCAGGGCATCGTCGAGATCCGCCAGGCCGACGGGCGGCTGCTGCTCACCTGGGAAAAGGCCGATTTTGCCAGACTGTCCGCGCTTTGCGGCGAAAAGGCGTATAAGGGACGGCTGCTGCTCAACGCGGGCAGCCAGCCCTATGTCTCTCTGCGGCTGAACCGCGGCGAGGAGCCGCTGCCCATGGCGCAAAAGCTGGTTGCGCTTTATGCCGCGACAGAGACGCAAAAAGAGGACGGTTAACCGTCCTCTTTTTGTAAAACCGTATTCGGGTGAATAAAATGACAAGATTAAAAATATTGCGTAAGGAAAAAGGCTATACACAGATCAAAATGCAAATCCTGACCGGTATTGACCAGAGCGACTATTCCAAACTTGAAAACGGCGCGCGCTATATGACGTTTGAACAGTGCAGGCGCATCGCACTCGCGCTGGACACCAGCATGGACTATCTCGCGAGGCTGACCGATGAAAAAAGGCCCTATCCCCGCAAAACGGAGGGCAATACGCCCTGATCTGCGTCACTGCACGAACGCCGCTTCGCGGGCGTAACGCGCAAGGGTCGCGAGCTCGTCTTCCGTAAATTTGTGCACGTCCTGTAAAATCTGGTATTCCCGCGCCAGCGTTGTGTCGGAAACCGTCATATTGTCCGTGCAGACCGCGATTTTTACGCCTGCGTCAAATAGTTTGCGGATAGGATGGCTTTGATAGCTGATGACGCACTGGGTCTGCACGTTGCTGGTCACGCACTGCTCCAGAACAATGCCTTTTTCAACCAGCTGCTGCACCATGCCCGGCGCGGACGCGACGCGGGTACCGTGGCCGATTCGCCGCGCGCCAAGTCCGATGGCCTTCGCCACGTTCCGGAAATCACCGGCCTCACCGGCATGCAGGGTAATCGGAAAATCGGCCGCGCGCAGGGGGGCGAGCAGCGGCTCGTAATCCTTCATCGGGCGCGCGCCCTCCCGTCCGGCAAGATCGACCGCACACACACCCTGCCCGCGGTAGTGCAGCGCAAGGCGCGCGGTTTCGGCATTGTCCGCATCGCGGCCGGTGGACATCATACACAGGATAACGCCGATTTTGATGAGAGGATAACGCGTCTGGCCGTCCCGCACCCCGGCGAGAACAGCCTCCACCGCTTCCGCCTGTGAAACGCCCTGCTGCCTGTGAAGCTGCGGTGCAAAGCGGATTTCCGCAAGGGAGAGTCCCTGCATTCCGAGGGTGACGACCAGCTCGCCTGCGGCATAACGCAGCGCGTCCGCTGTTTGCAGAACCGAAAGCGGCAGCTCAAAGCACGCAAGATACTCCGCAAGGCTGCGGCAGTCGGGCGGCACGGAGCAGTAGGGCGTCAATTCGTCCGGCGTATCCGCGGGAAGCGCGATGTTTTGCCGTCTTGCAAGGGTCAAAAGGGTCTCCGGCCGGAGAGAACCGTCTAAATGAAGATGAAGGTCGGTCTTGGCATATGGATGCATTACGGTTCCTCCTTTACCGTACGATGAGCCCGGGAACGCGGGTGCCGCCGCCTGAGGCTCCGTCACAATCGCGCGCCGCGCAGCTGGGTATCCTCCTCTGTGCGCAGCCGGCGCTCCGGTTCAGGCTGTGCGGGGAGCGCCGGCTGCCGCATTATTATTTGGGGTCTTTCCAGTGGTACCATTTGCATTTCTCGGGGTTCGGATGCTCGGTTTCCGCGAAGTGGACCGCGCAGCGGTACACATAAAGCTGGCAGCGGTCGATGAGGAAGCCGCGTTCGGCACAGTCCCGGCGGTACAGCTCCTCCGGGTCGGCGCCACGCAGGGAAGCGATGGTCGGATACCCCAGCCGGATCAGGTCTTCGGCGGTCTTGGGCCCGACGCCCGGAATGGCGCGCAGTTCACTCTTCACTTCGCGTTTCCTCCAGCGCGCGCTGATAGAGCGCGTTTTTTTTGACTCCGCGCGCGGCGGACGCGAACTTTACCGCATCCTTGAGCGTTTCCCCCGCATCCACGCGCTGCCGCACCTCGTCGAGCGCAAGCTGCATGCGCGTGTCCCCATCGTCCTCGGCGGGCAGCGCCTGCCGCCCCTCTACGATCAGTACAAATTCGCCCCGCGGCGCATTCTCCTCGTAATAGGAGACCGCTTCGCCGAGCGTCATGCGCCGGGTCTCCTCGTGCAGCTTGGTCAGCTCACGCGAAAGGCTGAGCCGCCGGTCCGCTCCGAAGGCTGCCGCGAGGTCGGCAAGGGTAGCGCGCAGCTTGTGCGGCGCTTCGTAAAAAATCATGGTGCGGGTTTCGTGCAGGAGCGCGTCAAGATGCTCGCGCCGCGCCTTTTTGTTCACGGAGAGAAAGCCCTCAAAGCACCAGCGCCCGGAGGGCAGGCCGCTTGCCGCGAGCGCGCACACCGCGGCGCACGCGCCGGGGATCGGTATGCAGGGCACGCCGTGCGCGGCGCACAGCGCGACCAAATCCTCTCCCGGGTCGGACACCGCCGGCGTACCCGCGTCCGTTACAAGCGCGCAACTTTCTCCGGCGAGCAGCCGCGCGAGGATTTCTTCTCCGCGCTGGCGGCGGTTGTGTTCGTAATAACTCACCATCGGCTTGTGCAGGCCCAGATGAACCAGAAGCTTCTGACTGACGCGCGTGTCCTCCGCCGCGATGAAATCCACGGTGCCGAGCACTTCGGCCGCGCGCGGCGACAGGTCACCGAGGTTGCCGATCGGCGTTGCCACCAGATAGAGTGTTGCATTACTCATTGTAATTTTCCTTTATAACTTAACATATTATTATGAAATAATTTAAAACTAAATGTTAACAATTTATGGAATATATCGTTTTGTATTCATCCGTATAGGAGCCGTCCGCGTGACAGACCACCAGCGACGGCAGCACCTGAAGCCCCTCGCGCGCGCCTTTCATCCCTTCAAGCAGTACGGCGGAGGGCGCTTTGTCCGCCCGTCCGTGCACAAAGCGCAGACGCTTTGGGGTAAGGCGCGCGTCCTCAAAGGCGCGCAGCAGCGCGGGCAGGCGCTCAGGGCGGTACACCATGGCGCACTTGCCGCCCTCCCGCAGGGCAAACGCCGCGGCCGCGGCCGCATTCGCCGCCGTGCAGGACAGCTCCTGCCGCGCGCCGGGCAGCGTCGCATGATGGCTGCCGCTGCCCGGACTGAAATAAGGCGGATTACACACAACATAGTCCATCGAGCCGTGCGGGGGCAGAGCGGCGCGGTCGCGCAGGTCGCCGCAGACAACCGCCATGCGGTCTTCCAGACGGTTTTCCCGCCGGTTGCGGTCGCACAGCGCGGCGGCGGATTCGTCCACTTCGAGCGCGGTGACATGCAGCGCCGGAAAACGCGCCAGCAGGATAAGCGACAGCACGCCCGCGCCCGCGCCCAGATCAAGCGCGCGCCCGCGGGGCGACGGCTGCGCAAAATGCCCGAGCAGCACGCTGTCCTGCCCCAGCGGGAAGACATTTTTTGTCTGCATCAGCGTCATGCCGCCGGTCACCGTCAGTGCGCGTGGCTCCATATGTGCGCCCCCTTTTCAATCTCTGGTTCTATGATAAAGGCTTTTTGGAAACGTGTCAATGATGCCGCGGTGCGTTGCGTCCGGCGGGGGAGTTCTGTTATAATAAATTCCGGAAAGCCGGAGGGTGCTGGAAATGAATTATGTCTATTTACTGCGCTGCGCGGACGGCTCGCTGTACGGCGGCTGGACGAACGACCTGCCGCGCCGTCTCGCCGCGCACAATGCCGGAAAGGCCGGCGCGAAATATACCAAAAGCCGCCGCCCAATCACGCTTGTGTACTGCGAGGCGCACGGGACGCGCGGAGAAGCCATGCGGCGCGAGGCCGCGCTCAAAAAGCTGCCGCGCGCGGAGAAGCAGGCGCTCGCAGACGGGCTCGCGCGGTCGGAAGACGAGTTCTTGACCGTCTATGACGCAAACCGCC
>JBFWIM010000008.1:0-38882 GCA_050255995.1 Intestinibacillus sp.
TGGACGCCGGACGCCAGACCCGCCCGAATATTAAGCTCGGCATCTGCGGCGAGCACGGCGGCGACCTGTCCTCCGTCGAGTTCTGTCACAACATCGGCCTCAATTACGTTTCCTGCTCGCCCTTCCGCGTCCCGATCGCCCGCCTCGCGGCGGCGCAGGCGCGCATCAAGGAGCAGGGTCTCGCATAACGCCGCACCGGTAACGAATACAAAACGGCTGCCCGATTGGGCAGCCGTTTTTTCGCAAGGCGGCAGCCGTTTTGCAGATGTAGCAGATATATATGAAGGAATGGAAGAGAAATCTGTGCGGCCGGGCATTCCGGGCTTTTCGCTGCGGGACGGAGCAAATGGCGGCAATAGAACGTAAGGCATGTACAGACTCCCATGTGGGCGGCTGCCGCAAACAACACCGCATCATATTTAGAAGCGCGGCGGGAGATGCCGTATCTCCATGCCATTGCAGAGCGACAAAAAAACCTTTACAAAGCAGCCGTTCTTTACAGGGCGGCTGTTTTTCGTTATACTACCATTAGGAATCGGACGGAATGAAAGCGCATGGTTCGGCTGCGGCACAATGAAGCGTGGTTCGGTAAGGAAGACCGCCGCTGCTGGCCGGCAAATATCATCAGATACACACTGACTTTGTAAAATTTCGCCGTTTTTCCGAAATGATGCATTTTAAGGTCTGGATACCGAAAAAAGTAAAGCCGATCCGGCATAAATACGCTTACCGGTTTGTAAAATTTAAGCAAACCCGGTATGGCGGTATGACGGAGGGTGTGGTATACTATGTAGCGATAAAGCATTGATGTTTGAAAGCGTGCCGCATCAGCGGCGCACCACAAATCCACTCAAACGAAGGAGTACACATGAAGGGAATCCTTTTGGCTGCGGGGAAGGGCACCCGCCTGTATCCGATGACGCTGCCGGTTTGCAAGCCTTTGTTGCCGGTATATGATAAGCCGCTGATTTACTATCCGCTGGCCGCGCTGCTGCAGGCCGGCATTCGCGATATTCTGATTATTATCCCGCCCGGAGAAGAGGCGCTGTTTACCCGCCTGCTTGGCGACGGCAGCCGTCTGGGCGTACATATTACTTACGCCGTGCAGCAGGTGCCGCGCGGCATTGCGGACGCATTTTTGGTCGGGGAGGATTTCATCGGGGACGATTCGGTCTGCCTGGTTCTGGGCGACAATATCTTCCACGAGCAGGATCTGGTCGGCAAGCTCGCCAAAGCGCGCACGCACGCCACAGGCGCGACGGTGTTCGGATATTATGTGGACGACCCGCGCGCGTTCGGCGTGGTGGAGTTTGATGAGAACGGCCGCGCCATCAGCATCGAGGAAAAGCCCCGCTTCCCCAAATCCAACTATATCGTCCCCGGCCTCTATTTTTACGATAACCGCGTCGTATCGATTGCCAAGACGCTGCACCCCTCGGCGCGCGGCGAGCTGGAGATCACCGACGTCAACAACCGCTATCTGCAAATGGGAGAACTGAGTGTCGTCACGCTCGGCCGTGACTTCCTCTGGCTGGATGCCGGCACCGCGGACAATCTTTTGGCTGCATCGCAGGCGGTCAAGCGCGCGCAGGAGCAAAGCGGGCGTTATATCGCCTGTCTGGAGGAAATCGCGTACCGCAGCGGATTTATCACCGTAGAGCAGGTACACGAACAAGGACTGGAACAGAGCAAGACGTTATACGGACAGTATTTAATGTGCATTTAATTACAATTTACCTTGCGCCGGGCCGTTGGAATTTGCGATCGGCTCACCACTTCAGAAAAGGAGCAGTCAAAAACCATGGCAGTTTATACCGAGACCAAGACCTACCACACCAAGGCGCATATGGGCATGATCGACGTGACCGAGGATTTTCAAGCCGCGGTGAGCGCAGCGGTTCAGCAGTACGGCATCCGCAGCGGTATCATCACGGGTTTTACAACCGGCGGCGTCGCGGGACTGACCACGCTGGAGTTTGAGCCGGGCATGGTCTACCATGACCTCAAGGCGGCGATGGACGTTTTTTCGCCCTATACCGACGAAACCGGCAAGGTTATCCATTACCGTCATCATGAGACCTGGCACGACGACAACGGTTCCTCTCATATTAAAGCCGCGTTGCTTTCGCCGTTTATCACCATTCCGTTTGTAAACGGCAAGCTGACCATCGGCCCGTGGCAGAATCTGACCCTGATCGAGTGCGATACGCGCGACCGTACGCGCGACATTGTGTTTCAGGTCATGGGGGAGTAGTTACACGCATAAAAAGAAGCATCTGCCTCGGCAGATGCTTCTTTTTATATCTTTTAGATTTTATTCCGGCAGCGCCGCGAGCAGCAGCTTTACGAATTCCGCCCGTGTGATAACAGCACGGGGCTGGAGCAGGCCGCCCGAACCGGTAACCACGCCCTGCCGCACGCAGTAGGCGGCCGCTTCGCGCCGGTTTGCCGGCACGCTGCCGGCATCGGCAAACCGGGAGAGCGTCTGAGACACTTCTGCGTTTGTGAGCGCCGCTCCGTTGTCCCGCCGCAGGGTGTTTGCAATGAGCTGCATGACATCCATGCGCGGAATGGGCTTCTCCCAATCCACCGTTTCCATTCCGGAAAGCAGTCCGGACGCATAGGCTGCGCCGACTTCTCCGGCATACCATTTTGCATCGCTCACCCCGGGCATTTTGTCATCCGGCAGGGACAGGCCGCGTGCCAGAGAAGCGACCGCCTCGCAGGAGAGGATCGACGCATCGGGCTGGAACCGGCGGCCGCTGCCCGTCATCAGGCCGCGCTCCGCCGCCTGTTCAATGTAGCTGCATGCCCAATGGCTCGCAGGCACATCGGAAAACCGGACGGAAGAGGCCGTCGGAACAGCGGAAGTGTTAGCCGCGGAAACCGTCAGCGCGCGGTAGCAGTCACCGCTCTGGTTGACGACGCCCCAGATGCTGCTGTAGAGGATCCTGACCGATTCGGTGCGCGCGGGGGTGCCCGCTGTGGCCGGCGTGTTGCAGAGCAGCAGTAAGCCGGTATCCGTCATGCGGGCATATTTGTAATCGGTATAGGCTGTGTCCGCAAGCAGCTGCTCGTGCAGCACAGTCTCATATCCCGCACGGAGCAGATCGCTGGCGACCGAATAGGTCTGTCCGGTGCTGAAATCCAGCGCAATACTGTCGTTCCAAATGGTCGCGCCCGCGCCGAGTCCGAGCTTGGCGTCGGCATAGACGACCAGCACACGGCCGTAAAACGCAAAGCCGTAGTCGCCGACAAGCGACTGTTTGCGCGCTGCCTGCGACGGGCCGTCCAGGAAAAATTTCTCGATCGCGGAATTGATTTTAGTCTGTACTGCAGTGCTTTTCATGCCGGTAAACTGCGGGTAGGAAAGGTTCCAGCCGTATTCGGAGCCATCCTGCAGCATGCCGACGTATTTTTCATACTGGCGGGTGGTTACCTGAATGCCGTCGTCCAGCTTGTAGGTACGGACAGGGGCGTAAAGCACCTTGCCGTCCGACAGTCGAATATACTGCCGCTTGCCGTCCACCGTGACCGCCGCGACATTCTTGCTGACGACCTCCGGATTTTCGGCGTTTGCGATTTTGCGGCTGAACACGCCGTTTTTATTGAAGAACATCACGCCGCCGTCCATGGTGCCGTGCCAGGACAGGCCAAAGCGGAAGGTCTTAAAGCCGCCGACATAGGTATCGGTATAATAGATGCGGGTATTGTTTGCGTCAATGGCAAGCGCTTCGCCGTTTTCGCCGCGCGCGGCATACACGCCTTCGCCCATATATGAGAGGTAATAGTACTCCGGCACGACCGAAAGCTTGCCCTTCGGCGTGAGAATACCCCAAATATTGCCCTGTTTGGCCATGGCGTAGCCGTCGTCGTTAAAGGGGGTGATCTGCTGATAGATCATGTCGCCGAGGTACGCGCCCGCGGAGAGCGAATACAGCCGCATCGCGCCGCCGTCGCGCAGAATTGCAACGTCCTCCGCGAATATGGAGAGATATGCGGGCTCGGCGGGCAGCGCCTGCGTCTTCCCATTTTGCAGCAGCACCCGGTATTCTCCGCCCGCCGTGCGGACAAGCGCGCGGCCGCTGACAAAGTCGCCCGCGTCGGCAAACTGCGCCGCAATACCCATTGAACCGTCCCGCAGCGCGTAGCCCCACAGGCCGTTTTGCTTCACCCGCAGAAAGTCGTCCGCAAAAAAGCCGCCCGTCGCAGGGAAGGCCGGGCCGTACGCGTCGCCGCCGTGCGTGAAGAACAGGGTTTTGTCGGCATAGCGGAAGGCGATCAGCCTGTCGCCAAAATCAATCGACTGCGGCGCGTCCTGGTAGTCGACCACCAGCCGCCCGGTTTGGTCAATCACGCCGGACTGCCCCTGCACGTTTTGGACAACGGCAAGGCCGTATTCATTAAATACGCCGGCTTCGGCGTAAAAGAAGCCGATCGGCTGCGCGCCCGTCTCATCCATATAGCCCCAGTGGCTCTGACCGTCCTCTGCGACCGTCTCCACCGGGAAGATTGAGGGCGAAACCGCCGCGGCCGACGTCACCAGAAGGAAGAGCGGCAGCAGCGCCGCGAAGAAATATTTTTTCATGGCATTCATCCCTATGTACAGATTTCCTATTGCTCCAAGTATAGCGAGAATTGGATAAACACGCAAGAAGCCCACGGCAAATGAAACAAGAATGAAACATTTACGTGGGAAATATTGGAGCATTTTCGGCGGTTTTGTAAGAAAAAAGTGAAGAATGCAGGTCATTTGGCATTCCTGCGCTGCTGCGGGCGCGCTTTCCTGCGGAGGGCTCCGGAGGCCGGGCAGGAAATATTACACTCGTGTTACACATCCCGCCGCCCCGTTGACGGGGGCGCTTCGGGCTGTTAAACTATGTTCCATAAGGGATCGCTTCCGATGAGGAACACGAATCCGAAATTAAAAGGAGGAATATAACCAATGAAGAATCTGAAAAAGGTTCTCGCGCTGGTCATGGCGTTCGCTCTTGCGTTCACTATGATGGCTGGCGCGGCGTTTACCGACCAGGCTGACATCGAAGCCGGCACGGCGGTAAACATGCTCTCTGCCCTTGGTGTTATCAAGGGTTATGAGGATGGTTCTTTCAAGCCGGATGGCACTGTCACCCGCGCTGAAATGGCCAAGATGATTTTCACCGTAATGAACGGTGGCAAGGACAATGCTGATGCGTATGCGTCCATGTCCACCACCTTCACCGACATCAACGGCCACTGGGCTGCTGGCTACATCAAGTTCTGCCAGAGCAACGGTATTATTGCTGGCAAGTCCGCCACGCAGTTTGATCCGGACAACGTTGTAACCGGCACCGAAGCGGCTAAGATGCTGCTGGTCGTAATGGGTTACCTGCCAGATAAGGCTGGCTTGGTCGGCACTGGCTGGGATCAGAAGACCATCGGTCTGGCTTCTCAGGCTGGCCTGCTGGACGACGTTGATTCTCCGATGGCTTCTGGCCTGCCCCGTCAGTATGCGGCGCAGATCATCTACAACACGCTGGATGCAAATCGCGTGAAGTGGTCCACCGACTCCGAGTCCTTTGACGAGCTGCTGACCGGCGGCGAGAAGGAAACCGTTGGTGAGAAGTATCTTGAGCTGGTTAAGGTTTCCGGCGTGCTGCTGGCTTCCGGCAAGGTTGGCCTTGAAGGCGAGGGCTCTGAGGACGCTCTGATTCTGGATGAGACTACTCTTTCCGACGCTGATTCCGACGCTGGTAAGGAGGTTTCTTTCACCGACGTAGACACCGACTACTCTGCGCTGATAGGTCAGGACGTTCAGGTTCTGTACAAGGATAGCGACGAAGTCTATGGCGTGTATGCTACCTCTGACAACAAGGTTAACATCACCACCACCGCTTCTGAGCTGGATACGGTTTCTGATGAGACCAAGATTGAGGTCGGCGGTACAAAGTACTCTGTCGAAGAAGATGGTCTGAAGATTTATACCATTTCGGCGGATGAAACTGAAACCGACATCTCCGATGCGGTTGTGGCGGATACGGCTGCTGAGATCGAAGAGGCGATTGAAAACATCAACAAAAACGACCTGCCAGTTACCGTTATTTCCAACGATAACGACACCAAGGTCGATATGATCATCATCAACTCCAAGACCTTTGCGCAGATCACCGCTGTTTCCAGCAGCTCCTTCTCTTACAAGGATGTTGTTGCCAACCTGAAGGGTGACACCACGGGTACGGCTGTCAAGGTCGACCTTGAGGATGATGAGCCGACCATCTATGACGGCTATGCTAAGGACGACTATGTCTTTATCGGCGCGGATCTGTTCAATGACACCATTGTTGTTGAAGAGGCTAGCACCATTACCGGAACCAATGAGGCATTCAAGGATGACTCCATTAAGCTGGACGGCACCTGGTATGATTACATTCTTGCCGACGATGAGACTTATACCGCTAAGTCCGGCAGCAGCTACACCGCTTATATTCTTGGCGGCTATGTTTACTGCCTGACGGGTGCTACCGGCTCCAGCAGCGATGTAGACACTCTGCTTGTGAAGACTGTTGGCAGCTACCAGACGATGGACGACGGCGTTGAGACCAAAGTGTATCTGGAAGACGGCACACAGGTCATCATCAATGTTAAGAACGTCGTTGTTCCGAAGGCTGGCTTCGACCAGGAAGATGTCGACATTGATGACTTGGAAGATGATGCCGCAACATACGACGTGTTTGCTGGCGGCGATAGCATGGAAGATCAAATTGACCCCGACACCCTGTATGCTTACGAGCGGGACGGCGACGACTACACCCTGTATAAGCTGAACGATTTGTATGCATCTGATGACGTCGAGGCGGTTCTCGGCACCGATGCTTCTTACGACGATAATACCGAAACGATCGACGGCCTCGAGGCGGATGACAGCGCGCCGATCTTCCTGCAGTACAGCGGTGACAGCTATAAGGTGATCACCGGTGCGGATTTGGCTTCGTATTCGGATATTAACGGCAACGCCAGCTCTGCATACCTGACTGACGGTGACAATGTCATCGCGGCGTACATCAACACTGGCGACGGATCTCTGAGCACCTCTGATACCCTGTACGGTGTTGTAGAGAAGGCTTACAAGGGCACCGCGACTGAAGACTCCGACACAGTTGTTTACCTTGACCTGCTGACGGCTGAGGGCAGCAAGACACTGGAGACAGAGGAATCCTCTTATGGCAGCCTGCAGAAGGGTGCAATTATCTCCTTCTCTGGCACCTACGAGAAGGCGAACGACGACATTGAGGTTCTGAATGACACTGCGGCTGAGACGGCTCAGTACATTGCAATCGGCAATGACTACAGCGAGAGCAGCGGCCTGATTCGTCCGTATACCAATCTGTATGTCAACGATACTACTGTCGCGTCCAACACCACTGCCGGCAAGATTGATTCCGACTCCGTCGTTATCTACGCCGACGAGGATGATTGGGATGTCGAGGAGGACGCTACTCCTGCCAAGGCAGAAGAGCTTGATTCTGAGGACGGTTACTATGCGAATGCATTCCTGATCGTTGACGACGGCGATGTTGAACTGCTGGTTTATGAAGTCAACGACCGCATGAAGGACATCAACGAGAATGAGGTTGAGCTGAACGAGACGAACGCTGCAGTAGAAGCTAATGCGGCAATCACGAGTTCTGTTACTACGATTACCAGCGACACCGAGTTGACCACTGATGACCTTGATGGCACTGAGGATGAGCCATACGAAGTTATTGCAGACGCTACTACTGCCACGCTGTTTACGGTAGATGCTTTTGCCGATGTTACCGAGGATGGAACAACTGTAACAGTTACTGTTACCGAGGATGGCGCCACTGGCATTACTGGCATCACCTACAACGGTGCTAATGGTACTTTCACTGCTGCAGGTACTCTTGTTGACGGCACAGCTACCTTCCGGGTGAATGTTGCTAAAGCAGGCGGTACGACGCAGACCTTCTATGTGACTGTAAATGTTAACGTTGCATAATTGGACTGATTAAAAAACTTCCATAAAAGGAACCCCCTCCACGGAGGGGGTTCCTTTTTGTCTTCGTTTACTGTGGACACTTCCTTTTCCACCCCCCTGTAAGGTAAAACCCCATGGACAGCACCGCCGCAATCGTCCAGCCGGCCGGCCAGGAGAACCAGATGCCGCTGGCCTCCGCGCCGCGTGCCGCCAGCGTCCACGCAAGCGTCACGCGCAGCAGCAGGTCGGCGAACGTCGCAATCATAAAAGCAACCATGTCGCCCGCGCCGCGCAGCACGGAGTCCGCCATCAGCTTGAGCGCAATCACCACATAAAACGGCGCCACAATCCGCAGAAACACCGCACCCGCCGCAACCACGTCCGTGCCGGAAGCCCCGACGAACAGCCGCATCGCCGCGCCGCCGCCAAAGACAAACAGCAGCGTAAACGGCAGGGCAAGTATCACTGCCATCACCGCGCCCGCGCGCATGCCGCTCTTCACGCGGTCCAGCCGCCCCGCGCCGATGTTCTGCGCCGCAAAGCTGGACAGGCCGTTCGCAAAGGTCGCGCAGCAGGTAAGGGCGAACGTGTTCAGCTTGATAGCGCCCGAGAAACCCGCAATGATCGTCGACCCATAGCCGTTGACAATGCGCTGAATAAACAGATTGCCGATCGAAATAAAGCTCTGCTGCAAAATGCTCGGAATCGCGATTGCGCTGATGCGCCCCAGCATGGAAAGCGAGAACAGACGCGGTTTGCCCGCATGCGGCACCGTCCGCAGCCGACGCAGCAGCGCGAAAAACGCGAGTACGGAAGATACACCCTGCGCCAGAAAGGTCGCCCATGCAACGCCCGCAACGCCCATGTGGAACGCCGTGACAAACAGGATGTCCAGAACGATGTTGCCCACCGAGGAGGCAATCAGGAAATACAGGGGCGTGCGGCTGTCGCCAAGCGCGGTGAAAATGCCGGTGCAGATGTTGTACAGAAATAAAAACACCAGCCCGGCAATGTAAATATTTAAGTATATTCCGGCGTCGGCGAAAATGTTTTGGGGCGTCCCGAGCAGCGCCATCAGGCTGCGGCAGGAGAGCAGACCGGCCCCGGTCAGCACAATGCTCAGGCCAAACACCGAAAGAACCGAGGTATTGATGCCGGTTTTCATGCGTTCAAAATCGTGCGCGCCGAAAAGCTGGGACACCACCACGGAACAGCCGATGTTGCAGCCCGTGGCGACCGCCATAAACAGCATCGTGATTGGATAGGACGCACCGACCGCCGCCAACGCATCCGGCCCGATGAACTGACCGGCCACCACGCTGTCTACAATATTATATAGCTGCTGGAAAATCACGCTCACAAGCAGCGGAAGGGAAAACCGCCACAGAATTTGTGAAGGATTGCCCTCTGTCATATCGGTTATCATAATTGTATTCCTCCTAAACTACCCGAATTTTTGACATACTATCTATTATACTGCGCCGTTCCGGCAAAAACAAGCGCCGTACCCGCGTATAAGGCGGATACGGCGCACAGGCTGTTTTACTTTTACGGTCGGGATTGCCGGATGGGCGGCAATAAAGCATAGCAACGCTCGATCTCATGCCGCTCGGCGAGCCACGTGCTGAAGGCAGTCGCGCTGCCGGCGGCCAGTCCCATACGGAACGCGGGCTCGAACTGCCGCGTGCGCAGCCAGACCGCGAGGAACCCCGCCACCATGCTGTCGCCCGCGCCGACCGTGTTCAGCGGCGTGCCCTGCGGCGGCAGGCCGCGCAGCAGCCTGCCGTCCTCGGTCAGCAGCATGGCGCCCCATTTTCCCATGGAGACCAGAATGTTGCGCGCGCCCTGTTTTTGCAGCGCGCGGGCGCAGGCGAGCATGTCATCCTCACTCGTCAGCACTTGACCGCAGAGATCGGAGAGCTCATCCACGTTTGGCTTGATCAGGAAGGGGCGGCGGGCGAGCGCGTGACGGAGCGGCTCGCCCGCCGCATCCAGAATGGTCAGCACGCCCGGCGGCGCGGCGCGGAGCACCCGGGCATAGAAATCATCCGGGGCGCCCAATGGGGGTTTACCTCCGAGCACCAGCGTATCCGCAGGCGTGAGTTTTGACACCTGCGCGCAGAGTGCGCGGACAGCCTCCGGCGGCACTGCGGGTCCCGCCGCATTGATTTCGGTCTCCTGCGGAGCGCACAGCTTGACGTTGATGCGCGAAACCACGCCGGGGATCTCAATAAACGCGCATTCGCAGCCATTTTCCTGCAGCATACACGCGATTTGATGTCCCGAGAAGCCGCCGCTGAAGCCAAGCGCCAGACTGGGAGTATCCAGCCGCGACAGGATAATTGAGACATTCACGCCCTTGCCGCCGGGAACCAGACGGGTTTCCGACGCGCGGTTCATCCCGCCCGGCGTAAACTGCCCCAGGGTTACCAGATAGTCCAGCGATGGGTTGGCGGTTACGGTGTAGATCATGCGGTGACCTCGATGATGTGCGCCCGCATGCGGTATTTTTCCTGGACGGGCGAGCCGGTGACAATGTCGATTGCGTCAAGATCGGCGAATGTAACCGATGTGGTGATGCCGAACTTGGAGCTGTCCGCCAGCAGGTAGGAAAAGCGGCAGCGGCGTATCGCTTCGGTCTTTATGCGCGCCTCATCCATGTCGGGGGTGGTGCAGCCGGCGTCCAGGCTGATCCCGTTTGTGCCAAAAAAGCCGATGCCAAAGTGGAAACGGCGCAGCGCGTCGAGCGTTTCGCCACCCACCAGCGCCTCGGTCGTGGACTTGATCCGCCCGCCGGTCACGCAGACAGAAAATCCGCGGTCGGCAAGACGCTTGGCAGTCAGGAGGCCATTTGTGATGAAAGTGACGTTTTTTGCCGTGATAAATTCGGCCATGCAGCCGATCGTGGTGCCCGCGTCAAGGAACACCAGGTCATAGTCCGAGATCAGCGACGCGGCATAGCGCGCGATGCGGGTCTTTTCGGACAGGTTCATTTCCTGCTTCACGAAAACGGGATATTCTTCGGAGTGATAGGTGCCGCGCAGCGCGGTAGCGCCGCCATGAACCTTGTTGAGGCGCCCTTCCTGATGCAGGGCGGCCAGGTCGCGCCGTATGGTTGACTCGGAGCTGCCCAGGATATCCGTCAATTCCTGAACCGACACCGCGCCGCGTTCTTCCAAAAGGCGCAGGATCATGCTATATCTTTCCTCTGTCAGCATATTCGGTCACTTCCTTCCTCTATTATATTTATATTGTAGCGGTTCTGCCGATTAAAGTCAATTACAGCCGAATACATGACAGAACGCGCGTGCAAATTGTCATTGTTTTGTTTCCGCGCTGGACATTTTCTAGCTGCCCGGCTATTGTTGAAAATAGAGGTAAATAGGAGGTGTTTGTGCCATGAAAACGCTTTGGCTTGTGGCATTCTGCGTGTGCGGCGCAGGCGAAGGCAGCAAAAAAATACCGGCGCCGTGGAGAACGGCGCCGGTATTTTATCATAAAGAGAGATGTTGTGGACAAGATGCGGCTGTGGTGAGTATGTAACCCTTAGCCGATGAACTCCTGCGCCCAGTATGCATAGCCATTGGAGCCGGTTACATAGCCAACGCCAATGGAGGTAAACTGGCTGCCCAGAATATTCGCGCGGTGACCGGAAGAATTCATCCAGGCGTTTACGACTTCAGCCGGTGTTTTCTGACCCATTGCGATGTTTTCACCGGCAGCCTTATAGCTGACGCCCGCCTCGGCCAGTGCGGTAAACGGGGAGGAACCATTCGGGCGGGTGTGAGAGAAGCTCTGCTGCAGCTCTGCCGCACGGGTCTGGGCTGCGGCCTGCGTCTTGGAATCAATCGTCAGGGCGGACAGACCGGCCTTCTCGCGCTCTACATTGACCAGGCGCACAACCTCGGCGGCATAAGACGATGCCGCGTTGCTGCCGGTGTCAGTGGTATCGGACGGCGTGCTGGGGGTCGTCGTGTCGGTGCTGCCGCCGGAGTTGCTGTTCTGCGATGGCTGGGACGGTTTCGTCGTCTTGCTATCGGTGGTCGTGGTGCCGGTGCTCTGCTTCTGGCAGCTCGAATTGGTCGCAGTATTGCTGCAGGACTTGCTGCCGCCTGTGGTGCAGGTGGAGCCGCCGCACAGCTGGTTCAGCGCCTGACGGACGGACTGTTTGGAAAGAGTGCTTCCGTTCTGGCACAGTTTGTTCAGCGCCTGCTGCGCCGACTGCAGTTGCTTGCTGCTCTGTACACAGTTTGTCGAGCCTGAAGCGCACGCATTTTTGGCCTGCGCGGCGGCTGTGTTCTGAGGCAGACAGGCCGCTCCTGCGCTTACGGTGCCGGCGAGTGCGGCACAAGCTGTCATCATTGCGATTCGTTTCATCTTCTTCATAGTATTCACTCTCCTTGTCGGATGCGGTGGAAAAAGCAGCTTTATGCATTTTTCCCTTACGTTTTCCAAGTTTACCACTAAGAGATACCACATCGCAATGGAAAGTATAGGGCGCATCGGCAATGGCAACCAAAAAGGAGACCAAAAAACCAGTTTTGGCCTCCTTTTCCGACATTTACTCGACTTTTTTGATATTGTAAAGGGAACTCAGCACAAGGAAGAGCTGGGGGAAATAATTCATAATGGTCCAGATGTTCACGCCGCGCAGACCCTCTTCGGCTGCAAGGTCGAGTTTGGCCCGCATGCTGCGCGCGTCTTCAAACCATACCTGGTGCTGCGCACGGTCCCTCCAGTAGGTGTAGCCGGGCGACTGCACGGTCCAGTCGTACACAATGGCGGCGTTGTTCTGGAGCGCTTCCTGCACCGCCTCGGTGTTGCTGAGGCTGCGCGCGACCGATTGCCCCGGCACATACGGCAGCGTCCAATTATAGCCATAGTTCGGAATGCCCATCATGATTTTGTTTGCGGGGATTTCGGTCTTGGCGTAATCAATGACCTGACGCACCTTGTTAATCGGCGCGACAGGCTGGGGATCACCGCGGGAATAGCCCCATTCATAGGTCATAATGAGCGCGTCGTTCGCCGCGTTGCCGAGCGCGCTGTAATCGTGCGCCTCGTACAGCAGGCCGGGCTGGTTGGCTGAGGTCTTCGGCGCGAGTGAGACCATGACCTCAAGGCCAAGCTGGTTCATACGGTTGGTCGCGTTCTGAATGAATTCCGCATAGGCGTCCTTATCTTCGGCCGGAATATACTCGAAGTCAAAGTCCACCCCATGATAGCCCTTGGCTTGCAGCGTGCGCGCAAGGTTTTCAATCAGACGGGTCTGCGCGGCCGGATCGTTGAGCAGCGCATGCGCCCGCTCGGGTGAGAACGTGCCATCCTCTCCGAGCGTGGTCAGAACCATGATGGGCGCGACGCCATAGTCGCGCGCGAGCTGGATCAGCTCGTCATCCGGTATGGACAGCAGGTCGCCTTCGGGTGTGAACCCGTAAGAAAAGAGTGAAAGATACGTCAGGTACGGCAGGGTTTTGCGCAGCGTATCCCGGTCAATCCCCGGATAGGCATAAGCGTTTACCGCGAGATCGCCCTGTTTCATTTGATCCAGCCCGATAATCAGCACCTGGCCGGGAGAAATCATGGGCAGGCCGTTCAGAGCGGGGTTCAGCTGGAGCAGCTGCGTTGTCGTCATACCGTATTTCGCCGCAATAGACGGCAAAGATTCACCCGGCTCGACAATATGGTACTGCGTGGGTTGACGGATCACGAGCGTCTGGCCAACCACCAGCCGGGAGGGGTCGGTCAGCTCGTTATCCGAAATGATGCGTTCCATAGGAACGTTGTACTGCCGGGCGATGGCATAGACGCTGTCGCCCGACTGTACCGTATGAATTCTCATGGAGATACCACCTTCCTCTGTTTCAGCGTATGCGAAAGGCGTGACCCGCGACACCCGACAGACATAACATTGCGCGTGTGCGCATCAATATTGGTGCGCTTGGCAGTCCGCTGTTTGTACGCGGCGCAACCCGGCCTCCCGGTTTTTTGCGCCTTTCCGAGAAAAATTTATAAACAGGCGTAAAATTTTGTGTTCCGGCTATTTCCCTTTCTATTTTCCAACAAAACATTTGTCGAGACTGCCGTATACTGGAAAAACAAGGGAGGCTGGGACGTTCATGGACAAGCAACAAATTCAGAAAAAAGCGTTCGCGCTGTCCGCACGCGCGACGGGCGCGGTGACCGGGCTGCTGCACAGGCCGGCGGTGCGGGGGCTGGGGCGCGCGGCGCAGCAGTTTATCCTGTGTGCCGTGCTGGCGCGGGGCACCATCCTGAACGGGTTTTCGCCCTTTGCGGTCGCTATGCAGGGTGCGATCTGCGCGCGGGGCGGTGGGTTTGCGGCCGTACTCGGCGCATTTTTCGGATACCTTGCGCTGCGCGGGGATTTTAACGGCGTGGGCAGCAGCGCCGCGGCGCTGTTGACGCTGGCCTGCGGCCATGTGTTCGCGGACATCGGGCCGCGTCACAGCGCGTGGTTCATGCCGCTCGTCGCGACACTGTGCATGGGCGCGTGCAGCTTTGTATTCCTGCCGCCGCTTTCGGTCGGCACGGCGCTGCTCTTTCTGTGCATGCTGATTCTGACCTTCGGCGCGTCGTATTTCTATCTGCTCGCGCTCTCGCCCCCCAAATCCGAGAATGACATGCTGCGGCCGGGCGGGTTGCTCGTGCTGGTGGCGACGCTGCTGGTCTCGGTATATGACGTAAGCCTGTTCGGCGTGGTTACGCCCGCGCGCATCATTGCGCTCGTGCTGGTCATGGGCGCGGCCTATCTCGGGGGCAGCGCGCCGGGTGCGGCAATCGGCGTCGCCTTCGGCATTACGATGGATGCCGCGGCCGGGCGCGGGGCGTTCTTTTCGTGTACATACGGTTTCGGCGCGCTGATCGGCGGCGTGTTCCGGGGAGCGGGCAAGATTGGCTTCGCGGCGGCGTACCTGTGCGCCGGCGCGGCGGCGTCGCTGCTCGGCGCGGATGATCCGGTCTTCATATCCGGCATAGCGGAAAGCGCGGCGGCGGCGCTGATCTTTGCCGCGATTCCGGATCATGTGTGGCAGCTGATCAAGGACGCGTTGCTGCCCACACCACAGAATACGCAGGAGATCGTGCAGCGCGTACGGCAGGGCGCGCGGCAATATGCCGCCGAGGCGTCGCAGGCTTTTTATGAAATGTATCTCAGCATGATGAGTGGCATGCAGCACGGCAAAAGTGCGGCGGACAAGGATGTGCGCGCCGTGTTTGACCGCGCGGCGGACAAGGTGTGCCGCAAGTGCACGCTGTGCGCCGCGTGCTGGGAAAAGGACTACGTCGGCACGCTGAGCGCGCTGAACGATGTCTCGGTCGCCATGCTCAAGCGTGGCAAAGCCGAAGCCGCAGATTTTCCGAAACATTTTGCCTCCCGCTGCATCAAGTTCCCGGAGTTCCTGCGTGCGGTCAACGCGGCGCTGTTCGCGCTGCGGCAGCGGCAGGAGTACGAGGCGCGCTGCGATGAAAACCGCAGCCTCATCGCGCAGCAGTATGCCGGGCTGACCGGCATTCTCCGTCAGATGGGTTCAGGGCTCGCGCCGGATATCACCTCGCTGCCCGCGCGGGAGCGGCAGGTACGGCGCTATGCCGCCGCCTTCGGCAAGATCGACCGCGTGGCGGTTTACCGCGACGGCAACCGGCGGCTGCGCGTCGAGCTGGGCGGCGAAGGGGTCGAGCGCATTTTGGAGCAAAGCCAGGGTTTTACGGCGGGTCTGGCGGCGCTGCTTTCGGTCGGGCTGACCGAGCCGGAAAAAATATGTGACGAGCTGGGCAGCCGTATCCTGCTGCGGGAGCAGGCGCCGTTCCGCGCGGTTGTCGGCATCGGGCAGCGCCGGAAACCGGGAGAAAAGGTCTCGGGAGATACCGGGCGGTATTTCGTTACGGATGATGGGCGCGCCTGCATGGTGGTGTCGGACGGCATGGGCACGGGTGAAGGCGCGGCGCAGGATAGCAAGAACGTACTCGGCCTGATGGAACGTTTTTTGCGTGCGGGCATTCCGGCGCAGGACGCACTGCGCACGGTTTCGCCCGCGTTCCGGCTGCGGTGCGACGGCACCCGTTTCGTCACCATGGACGTGCTGACGGTCGATCTGTTTTCCGGACAGGCCGAGAGCATCAAATGCGGCGCCGCGCCGAGCTATTTCAAAACGGGCGGCGGCATCACGAGGCTCATTGCCCGCTCGCTTCCGGTCGGGCTGTCGGAGGAGAACGGCGCGGAGGAGGCGGTGCCGCTGCGCATGGGGCATGGAGACCTCTATGTGATGCTGACCGACGGCGTGACGGACGGCATTGAGGACGAGTGGCTGAAGAACCTGCTCATGGAGCGGGCGGGCGACAGTCCGAAGGAGCTGGCGGCGCGGCTCGTCGTCGCCGCAGGCGAGCGCGGCGGCATGGACGATATGACCGCGCTGGTGCTCCGCCTGGAGAAAACGCGTTAAAAATAATATATGCGACAGGCCGCCGCCCGGGGACGGGACGGCGGCCTTTTCGCGGCGCGGCGCGGCGGCAAACCGCCGAAGAAATTCCTGAAACAGGTATAATTGGGCGGTGGAAGGCCATACTAGCTCCAAATATGCAGCAGCTGTATGAGGAGGCAGGTTTTATGGTAAAAGGAATTTCGCGGCGGGTCGTCGTGGTGCATCCGGAGAATGACCGCTTATTTGAGCAGGCAATCTTCATTGTGCGGGACGGTGAGCAGCACAGGACGGATATTCTGAAGGAAGCCTGCGCGGTGGCGGAGCGGTATCTCAAAAACACGGTGCGGTACACGCCGCGGCGGCGGTATACGCTGACACAGCTGATTTGTGCCGGGGTAACCGGCGCGGGCCTTTCCTGGGCCTGCTGGATTGCTGTAGCACTGCTGTTCTGACCGCGTCGGAGATTTCGCAGGGAGTGTGCTTGCATTTGCGTGCCGACTTACGGTATACTCTATATAATATAGAGAAACATAGACACTTCTCAAGAAGCGGGATGTGGAATCCATGACGGCCCAACAATTTATAGATCTGTTTCAGCAGTATGGCTTGGCGCTCCTGTTTGTGGTGTTCTTTCTGGAGTATATGAATCTGCCGGGTTTCCCGGCGGGCGTCATCATGCCTGCGGCGGGCGTGTTGGTGTCGCAAAGCAGGCTGAGCCTGCCGGCCGCCATCACGATTTCGGTGGCCGCAGGTGTGGCGGGCAGCTTTGTGATTTATTTTCTGTGCTACGCGGGCGGCGCACCGATTGCGCACAGGCTTGCGATGAAGCACGAAAAGCTGCACCAATTTGCCGAAAAGAGTCAGGGTTATCTCGAAAAATACGGAAACCGGGGACTGGTCGTCTGCCGGCTGATCCCTGTGCTGCGCACCATTGTCTCCATTCCCGCCGGGCTGCTGCGCGTGCCTCCGCAGCGGTTTTTGCTGTGGTCCGCGCTCGGTATCCTGCTGTGGAACAGCGCGCTCATCACGTTCGGTTATGTGTGCAGCTACCTTTTCATCTCATAAATGTTTTCAAAACCCGGCCTCCATGTAGCATGGGGGCTTTTTTGCACTGTTACCGGGTTGTTGTTTGCATGAAAGGCCGTTTTGTGTTAAACTTATCAGGATCGAATACAAATAAGGAAGGAGCGCTCCATGCAAATCGGCAATACATGCCTTTCGGGCCGTCTGATCCTTGCCCCGATGGCGGGTGTGACCGACCGCGCGTTCCGCCAGATCTGCCGGGAACACGGTGCGGCGCTTTCCGTCTCCGAGATGGTCTCGACCCGCGCGCTGCTGTTTCAGGACCGCAAGTCGCGCGCGCTGCTCCTGCCCGCGCCGAATGAAAAGCCATTCAGCGTGCAGATCTTCGGACATGAGCCGGAAATCATGGCGGAGGGCGCGGCAAAGGCACACATGCTTTCAGGCTGCGATATAATAGATATCAACATGGGCTGCCCCGCCCCCAAAATTGTAAATAACGGCGACGGCAGCGCGCTGATGCGCGATCCGGAAACCGCCGCCCGCGTGATCGAGGCGGTCAAAAAAGCGGTTGACGTACCGGTCACGGTCAAATTCCGCAAGGGATGGGACGAAAAGAGCGTGAATTGTCTGGAATTCGCCAGAATGGCGGAGCAGGCGGGTGCGGATGCGGTCTGCGTCCATGGCCGCACGCGCAGCCAGCAATACGGCGGCGCCGCGAACTGGGAGATCATCCGGCGCGTCAAGGAACAGGCCGGTATCCCGGTAATCGCCAACGGCGACGTCTTCACACCCGAGGATGCCGTGCGCATTCTCGGGCAGACCGGCGCGGATTTTGTAATGATCGGCCGCGGCAGTTTGGGCGACCCGTGGCTGTTTGAACGGGCGAATGCCCTGCTTGCCGGGAAACCGCTGCCGCCGCTGCCGCCGTTTGAGACGCGGCTCCGGGTGGCCGTGCGCCAGATCGAACTGGCCGCCGCCGACAAGGGCGAGCGCGTCGCGATGCTGGAGGCGCGCAAGCATGTGAACTGGTACTTAAAGGGCGTGCCGCGCCTCAGGGAATTCAAGGTGCGGGTGTCCTCTTTGACAACGCTCCAGGAGCTTTATACACTGGCGGAGGATTTGCGGGAAGAAGCCCGCCGCCGAGAGATGACAGGAAGGGAGGGGCTAAATGGCGACGAAAGAGGAGAAAATCCTCGTTTCCCGTGCGAAACGGGGCGAGATGCAGGCGTTTGAAGCGCTGGTCACCGCCTATGAGCACCGCGTATATGCGCTGGCGCTGCGTTCGAGCGGCAACGAACATGACGCCCATGATATTGTGCAGGAGGTTTTTCTGCGGGTTTACCGGTCGCTGAACAGCTTCCGGGGGGACAGCGGGTTTTCCACCTGGATTTACCGGATTACCATGAACATCTGCGTGGACTTCGCCCGCAGGAGCGCGGCCGCGCCACAGCTTGCCACGCTGGAGGGGGAGGACGAAGCCGGGCGCGCCCTGCCGGACGGCGACCTGTCTCATCAGCCGGAGGCCGCGGCGGAAGCCGCCGAGCTGCGCGACGAGATACAGCTGGCGCTGGCCGAGCTGACGGAAGAGCACCGCGCCATTGTGCTGCTGCGCGATGTTTCGGGCCTTACCTATGACGAGATCGCCCGTACCCTGCAGCTGACCGAGGGCACGGTGAAGTCCCGCCTGGCGCGCGCCCGCAGGAACCTGCGGGAAGTCCTGCTCCGGCGGGGGAACATTGTAGCGCCTTCCACGTCAAAACAGGCAGAAGGGAGGACGGTACAGTGAACCACTGCGAAAAATATGAAGAGCTTTGTTCGGCCTATCTCGACGGCGAGTTGACTGCCGAGGAGCGGGCCGGGCTGGAAGCGCATCTGGCCGCCTGCCCGGATTGTGAGGCCTATCTCGCGGCGCTGCGGCAGACGCAGACCGTGCTGGCGCATGGCCGGGCGGAAATGCCGCACGGCCTGCATGAAGATATTATGAGCCTGGTGATGGCCGAGGCGGAGAAGACCGTTGTGCAGACCGAAAAGCCGCACCGGAATCCGCCGGTGTTCACCATGCTGGCGGCTGCCGTTGCCGCGGTGCTGCTGGTGATGACCGGCGCGGTCGGCGAACTGGTCAGCACCGGGCGCGATATGCTCGGGCTGGATGACGCAAAGACGGCGGCCGACAGCGCGGCTGCGCCGAAGATCGCAGCCGCACAGGACGATGCGGGGGACGCCGCGGCATCAGAGGTTACCCCGTTCAGCGCGCCCGCGACCGACACTGTGCCCGAAACCGCTGCGCCCACTCCTCCCGCCGGGGAAGAGGATGAGACCGTTTCGCCGGAGGCGGGCGGTACGGTCGGCGGCGCGGCGGACAGCCAGAACGGCCCGGCGGGCGCTGCGGCCGGTTCCGCACCGGAGGTATCCTCCGGGCAGGAGAAGGCTGCCGCGCAGCAGGATACGGTCCAGTCCCGGATGATGATCGCTTCCTCGCAGGAGGCGCTGCCCAGAACGCCCGCATCGCTGCAGGAGCAGAGCTTTGCATTCTGCTATGTCGCGCGCGGCACGGGCGAAGCCCCAAGCATCGAGGCAACCTACCTCGACCGGTCTGCGGACGGGAGCGCGTCGTATTACGCGATTAAGAATAACATGAGCGTACTGGAAAAGGCGCTCGCCGACCTGTCCAAGGGCGGCTATGAGCCCGAGCAGTACAGCAGCGGTTCCGGCGTGCTGCTTGACGGCAAGGCCGAAAACGGTCTGATCATTGTCATTTCTTCGAACTGAAACGCATCGGCGGTGCAAAGCGGAGGCTTTGCACCGCCGTTTCCTGCGCTTTGCATTGTAAAAACACGAAGAATCCGAAAAAACATGCAAAAAACAGAAGAAGATGAAAAAAACCGCTTGACTTTGGGAAACGCGTATAGTAATCTATAATAGCACCTGCAAAGAGCAGGTCACGCGATGATGCCGGAGATTGCTGTCCGAGGACAGGTAACTTCGGCGGAGTAGGTCCGACAATCGGGCGGTTGAGACAACTGCTAATTGAAGTTCACGCAATGTTCCTGCGTAAGTTCGGGACTTCCGGCGTCTGCCGGGCAGCCGACTGCACGAACCACTTGTGTGCCTTGAAGCCGGATTTCAAACACCTTGGGTTTGTCCGGTTCCTTTTATGCCCGAACGCGATACGCGCGGAGGGGTTGCAGTTTCTCTCCGTACGCCGTCGACACATTTTCAGTATGTACGACAGTACACGAGGAGGAAAAACAAAATGGCAAACGCAGAGAAAATCCGCATCAGACTGAAAGCTTATGACAGCGAGCTGATCGACCAGAGCGCAGAGAAGATCGTTGAGACCGCAAAGCGCACCGGCGCGAAGGTTTCCGGTCCCATCCCGCTGCCGACCGAGCGCGAGATCATCACCATCCTGCGCGCGGTGCACAAGTACAAGGACAGCCGCGAGCAGTTCGAGCGCCGCACCCACAAGCGCCTGATCGACATCCTGAACCCGGCGCAGAAGACCGTCGAGTCCCTGATGACGCTCGACCTGCCGGCCGGCGTTGAGATCGAGATCAAGCTGTAAGAAATTCCGCTTTTTCCCGGCATATCAAGTTTTGATTGTAAGGCGCGCTCACGCACCTTATATACCAGCTGCGCAGGTCTTATCGGCGCGGCGGGGTCAAGTTGGCGGCAGGTCTGCCAACCAATAACCTTTAAGGAGGAAAAATAAATGCAAAAGGCAATCATCGGCAAGAAGGTCGGCATGACCCAGATCTTCGACGCTGAGGGCAAGGTCATCCCGGTTACCGTCATCGAAGCCGGCCCCTGCACCGTCACCCAGCTCAAGACGCTTGAGAAGGAAGGCTACACCGCCGTTCAGCTCGGTTTTGAGGACGTTAAGGAAAAGAAGCTCACCAAGCCGGAAGCAGGCCATCTGAAGAAGGCCGGCGAGGCGCTCAAGAAGTATCTCAAGGAGTTCCGCCTTGAGGATTGCTCCGTTTTCAATCTGGGCGATGTGGTCAAGGCCGACATCTTTAAGGAAGGCGACTACGTCGACATCACCGGTATCTCCAAGGGCAAGGGCTACGCGGGCGTTATCAAGCGCTGGAACGCCGGCCGCTCCCCGATGTCCCACGGCGCCGGCCCGATGCACCGTCATCAGGGCTCCATGGGCGCTTGCTCCGACCCCTCCAAGATCATGAAGGGCAAAATGATGCCCGGCCATCTGGGCCACGAGCAGGTTACGGTACAGAACCTGGACGTTGTCAAGGTCGATCCCGAGCTCAACCTGATCGCGGTTCGCGGCGCGGTTCCCGGCCCCAAGGGCGGCATCGTGTTCCTGAAGAACACGGTTAAGAAGAACGTTGTTGCAAAGGGCCCGGCTGGCGTCAGCAAGAACCCGCAGAAGGCTTCTGCAAGAAAGTAAGGGGAGGAGGAAATAGACAATGCCTACAGTAAAGGTTTACAATATGGCCGGTCAGCAGACCGGTGAAATGGAACTGAACGCGGCTGTTTTCGGCATCGAGCCGAACAAGTCCGTTCTCCATGCGGCGGTCAAAAACTACCTCGCGAACAAGAGACAGGGCACGCAGTCCACGCTGACCCGTGCTGAGGTTCGCGGCGGCGGCATCAAGCCGTGGCGGCAGAAGGGCACAGGCCGCGCCCGTCAGGGCTCCATCCGCTCTCCGCAGTGGACGCACGGCGGCATCGCGCTCGGCCCGAAGCCCCGTTCTTACAGCTACGCGCTGAACAAGAAGACCAAGCGTCTGGCGATGCTTTCCGCTCTGTCCGCGAAGGCGCTCGCCGGCGAGATTATCGTGGTGGACGGCCTGGACATGGGCGAAATCAAGACCAAGGTTTTCGCGCAGTTCCTGAAGAGCATCGAGTCCACCGGTAAGAGCCTGGTCGTCACCCCCGAGGTGCGCGCGAACGTCGTCAAGTCCGCGGCCAACATCCCGGGCGTCCGCACGACGATCTCCAGCACCCTGAATGTTTACGACATTCTGAACGCCGACAAGTTCATCATCGACAAGGCGGCGGTTGAGAAGCTCCAGGAGGTGTACGCATAATGAAATTCGCATATGACGTGATCCGCAGACCGATCATCACCGAGCGCTCCATGGAGGGCCTGGCTGATAACAAATACACCTTCGAAGTGGCACGCGGCGCGGGCAAGATTGAGATCAAGAAGGCCGTTGAGGAAATTTTCGGCGTAAAGGTCGCGAAGGTCAACACCATTAAGATCCCCGGCAAGTGGAAGCGTATGGGCGTCCACGTCGGCAAGCGTCCCGACATCAAGAAGGCGGTCGTCACCCTGACGCCCGACTCCAAGAAGATCGAGATCTTTGAGAACATGATCTAACGACTGGCCTCCGGCCTCTAAGGGGGAATTCTTCCCCCTTAGATACGAAAAAAGTCTGTGGACTTTTTTCGATAACCCCCTCGCGCCCGCACAGCGGACGCGTTCCGGGACGCATGTCCCGGGGCAGCGGTGTTGTTTCACGGCAAAGCCGTGAAACAACGGAAAAAACGGAGGGGAATGCGCGCAGCGCTTTTTATGGGGAAAGAAAACCCCGACAATAAACATTGCGGTACGCAGGGCGCCGTCAAAAGCGTCGCGTGCCCAAACATTTAAGGAGTTGAAACTACACAAATGGCGATCAAGACTTTCAACCCGACAAGCCCGTCCAGAAGAAACATGACCGTTCTCTCCTATAAGGGACTGTCCAAGGTGAAACCGGAGAAGAGCCTCCTTGAAAAGCTCAAGAAGAACGCCGGCCGCAACAGCTACGGCCGCATCACCGTCCGTCATCAGGGCGGCGGTAACAAGCAGAAGTACCGTATCATCGACTTCAAGCGCCAGAAGATGGACGCCCCGGCGACCGTCCTGACCCTTGAGTACGATCCGAACCGCTCCGCGAACATCGCGCTCATCCAGTACGAGGACGGCGTCAAGGCCTACATCCTCGCGCCGGAAGGGCTCTCGATCGGCGACAGCGTGATTTCTTCCGCGGCTGCCGACATCAAGCCCGGCAACTGCCTGCCGATCGAGAACATCCCGGTCGGTACCATGATCCACAACATCGAGCTGTATCCCGGCAAGGGCGCGCAGCTGGTCCGTTCCGCCGGCGTCGCAGCGCAGCTGATGGCGAAGGAGAACGGCATGGCGCAGGTTCGCCTGCCCTCCGGCGAAGTGCGTTATATCCGCCTCAACTGCAAGGCGACCATCGGCGTCGTCGGCAACGCGGATCATGCGAACGTGCAGATCGGTAAGGCCGGACGTACCCGCCACATGGGTATCCGCCCGACTGTCCGCGGTTCCGTCATGAACCCCTGCGATCACCCGCACGGCGGCGGCGAGGGCAAGAGCCCGATCGGCCGTCCGTCTCCGGTCACCCCGTGGGGCAAGCCGGCGATGGGATACAAGACCCGTAAGAAGCATCACCGCACCGACAAGCAGATCGTTCGTCGTCGCAGCGGTAAGTAAGGAAGGAGTTAAACGTAATGGGCAGAAGCGTAAAGAAAGGCCCTTTTGTGGCTCCCGAGCTGCTTAAAAGGGTTGTCGAAATGAACAAGAAGAGCGAGAAGAAGGTGCTCAAGACCTGGTCCAGAGCCTCCACCATTTTCCCGGACTTCGTGGGTCATACGTTTGCCGTGCACGACGGCAGAAAGCACGTCCCGGTTTATGTGACCGAGGACATGGTAGGTCACAAGCTGGGTGAGTTCGCCCCAACGCGTACCTACAGAGGTCATGCGGGCAGCAGAACCTCCAATAACGGTAAGTAAGGGGAGGGCAAAGAACAAATGGAAGCTAAAGCTTATGTAAGAAACGTCCGAATTGCTCCTCGTAAGGTCAAGATCCTCTGTGACCTCATCCGCGGCAAGGACGCCGGCACGGCTGCAGCGATCATCATGAATACCCCGAAGGCGGCTTCGGAGATCATGATCAAGCTGCTCAAGAGCTGCGTTGCCAACGCGGAGAACAATCACAATATGGACACCGACAAGCTGTATGTCAGCCAGGTATTCGTAACGCCCGGCCCCGTCATGAAGCGCGTCATGCCGCGCGCGCAGGGCAGAGCGTTCCGCATCCTGAAGAGAACCTCTCATATCACGATGGTTCTCGCCGAAAAAGAATAAACGAGGAGGGTAACAATGGGCCAGAAAGTAAATCCGAACGGTCTCCGTGTCGGCGTTATCAAGAATTGGGATTCCCGCTGGTTCGCCAAGGACAATCAGTTCGGCGACCTTCTCGTGGAAGACTACAAAATCCGTAAGTACCTCAAGAAGCTGCTGTACGCCGCGGGCGTGCCGGCCATTGAGATTGAGCGCACCAGCAAGGACGTCAAGGTCATGATCCAGTGCGCGCGTCCGGGCCTCGTCATCGGCAGGGGCGGCGAAGATATCCAGAAGCTCGAAGCCGAGCTGTGCCGCATGATCGGCAAGCCTACCAAGGTTTCCATCATCGAGATCAAGAACCCGGACACCAACGCGACCCTGGTCGCGGAGAACATTGCGCAGCAGCTCGAGAAGCGCATCGGCTTCCGCCGCGCGATGAAGCAGTGCATGGGCCGTGCGATGCGCATGGGCGCCAAGGGCATCAAGACCTGCTGCTCCGGCCGTCTGGGCGGCGCGGAAATCGCCCGCACCGAGCACTACCATGAGGGCACCATCCCGCTGCAGACGCTGCGCGCGGATATCGATTACGGCTTCGCTGAGGCGAACACCACCTATGGCAAGATCGGCGTAAAGGTCTGGATCTACAAGGGTGAGGTTCTGCACGGCGGCCCGCGTCTGGGCCGTTCCATCGAGGCGCCGAAGCCGGCATTTGATCGCCGCGACCGCCGCGGCGACCGCCGTGATGACCGCCGTGGCGGCCGTCGCGACTTTGGCAACCGCAATGACCGTAATGGTAACGGCGAGCGCCGTGCACCCCGTCAGGAAGGAGGCAACCGCTAATGCTGCTCCCTAAGAGAGTAAAATATCGTCGCGTGCATCGCGGCCGCCTGAAGGGCAAGGCTACCCGTGGCAACTTCGTTTCCCACGGCGAGTTCGGCCTGCAGGCCACTGAGCCGGCCTGGATCACCTCCAACCAGATCGAGGCCGCCCGTATCGCCATGACCCGCTATATCAAGCGCGGCGGTCAGGTTTGGATCAAGATTTTCCCGGATAAGCCGGTTACCGAGAAGCCGGCCGAGACCCGAATGGGTTCCGGTAAGGGCTCCCCGGAGTACTGGGTCGCAGTCGTCAAGCCGGGCCGCGTTCTGTTTGAGATCGCCGGCGTGCCGGAGGAGACCGCGCGTGAGGCGCTGCGTCTCGCCAGCCACAAGCTGCCCGTCAAGACGAAGTTCGTCCAGCGAGAGACCAAGATTGGTGGTGAAGAATGATGAAGGCAAACGAGATTAGAGAGATGACGGTCGAAGAGCTGACCAATAAGCTCGCAGACCTGAAGAAGGACCTGTTTAACCTCAGACTTCAGCATGCTACCAACCAGCTTGACAACCCGATGCAGATCACGGTGGTCAAGCGTGATATCGCAAGAGTGAACACCGTGCTGCGTGAGCGCGAGCTCGCGGCCAAGGCGTAAGGGAGGTAAGCGAAGTTGAACGAGAGAGCGTTCCGTAAGACCCGCGTCGGCAAGGTCGTTTCCGACAAAATGGATAAGACGATCGTCGTTGCGGTTGAGGACAGAATCCAGCACCCGCTGTATAAGAAAATTATGAAGAACACCTATAAGCTCAAGGCGCACGACGAAAATAACGAGTGCGGCATCGGCGATAAGGTGCGCGTGATGGAGACCCGCCCGTTGTCCAAGGACAAGAGATGGCGCCTGGTCGAGATCATCGAGAAGGCGAAGTAAGGAGGAGAACACATGATTCAGCAGGAAACTTACCTGCGCGCGGCGGACAACAGCGGCGCGAAGGAGCTCAAGTGCATCCGTGTTCTCGGCGGCTCCACCCGTAAATACGGTAACATCGGCGATGTAATCGTATGCTCGGTTCGCAAGGCGGCCCCGGGCGGCGGCGTTAAGAAGGGCGATGTGGTTAAGGCTGTCATCGTCCGCACCGTCAAGGGCCTGCGCCGTGCGGACGGCAGCTACATCCGCTTTGACGAGAATGCGGCAGTCATCATCAGAGACGATAAAAACCCCCGCGGCACCCGTATCTTCGGGCCTGTCGCGCGTGAGCTGCGTGACAAGGATTATATGAAGATCCTGTCACTGGCTCCGGAAGTACTGTAAGGAGGTCGCCTAAGAATGAATACACTGCATCTGAAAAAGGGCGACACAGCAGTCGTCCTCTCCGGCAAGGAGAAGGGCAAGCGCGGCAAGGTCATGAGCGTTGACCCGAAGAAGGGCATGGTTGTCCTCGAGGGCATCAACTTTGTCACCTGCCACCAGAAGCCACGCCGCCAGGGCGAGGCAGGCGGCATCGTCAAGCGCGAGGCGGCGCTGCGCGCGAGCAAGGTTATGCGCGTATGCACGACCTGCGACAAGCCGACCCGCCCGGCGCACAAGGTGCTCGAAAGCGGCGCGAAAGTGACCGTTTGCAAGCACTGCGGCGCGGAAATTTAAGAGGAGGTAAACTGAAATCATGCCTAGACTGAAAGACAAGTATGTAAGTGAAGTTGCACCTGCTCTTATGAAGAAGTTCACTTACAAGTCTCCCATGCAGATTCCGAAGCTCGACAAGATTGTCGTCAACGTCGGCTGCGGCAAGGAGGCGAACGGCAATCCGAAGGTGATTGAGTCGGTTGTCCGTGATATTACCGCCATCACCGGCCAGAAGGCTGTTGTCACCACCGCAAAGAAGTCTGTCGCGAACTTTAAGCTCCGCGAGGGCATGCCGGTTGGCGTCAAGGTCACGCTGCGCTCCGATAAAATGTGGGAGTTCCTCGACCGTCTGTTCAACGTTGCGCTGCCCCGCGTCCGCGACTTCCGCGGCATCAACGGCGACGCATTTGACGGCCGCGGCAACTACGCGTTCGGCCTCAAGGAGCAGCTGATTTTCCCCGAGATCGAGTACGACCAGATCGACAAGATCCGCGGCATGGACATCATCATCTGCACCACCGCGCAGACCGATGAGGAAGCAAAAGAGCTGCTCACCCTGATGGGCGCGCCGTTCGAGAAGTAAGGAGGAGAATTCTAACATGGCTAAGAAGGCAATGGTACTCAAGCAGCAGAAGACTCCGAAATTCTCTACCCGCGCGTACAACCGCTGCAAGATCTGCGGCCGTCCGCATGCTTATCTGCGCGACTACGGCGTCTGCCGTATCTGCTTCCGCGAGCTGGCTTACAAGGGCCAGATCCCGGGCGTGCGCAAGGCGTCCTGGTAATCCGGGAAGCTGCTTATCCCGTCAAAAAAGTTCTACACAGAGCGTTTTGACGGGAAAAAGCGCGGAATCTTTTGCGAAATCAAGCATAATGATGCTTGTGAACCGGGTAAAAAGCGTGTTATAATAGATATAATCGCGATCTATTCGGCACATGCCTGCGTACCTCGCGGGCAAAACAAATACGATTATAATGAATTGTTGGTCCGCCGGGGGGCGGACTGACAATTTGTTGTACCTTTCCCGCGTCCGCCCCCCGGGCGGGCTGCCCCACGCCGCTGTCCGTAGAAAGGCTACGGCAGTGTATAGAAAAGTGGAGGGCAAACAGGCCAATCAGGGAACCCCGGGTGGTGCCGGGATGCCCGCAGATTGCTGCACTACCCTCAAACTTCTAGTAAAGGAGATAGCATTTATGCAGATCACTGATCCCATCGCGGATATGCTGACCCGCATCCGTAACGCGGGCTCCGCACGTCACGAGAGTGTTGACGTCCCGGCGTCCAAGATGAAGAAGGCCATCGCGCAGATTCTCCAGGAGGAAGGCTACATCAAGAACTTCCAGCTGGTGGACGACGGCGCGCAGGGCCTTATTCGCGTCACCCTGAAGTATCAGGCAGGCCGCAGCCAGGCAATTTCCGGCCTGAAGCGCGTGTCCAAGCCCGGCCTGCGTGTATACGCCGGCTCGCAGGAGCTTCCCAAGGTTCTGCACGGCCTCGGCATTGCGATCGTTTCCACGTCCAAGGGCATTATGACCGACAAGAAGGCTCGCGAGCTGAACGTCGGCGGTGAAGTCCTGGCGTTCGTTTGGTAAGGAGGGTATACCATGTCTAGAATTGGCAGAATGCCCATTGCCATCCCCGCCGGTGTCACTGTGACCCAGGACGGCAATGTGCTGACCGTCAAGGGCGCGAAGGCGACCCTGACGCGTGAAATTCATCCGAATATGACAGTAACGATCGAAGGCGGCGAGATCCTTGTCACCCGCCCGAACGATCTGAAGCAAAACCGTGCCTTGCACGGCCTGACCCGCAGCCTGATCAACAACATGGTCGTGGGCGTCACCGAGGGCTTCAAGAAGGAGTTGCAGGTAAACGGCGTCGGCTACCGTGTCGCCAAGCAGGGGAGCGATCTGGTTATGAACCTGGGCTATTCGCATCAGGTTACGGTCTCGGAAATCGACGGCATCACCATCGACGTACCGAGCCCGAACAGCATCATCATCTCCGGCCCTGACAAGCAGAAGGTTGGCCAGTTCGCGGCGGAAGTCCGCGAAAAGCGCCCGCCGGAGCCGTATAAGGGCAAGGGTATCAAGTATGCCAACGAGGTCATTCGCCGCAAGGAAGGCAAGACCGGCGGTAAGAAGAAGTAAAGGAAGGTGTGCCTAAATGGTTTCGAAGAAAGACTCTAACAAAGCGCGTCTGAAGCGTCATAAGAGAGTACGCGGCACGATCTCCGGTACGGCTGACCGCCCGCGTCTGAACGTATACAGAAGCGCAAAGAACATCTACGTGCAGGTGATTGACGACGTAAACGGCGTCACCATCGCTTCCGCTTCGACGATTGAGAAGGACTTTGCACAGTACGGCGGCAACAAGGAAGCCGCCAAGCTCGTCGGCCAGAAGGTCGCCGAGCGCGCCAAGGCCAAGGGCGTCACCGCTGTTGTATTCGACCGCGGCGGCTACCTGTACCACGGCCGTGTCAAAGAGCTCGCTGACGGCGCCCGCGAGGGCGGCCTGCAGTTTTAAGTCGGGAGGAGGTAAAACATGGCTAAGTTTGATAGAAACGATAAGAGAGAGGACGAGTTCAAAGAAACCGTTGTCTCCCTCAATCGCGTATCCAAGACTGTAAAGGGCGGTCGTATCTTCAAGTTCGCGGCGCTGGTCGTCGTGGGCGACGGCAAGGGCACCGTCGGTTTCGGTCTGGGCAAGGCCTCCGAAGTTCCCGATGCGATTCGCAAGGGCATTGAGGACGCAAAGAAGAACCTGATCAAGGTCTCCCTCAAGGGCACCACGATTCCGCACGAGGTGCTGGGTGAGTTTGGCGCCGGCCGCGTGCTGCTGAAGCCCGCCGCTCCCGGTACCGGCGTAATCGCCGGCGGCGCGGTCCGCGCGGTTCTCGAGGCTGCCGGCATCAAGGACATCCGCACCAAGTGCCTGCGCTCCAACAACCCGCAGAACGTTGTCACCGCGACGATCGAGGGACTCAAGTCCCTGCGTGACGCCGCTCAGGTCGCGGCTATCCGCGGCAAAGACGTTTCCGAACTTTAAGGAGGGGTAATACAATGGCGAACATGAAGATTACCCTGAAAAAGAGCCTGGCGGGCCGCATTGAAAAGCATATCGCCACCGCTCACTCTTTAGGGCTTAAGAAGATTAATGATGTAACGATTCAGCCGGACAACGCGCAGACGCGCGGCAAGGTTGCCAAGATTGGCTACCTGCTCCAGGTTGAAGAGAACGTATAAGGAGGTGTAAACCATGAAGCTTCAGAATTTACAGCCTTCTGAAGGCTCCGCGAAGAAGCCCTACCGTAAGGGCCGCGGCGCAGGCTCCGGCAACGGCAAGACCGCAGGCCGCGGCCACAAGGGACAGTGGGCCCGCTCGGGCGGCGGCGTCCGCCCCGGCTTTGAAGGCGGCCAGATGCCTTTGGCACGTCGTCTGCCGAAGCGCGGCTTCCACAACATTTTCGGCACCACCTATGCTCCGGTGAACGTCTCCGCGCTCGACCGTTTTGAGGATGGCGCCGAAGTCACTGCACAGACCCTCGCTGAGGCTGGTCTCGTCAAGAACCAGCTCGACGGCGTAAAAATCCTCGGCAGCGGCGAGCTGACCAAGAAACTGACCGTCAAGGCAGCGGCTTTCTCGGCTTCCGCGAAAGAGAAGATCGAAAAGGCAGGCGGAAAGGCCGAGGTGGTATAAGGTGTTTGAGACCTTAAAGAACGCCTGGCGCATTCCGGAACTGAAGAAGAAAATTCTGTATACCATCTTCATTCTGCTTATCTTTCGCATCGGCGCGTCCATCCCGGTACCGTTTATCGACCTTGCAGGTCTGAAGACGCTGTTCTCCTCCGAGGATTACGCGAACAGCATGCTTGGCTTTGTTAACGTGTTTACCGGCGGCGGCCTGTCCAACGCGACCCTGTTTGCAATGTCCATCACCCCCTACATCAACGCGCAGATTATTTTGCAGCTGCTGACGGTTGCAATTCCCGCGCTTGAGCGTATGGTGAAGGAAAACGGCGAGGAAGGCCGCAAGAAGATCGCAAGCTGGACCCGTTACCTCGGCGTTGCGCTCGGTCTTCTGCAGGGCTTCACCTACTATACCATGCTTCGTGCTCAGAACCTGCTGCTGTCGCGCGACGTCTGGACCGGTATCGTCATTGTTATGACCTTTACCGCCGGCACCGCGTTCATCATCTGGCTGGGTGAGCACATCACCGAAAACGGCATCGGCAACGGCATTTCCATCATCCTGTTCGCGGGCATCATTTCCCGCGGCCCGTCGATGGCCAACAGCCTGTACAACCTGATCAAGAACGGCAGCGCGAATATCGCCATCGCCCTCCTGATCGTTGTGGTTGGCATTGCGCTGATCGTCTTTGTCGTGTTCATGTCCAATGCGGAGCGCCGCATCCCGATCCAGTACGCCAAGCGCGTCGTGGGCCGCAAGATGTACGGCGGCCAGTCCACGCACCTGCCGATCAAGGTCAGCGCGTCGGGCGTTATGCCGATCATCTTTGCATCCTCGATTATGTCGCTGCCGACCACCCTCGGGATCTTCTACAAACCGGCTTCCGGTTCCATTGGCGCGCATATCATGAGCCTGTTCAACCATACCAACCCGTTCTATATCGTGATTTATTTACTGCTGATTATTGCTTTTGCATATTTCTATGCGGCAATTCAGTTTAATCCGATAGAAATTGCCAATAATTTGAAAAAGAACGGCGGTTTTATTCCGGGCTTCCGTCCCGGCAAGCCTACGAGCGACTTTATTACCAAGGCGCTTGGCAAGGTCACCTTTGTGGGATCTATCTTCCTGGGTATCGTTGCTGCGTTGCCGCTGGTTATCGGCGCGCTCAACTCCAGCCTGTCCGGCGTGGCGCTCGGCGGCACCTCGGTGCTGATCGTGGTCGGCGTAGCGCTCGATACGGTGAAGCAGATGGAGGCGCAGATGATGATGCGTCATCACAAGGGATTCCTTGAATAACGGGAGGCTTTTTCAGTGAACCTGATTTTACTCGGCGCTCCGGGCGCCGGTAAGGGCACCCTGGCGGCATACCTCATCGACAAGATGGGGGTGCCGTCGGTGTCGACCGGCAATCTTCTCCGTGAGGCCATTCAAAACAACACCCCGCTTGGCCAGAGCGCCAAGCAGTATATGGACGCCGGGCAGCTGGTGCCGGACGAGGTCGTAATCGGTATGCTCCGTGAGCGTATCGCGCAGGAGGACTGCAGGAACGGCTTTATTCTGGACGGTTTTCCGCGCACCATTCCCCAGGCCGAGGCACTCGACACGATTGCCGGGATCGACTGCGCGCTCTCCCTGGAGGTGCCCGACGAGGTGATTGAGCCGCGTATGACCGGCCGCCGCGTTTGCTTAAAGTGCGGCGCGACCTTCCATATCAAGGCCAATCCGCCCAAAACGCCGGACGTTTGCGACGTCTGCGGCGACCCGCTGGTCATCCGCAAGGACGACAAACCGGAAGTCGTAAAAGATCGTCTCTCGACCTTCCATGCGCAGACCGAGCCCCTTAAGGACTACTACGGCGCGCAGGGCAAGCTCAAGACCATCGACGGCACGCAGGGCATTGGGATGACGCAGCAGCTCGCGGCCACGGCGCTGGGGCTGTAAGCCATGATCAACATTAAATCCGAGCATGAGCTTGAGCTCATGCGAAAAGCCGGCCGCATCACGGCGATCGCCCGCAAGGCGGCTGCCGACGCGGTCCGGCCCGGGGTTACTACAGGTGAAATCGACCGGATTGTCCGTAAAACGATCGAGGCTGCGGGGGCAAAGCCTTCCTTCCTCGGCTACGGCGGCTTTCCGGGGAGCGCCTGCATATCCATCAACGACGAGGTTATCCACGGTATTCCCTCCGAGAAGCGCACAGTCCGCGAGGGCGATATCGTCAAGGTCGACGTGGGCGCCTATATCGACGGCTTCCACGGCGACTGCGCGGCGACGATCCCCTGCGGGGAGGTCTCCGAGGAGGCCCGAAAGCTGATTGAGGTAACCCGGCAGAGCTTCTATGAGGGTATCCGGTACGCCCGCGAGGGCTGCCGTGTCTCCGATATTTCCAGCGCTGTGCAGACCTACGTGGAGGCGAACGGCTTTTCGGTCGTGCGCCAGTACGTGGGACACGGCGTCGGCGCCGCGCTCCACGAGTCGCCCGAGGTTCCGAACTTCGGCCGGCCCGGGCATGGGGTACGGCTCCAGCGGGGTATGACCCTGGCCATCGAGCCCATGGTCAATGCGGGCGTGTATGACATTAAAGTTCTGCCGGACGGCTGGACGGTCAAAACACGCGACGGCAGACTGTCGGCGCACTACGAGAACACTGTTGCAATCACCGAAAACGAGCCTGAGATCCTTACGAATATCGACGGCGAGGTACTGTAACGATGGAATCCCACAAATCCGACATTGTTTTGTCGCTGAAGGGCCGCGATAAGGGGATGCTGCTTCTTGTCATCGACGAGGACGGGGAAAACCTTTATCTGGCCAACGGCAGGCAACGGCGAGCAGAAAACCCCAAGCGCAAAAAGCGCAGGCACGTTTCGCATCAGGGGATCTGCGATGCGTGGACACGTGAGAAGCTGCTGAGAACCGGACGCCTGTCCAACAGCGATATCCGCAAAGCCCTTGCCCTATGGAAAGGGGAAGCGGGCTCAGTATGACCGAGGGAGGAGAATTTGATAGCGTATGGCAAAAGATGACGTAATCGAACTGGAAGGTACCGTCATAGAGGCGCTGCCCAACGCGATGTTTCAGGTGGAGCTGCCCAACGGCCACAAAATCCTGGCGCACATCTCCGGCAAGCTCCGCATGAACTTTATCCGCATTCTGCCTGGCGACAAGGTCACCGTACAGATGTCGCCTTACGACCTGACTCGCGGTCGTATCACCTGGCGTTCCAAGTAAGGGACACGGGTAGCACTCAAAAAAGCGAGCGGAGGCGCGTTATGTGACCTGTGCGCCAGTGGTCGCCGGCGAAAACGCCGGAGTCCCATCCCACCATAAAAATGATGGAGGTAAAATGTCATGAAGGTAAGACCGTCTGTTAAGCCGATCTGCGAAAAGTGCAAGATCATCCGCCGCAAGGGCAAGGTTATGGTTATCTGCATTAACCCGAAGCACAAGCAGAAGCAGGGCTAAAGCCGCGTCTGGCCGTGCGATACTTTGTCACGGGGCCCCATCCGTCTCGTTGCGTACCAGGGTACGCGGCCTCGACGGCTTGCACCCCGTTCCGCGTCTCGCGCGACCATACTTGCTTTAGAACGGCTGGACCGCTGTTGCATCCGCTGCGCCATACTGGCTGCGGGGATTGAAACGGCATCAAAATTGTATTCGTTAACGGACACGACAAGCACGCCCGGAGAGGGCGGCGCTGCAGGGGCGGGGGCGGCTCCTATACTGTGTCTGTCAAAACGTCCCAGTGAATATTTCGGAGGTTTATAGAAATATGGCACGTATTGCCGGCGTAGACCTGCCCCGCGATAAGCGCGTGGAAATCGGTCTGACCTATATCTACGGCATTGGACGCAAGCTGTCGGGCGACATCTTAGCAAAAACCGGTGTAAACCCGGATACCCGCGTCAAGGATCTCACCGAGGACGAGGCTGCTCGTCTGCGTGAGGCGATTGACAAGGAATACACCGTTGAAGGCGATCTCCGCCGTGAGGTCGGCCTCAACATCAAGCGCCTGGTTGAAATCGGCTGCTATCGCGGCCTGCGTCACCGTCGCGGCCTTCCGGTTCGCGGCCAGCGCACCAAGACCAATGCGCGTACCCGCAAGGGTCCCAAGAAGACCATTGCGAACAAGAAGAAGTAAGGAGGGAGCGAAGTAAATGGCTAAGGTACAGAAAAAGGGCGCTGTCAGAACCAAGCGTCGCGAGCGCAAGAATATTGAAAAGGGCGCGGCTCATATCCGCTCCTCCTTTAATAACACCATCGTTACCATCACCGACCAGAACGGCAACGCGCTGTCCTGGGCTTCTGCCGGCGAGATGGGCTTCCGCGGTTCCCGTAAGTCTACCCCGTTCGCGGCGCAGACTGCTGCCGAGACCGCTGCCAAGGCTGCCATGGAGCATGGCCTGAAGACCGTTGAGGTCTATGTCAAGGGCCCCGGCTCCGGACGTGAAGCGGCTATCCGTGCGCTGCAGGCGACCGGCCTGGAAGTAACGATGATCAAGGACGTTACCCCGATTCCGCACAACGGCTGCCGTCCGCCCAAGAGAAGAAGAGTCTAATAGAGGAGGATACTTTAAATGGCAAAGAATATGCAGCCCGTGCTGAAGAGATGCAAGACCCTGGGTCTTTCTCCCGCGGTTCTGGGTTATTCCAAGAGCACCAAGAGAAACCCGAAGCAGTCCCGCCGCAAGCAGTCCGAGTATGGCCTGCAGCTGGCCGAGAAGCAGAAGGTCAAGTTCATCTACGGCGTTCTGGAGAAGCCTTTCCACAAGTACTATGAGAAGGCCGAAAAGAAGCAGGGCATTACCGGCGAGATCCTCCTGCAGGAGCTGGAGCGCCGCCTGGATAACGTTGTGTTCCGTATGGGCTTTGCAAACACCCGCCGTGAGGCGCGTCAACTGGTCAACCACGCGCACTTCACCGTGAACGGCCAGCGCGTCAATATCCCCTCCTATCAGGTTCGTCTGGGCGACGTAGTTGCGGTATGCGAGAAGTCCCGTTCCGCTACCAAGTTCAAGACCCTGATTGAGGAAAACGGCAAGAAGGCCATGCCGAAGTGGATCGATAAGGATAAGGATTCCTTTGAAGCCAAGATCATTGCGATGCCGAGCCGCGACGACATCGATTATGAAGTCTCTGAGCACCTCATCGTCGAGTTGTACTCCAAATAAGCCAAACCCTCTCATTTTATGGATCGTGTCGGGCTTTTTTTGGCGGGCACGATCTTGGAAAACAGTTTTGGCCGAACGTAAAGGAGGGTACCAGTAATGATCGAAATCGAAAAGCCGCGCATCGACTGCGAAGAACTTGCGGAGGACGGCTCCTACGGCAAATTCGTGGTCGAACCGCTCGAACGCGGATATGGCACGACACTCGGCAATTCCCTGCGCCGTATTCTGCTGTCTTCTCTGCCCGGTACCGCCGCGAGCAGCATCAAGATCGCGGGCGTACAGCATGAGTTTTCCACCATTCCGGGTGTCAAGGAAGATGTGACCGAGGTCGTTCTCAATGTCAAGGGCATCATTGCCAAGCTGTATTGTGACGGTCCCAAGACGGTCTACATCGAGGCGGCCGGCGAGGGCGAAGTTAAGGCAGGCGATATCCACGCGGACAGCGACGTGGAGATTCTCAATCCCGACCTGCACCTCGCGACGCTGATGAGCGACGCGCGTCTGTCCATGGAGATTACGCTGTCTTCGGGCCGCGGCTATGTGCCGGCGGAGCGGAACAAGCAGTATCAGACTGCTATCGGCGTAGTCCCGGTCGATTCTATCTATACCCCGGTTTATAAATGCAACTACACGGTGGAAAATACCCGTGTTGGCAACATGACCGATTATGACAAGCTGACGCTTGAGGTATGGACCAATCGCACCATTGCTGCGAAGGACGCGGTCAGCTTGGGCGCTAAGGTTCTGCGAGACCATCTCGACCTGTTCGTCGACCTGTCCGAGGAGATTGGCTCCAAATCCACGGTCGTCGAAAAGGCGGAAGCGCAGCATGACAAGGTACTGGAAATGACCATTGAGGAGCTCGACTTCTCGGTGCGCTCTTTCAACTGCCTCAAGCGCGCGGGCATCAATACGGTCGAGGATCTGATCAATACCTCCGAGGACGATATGATGAAGGTCCGCAACCTGGGCCGCAAGTCGCTCGAAGAGGTCATCAGCAAGCTCGAGGCCATGGGTCTGGGTCTTGCCAAGAACGAAGACTAAGGCTCCTTTTACACGGCCTTCGATCGTTCATCCCATGCACGATAAGCGGAAGCGGCACATCCTGTGCTCCGTCCGCTGAACATACGTTAACCTTATCATAGGAGGTATCATTTTATGGCAGGAAACCGTAAGCTCGGCAGAACCACCGACCATAGAATGGCGATGCTGCGCGCAATGGTTACCTTTCTGCTGGAGAATGGCAGAATTGAGACCACTGTCGCCCGCGCCAAGGAAGTCGGCCCTCTCGCTGAGAAGATGATCACGCTGGGCAAGAAGAATACCCTTGCCTCCCGTCGTCAGGCGATGGGCTTCATCACCAAGGAAGCGGTTGTCGCGAAGCTCTTTGCTGACATCGCGCCGGGTTATGAGCAGAGAAACGGCGGCTACACCCGCATTATCAAGACCGGCCCCCGCCGCGGCGACGCCGCTGAGATGGCGATTCTTGAGCTGGTGAAGTAAAACACAGACAAAAAAGACCCTTCCTGATGGAAAGGGTCTTTTTTTATAATTACTTACGCAAAGAAGCGCCCTGCATCGGGCGCTTCTTTGTTTTCCGCGAGGGTCAGGTCTCTGCGAAAAATTCACGGGTTTGCTGGATATTGACAGCGATCGCGGCCTTGAGCGTTTCTAGATTCGCGAAAGCCTGTTCCGGCCGCAGGAACTTGTGCAGCTCCACATGGATCAGCCGGCCGTACAGGTTGCCGTCAAAGTCGAGCAGGTGCGGCTCGATGGTCGGCGCGCCGCCGTCCACGAAAGTCGGCTTGATGCCGATATTGGTTGCGGCGATGTAGGCTTTGTCGCCAACCAGCACGCGCGCGGCGTACACGCCATAGGGCGGCAGCGCCATCTCCGACGGCAGACGCAGGTTGACCGTCGGCACGCCGAGCATCTGACTGCCGACGCGGCGGCCGTGCTCCACAACGCCGGTCACGGTATATGGGTGCCCGAGAAAGCGCGCCGCGCCCTCCATATTGCCCTGTGAAATGAGCTGACGGATATAGGTGGAGGAAACCACGATGCCGTCCACCCTGACGTCCTGAATGCAGTCGTAGCCGATGCCGAGCTTGCGGCATTCCTCAGCCATGCCCTCGGCCGTGCCGAGGCCCTTGTAGCCGAATCGGTTATTGTGGCCGGAAATGATATAACACGCGCCGAACTGCCCGACCAGCAGTTCGGAGATAAAGGCCCGCCAGTCCATTGTGCGCATGCATTCATCAAAATGCCCGAAGATGACCTCGTCCACGCCGCCGAGCCGCTTGATCTCCTCACGCCGGTAGGCGTTGGCGGTGATGAGCGGCACCTGACGGCCCAGGACGACCGAATCGGGATGCACGTCAAAGGTAAAGACGGCGGAAATGGCGTTATGCTCTTTTGCACGCAGAACAGCGCGATCCATCAGGGCGCGGTGCCCTAGATGCACGCCGTCGAAATAGCCGAGCGCAATGGCGCGCCGGATCTTCTGCTGGGTCATGGGAATACCTCCCGGGGGATTCAAATTTGGAAACAGATGCACGGGTTGCCTCAGGCAATTGCCCGCAAAGGGCTACCTGAAGTTTTTATGTACAAACAGCGCCAGACCGCCTTTTTGCAGCGCATCGGTGCGGCCGAGCATCAGAAATTCGTCTTTGTAATAGACACGGCAAAGCGCGCCGCGCTGAAGCGGCATGCCGGGGGCGTGTGCCGGATCGATGAACGCGCCAGCCTGCGCGCGCTGAAACCCGTAAGCATCCAGATCAGCGCGCGGGTAATCCGCAAACAGGCTGTCAGTCGGGTGCAGCAAGGAAGCGAGCGTGCCGTCTGCCGCGGCTTGCTCAACCTCGGCGAACGTATGCGCTTCCGCAAGGGAGAACGCGCCGGAGCGTGTGCGGATCAGGCTGTGCATGGCGCCGAAGCAGCCGAGCCGCTGCCCAAGGTCATGCACAATGGTGCGCACATAGGTGCCCTTGGAGGACACGACGCGGAATGCGCCCTTTTGTGTAGCCGCGTCGAAAGACAGCA
>JBFWIM010000009.1:0-36090 GCA_050255995.1 Intestinibacillus sp.
CGCCGCCGATCAGGTTCTGGTTGGTGCCGATCAGACCGACCTTGTGCCCCTGCGATTCCAGAATATGCTTCACCAGATAGGTTGTCGTGGTTTTGCCGTTCGTACCGGTCACGCCGATCATCGTCATAACGTCCGCCGGATGGCCAAAGCGGTTCGCCGCAATTTCCGCCAGCGCGGCGCGGGAATCGGCGACCACCACGGCAGGGATTCCCTCCGGCGCCTCCTCGCAGACAACGGCCGCCGCTCCCTGTTCCAGCGCTTTCCCGATATACCGGTGTCCATCCGTCGCATAACCTCGAATGGCGACGAACAGGTCGCCCGGGCGCACGGCGCGTGAATCGTACCGCACCTCGCCAATTTCTGCATCCATCGGTGCCGTCGCGCACGAGGCGGCCACACCCTGTAAAAGCTCCTGCAATTTCATCTCTGCTCTGCCTCTCTTTCTCCTGCGCTGCAAATTTCCGCTGTCGGAGCCTCAGTCGCCGACATTGACGGAATTCGAGAATTCAACGGTCACCACCGTTCCGACGCCGACCTTGGTTCCGGCGACCGGGCTCTGCTTGGCGGCGTTCGTCTGATAAGTATCCATTTTACTTGCAATGCCGGTGCGTTTCATATAGAGACCCGCTGCGTGCAGGCGCTCCTGCGCCTGACTCGGCGTAAGGCCCGTGACGTTCGGCACTGCAACGGCTTCGGTCGATTTCTGGCCGCCGCAATAGAGGATCATCTGCGCAGTGACCGGCACCTTGACGCCCGCGGACGGCACCTGATCGGTGACCGTTTCGCCGTCGCCGACGAATTTACACGTCAGTCCGGCTTCCTTGGCCGCCTTTTCGGCTTCCGCGCGGGTCTTGCCGATGACGTTCGGCGCGGCAACCTCGCGGCGGTCGGCCTCATCCTCGCCGTACTGCGGCTCCACACCGAGATATGGCAGCACATCGTTCAGCACGCGCGCGACAACCGGCGCGGCAACCGCGCCGCCGCCGTGCGGCACGTTCTGCGGCAGGTCGTCAACCATAACCAGCACGGCAACCTGCGGATCATCCATCGGCGCAACGCCGATGAAGGACGCGGTGTAGCGGTCCTGGGTGTCGCCCTCTTTTTTAAGCAGCTCGGAGGTCGCCGTCTTGCCGCCAACACGGTAGCCCGCGACATAGCCGTTCATACCGGTGCCGGCCGCGACGACCTGCTCCATTGCCTGACGCATAAAGGCCGACGTATTCTCTGAAATAACCTGACGCTTAACCCCGGTCTCAAAGGTCTGCTTGACGTTGCCGTCCTTGTCAATGATCTCCTTGACCACATGCGGGCTCAGCAGCTTGCCGCCGTTGACGATGGCGCAGGCCATGGAGAGCTCCTGGATCGGCGTGACCGTGAAGCGCTGCCCGAACGAGGCGGTTGCCATATTCAGTTCGGTGAATGAATCCTGCGGCCAAAAATAGCCGACCTGTTCGCCCGGCAGGTCGATGCCGGTTTTCTCCTGAAAGCCGAAGGCCCGGAAGTATTCAAAGAAATTCTGCGTGCCGGTTTTCATACTGATCTGGATCATTGCGGGGTTGCAGGAGTTCATCAGCGCGTGCATCAGATCTTCGCTGCCGTGTCCACCGTGTTTCCAGCAGTTGATGCGCCGGTCGGCCACAAGCTGATAGCCCGGGCAGAAAAACGTGCTTTTTTCGTTGACCACGCCGAGCTCATAGGCTGTCGCGACGTTCATGAGCTTGAAGGTAGAACCCGGCTCGTAGGTATCCATGATTGGCTTGTTGCGCCACATTTTCATGAGCTGATCCATGCGCGCGGCGCTCAGGTCGTCGAGCAGGGTTTTCCCGTCGGCGTTTTTGCCGGTATCGTTCACGACATTCTCGGGCAGGTTATCCTTGCCGCCGTCCTTCAGAAACGCGTCGCTGATCTGCGCGCTGGAACCATGCTCTGCAAGCACCTTATTGATGCTTGCGCGCAGCTCATCCAGCCAGGCCTGCTCGGAAATGACACGCGGCGAATTGAGATCAAAATTGGGCTTGCCCGCCAAGGCGAGAATCTCGCCGGTTTTGACGTCCATAACGATGCCAGCAACGCCGCCGCGCGCCTGCGGATTGTCGGCATAGGCAGTCTCCAGGTGTTTCTCGAGAAAATGCTGGATGGCCTCGTCGATGGTCAGCACCACGCTGTTGCCGTCCTGCGCGGGAATATACTGCTCATATTCAAAAGGCATATCGCGGCCCTTCGCGTTTGTCGCGCGTACCACGCGGCCCGCTGTACCCGCAAGCTCTTTTTCATATTGCTTTTCAATGCCTTCCTGCCCGATGCCGTCGGAATTCAGGAAGCCGATCACCTGCGAAGCAAAGCTGCCGTAGGGATAATACCGCTTGCTGTCCGGCGCGGTGGATACGCCGGCCGAAAGCTTCTGTTCCTTGAGCGCAGCCTTGAGATTCTCTACGGCGTCGTTCTCCACGCCTTTTTTGATAACCTCGTACTGCGATTTTTCACGCTGTATCTTTGTCAGTGTGGTATCATATGGTACGCCGAGCTGCTCCGACAGCAGTTTGGCAAGCCTCTGTTGCTTGGCAAGCGCGACTGACGCATCCTTTTTCTCCGCATCGGTCAACACGTTGATCGGCGCGACGATGACCGTCTCGGTCGTAGCGGAAACGGCCAGTTCCTTCATGTTCCTGTCGTAAATCGTACCGCGCGTCGGCGTGACCACCGTATCGCGCGTCTGGAAATTCATTGCTTTCTCCTGATAGTAGTCATATTTGAGCACCTGCATGTAAAACAGGCGCACCGCAACAACGGAAAAGCCTAAAAATACAAAAAGGACGATCAGGACTGCCAGCCTGACTCTCATGCGATTATTTGGTCCCTGAATCGGCATTGCCTTTCCTCCCGCAGGTGATGAAGTCTTCCAATTTCTCCCTAATCCTGTCTGTCCTATAAAAGAGGGAGTCAGAAATGTTACACACCTCTCACTCCCGTTCTTGTTCTTTATCTTATTCCCGCTATCACTCTAGATATTCCAAAATTGCACTAAAGCTCTTGGTCAATCCGGACATGGCGCTTTTCAGGCTGACGCCGGTTTGCCGCACCTCAATCTGATCTGGATTGTTCATCTCGACGTATTCGACCTGGTTGGCATCCAATTTGACCATGCCGAGCGTATTCTGCGCGTACTGCTCCACATATGACAGGCTGAGAGACTGATCCTGCCTGGCTTTCAGCGCGACATACTCGCTGTTCAGGTCGCCCAGCGCGCCCTGCTGGTTCGAAACCTCATTGGTCAGACGGGCCAGACTGACGTGTCCATAGATCATGGCGCTTGCAGTCATCAGTATGAGCGCAAAGCAGGCAACCTGCTGAAGCGGCAATGCACGGCGGCGGACACGTTTCCCCGGCACGGCCTGCAACTGTTCCTGCGGAACGCGCAGAGACTGCTGCTGTTTACGCGGGTCCGGAATGCGGTAAACGTCGCCTTCATATGCCACGCTTTCGCGGGACGCCCTTGCTGCTGACCTTGACAACGGAAACTCCCCCTCTCCCGTACGTGATTTCTTACTCACTCCTGCGGCAGCCGCTCGCAAACGCGCAGCTTGGCGCTGCGGGCGCGCGGATTGCCTTCAATTTCAGCGCCGTTCGGCAGGATCGGCTTGCGCGTCACCACACGGACGAGCGGCTTTTTGCCGCAGACGCAAACCGGGAAATCCTTTGGGCAGGTACAACCCTGCGCCGCCTGCGCAAACGCGTTTTTCACAATGCGGTCTTCTAAAGAATGGAACGTGATGACCGCGAGTCTCCCCCCGGGAGCCAGACAGGCGATCGCCTTTTCTATCGCCGTACGGACTGCGCCAAGTTCGTCGTTGACCGCAATCCGGATGGCTTGGAAGCTGCGCTTGGCCGGGTGCTGCTTTTCGCGGAGCGCCTTGGACGGCATCGCCCCACGGATTACATCCACCAGCTCCAGTGTGGTTTCAATCGGTTTTTCCTGCCGCCGGCGTTCCATTGCGGCTGCGATCAGAGGCGCATAGCGCTCCTCGCCGTATTCAAACAGGATCCTGCGCAGCTCCTCGCGGCTCCAGCCGTTGACCACATCGTAGGCGGTCAGGCCCTGCTGCCGATCCATGCGCATGTCCAGCGGCGCTTCCTGCATATAGGAGAAGCCGCGCTCCGCATGGTCGAGCTGCGGCGACGAAACGCCGAGATCGAACAGAATACCGTCCGCAGCAGCGCAGCCGTTGTTCTCCAGCACCTGATCGAGATCCCGGAAATCGCTCTTGTTGAGCGTCACCCGCTCCCGCACCGGCGTAAGGCGGATTTCGGCGTTTTGGAGCGCCTCATCATCCCGGTCGATGCACAGGAGACGGCCGCACGCCGTCAGGCGTTCCGCAATGCGGAGCGAGTGCCCCGCGCCGCCCAGCGTCGCGTCGATATAGACGCCGTTAGGGCGGATATTCAAATATTCCAAACACACTTCCAGAAGGATCGATTCGTGCTGAAATTCCATGGTACCCTCCTGTGCGGCTTGTCCATAATTAAAATCCAAGCTCTTCCATCGCATCCTCGATGCTTTCGCTTGTAATTTCGTCGTTATATTCGGCCCAACGCGCGCTGTCCCAGATTTCTGCGCGGCCTGAAACGCCGATGATGGTGACTTCCTTGGTGAGTCCCGCGTATTCCCGCAGGTTCGCGGGCACCAGCGTACGTCCCTGGCTGTCCAGCTCAGAATCGGCAGCGGCTGAAAAGAAAAAACGCTGCAAACTGCGGGACTTGCTGAGCGGCAGCGCGCGGATTTTATCCTCGAGCACCTGCCAGCCCTCTTCGGGATAGACGAACAGGCAGCCGTCGAGTCCTTTGGTGATAATAAAGTGCTCGCCAAGTTCCTCGCGCAGCTTGGCCGGAATGAACAGGCGGCCTTTGGCGTCTATCGTATGCCTGAACTCGCCCTTCACTGCGTGTCACCCCGCTCTCTCTTTCTGTCCCAACGGTGCACTTTGCTCCACTTTCCGCCACCGTGTTCTTATTATACTTTACCCCCTAAGTAATTGCAAGATGTTTTGAAATTTTTTTAGCAGAAAAGTCGTGCTATTCTCGCCTAAAAGCATCTTTTTCGTAATTTCAAACGCATGTTCTGTTTTGTGGTAATAAAAAAGGAACACCGCTTTTTTGGGTGTTCCCGTATTTTTTTCCATTATTTTGCGGCGGCTTTGAAGCGGGATCTCGCTTTTTTGACCTCTTCGAGCGAGGTTGCAACAGCCTCCTCAGCGCGTTTCAGCGTATCCTCGCAATATTCGTTCGCAACCCGGCGCAACTCGCGCGCCTGAATCTCCGCGTTGCCGATGATCTCCTTGGCTTTGCGGCGCGCCTGCTGTACAATTTCGGCCTCGCTGACCTGCTGCCGGGCGGACTCTTCCGCCTGCTTGCGGATGGCCTCGGCCTCGCGCTTGCCGGCGGCAATCAGCTCGTTGCGTTTTTCCACAATATCTTTGGCCATCTTCACGTCGGCCGGCATGTTGACCCGCAGCTCGTCGAGCAGGTCAAGCGCGCGGTCTCGCTCAATCACGCATTTATCCCCGCCGAGCGGTACAGCCCAGGCGTCCTGCACCATTTGGTACAGGCTGTTTACAACTTCGTCCAAAGCGGCTACCATAAACTTCAATCGTCCTTTCTCATCCGAAGCACAATCTCGTCATGGATCAAGGCGGGCACAAAGTCGGCGATGGAGCCGCCGTGCTGTGCGATATCCTTGATCATGGACGAGCTTAGATACATATATTGCGCGCTGGTCATCAGGAACACGGTATCGACATTCGGATTGAGCTTGCGGTTGGCGAGCGCCATGGCAAACTCATATTCAAAGTCCGAAACCGCGCGCAGCCCCTTGACAATCGCGCAGGCATGGCGCTGGGCTGCGTAATCGGCCAGCAGGCCGGAAAATCCGGCAATTTCAATGCCGGGGATATGGCCGGTCGTGCGCCGCAGAAACTCCATGCGCTCTTCGCAGGTAAAAAGCGGCCTTTTCGCACCGTTGTGCATCACGGCGACGATGAGGTGATCAAACATCTTGGCCGCGCGTTCGATCACGTCAAGATGCCCGTGTGTGACCGGGTCAAAGCTGCCCGGATAAATCGCAATTTTCATGTATTACATCCGTTCCGCCGCACATTCACGGCGTTTTTGGTGTGGTTTCAGCCGCCAGAACCGTAATGCGGATCGCACCGTACCGGTACTCGCGGCCGCGCGCAAACGGGCACTCCCATTTGTCTTCCACAGCACTTTCGCATATTATTATACCATCGGGCGACAGAATGTCAAACCTTTCTATCTCAAAAAGCGCACTTTCGAGCAGCTTTCCCCCATACGGCGGATCCAGGAAAATCAGATCCGCGTTGTGCTGCCTGCAGCCCGCGAGGTATTTTTTAAAATCTATCTGATGTACCGACGCACGCTCCTCTACCCGCGCGCCCGCCAGGTTTTTGCGCACAACATCGGCCGCCGCGCGGTCCGCATCCACAAAATCGGCATGCGCCGCGCCGCGGGACAGCGCCTCGATGCCGAGCTGACCGGTGCCCGCGAACAGATCGAGCACCCGCGCGCCGCGCACGCGCATCTGAATGATGTTAAAGACCGATTCCTTCACCCGGTCGGTCGTCGGCCGGGTGGACATGCCGGGCACCGGCAGCAGCTGCTTGCCCCGCGCTGTTCCTGATACGACTCTCATGCGTTTTCAGCTCCTTTTTCCGGGTCCCTCCCGGCCTCTTTTTCACGGAAAAAGTCATAGACCGCGACCGCAACATTGTTTGGCACCACCAGCCGGAGCTGGTCGAGCGAAGCGTTCCGAATATTATCGATGCTTTTAAAATGCCGGAGCAACTCGCCCCGGCGCTTCGCGCCCACGCCCTCAATCTTATCGAGCGTGGAGCCGCGCACGGTTTTGCCGGTCAGATGACGGTTATAGGTGATCGCAAAGCGGTGCACTTCCTCCTGGATGCGCCCGATCAGGGCAAAGACCGCCGGAACGGTCGAAATGCCGAATTCGCGCCCATCCGGCGCGACCAGACCGCGCGTGCGGTGCCGGTCGTCCTTCACCATGCCGAAACAGGGCGTGGTCACGCCGAATTTGTCCAGCACAGCCTGCGCTGTGCGCACATGCCCCAGACCGCCGTCAATCAGGAACGCCGAGGGCAGCGGCGCGAACTTTTCATCGCCGTCGGCATAGTGCTGTAGACGGCGGGTCAGCATCTCCGCCATTGAGCGGTAGTCATCCTGCCCAAAGGCGGCGCTTTCGATTTTGAAACGGCGGTAGCGGCTCTTTTTCGGCTGCGCATGCTCGAACACCACCATGGAACCAACCGTCTCCGCGCCCGCAAAGTTTGAAATGTCGTACGCTTCGAGCGTCACGGGCAGAACCTCCAGACCCGTCATGCTCTGCAGCAGCTCGAGCGATTTCAGCCGCCGTTCCTGCCCGGTCTCGATGCGTGCGATCTCCTCGGCAGCATTGGTTTCTGCCAGCCGTATCAGATCGTGCCGCTTGCCGCGCTGCGGAACGGCCAGCTCCACCTTTCGCCCGGCAATGGAGACCAGGAACTCCGCAACCGCGTCGCGGTCCTCAATTTCGGCGGACAGCAGTACGGCGCGCGGCGCGGCCTGCCGCAGGGAGTAATACTGTTTGAGGAAATCGCCGAGCACCTCGCCCGCATCGGCCTGCGTGACGCCGTCGATAACCGTGTACTCCTTGTCCTGCAGGCTACCGCCCAGATAATGCAGCACAACCACGCAGCCGCGCGTCTGCCCCTGCACAAATGCCAGTACATCGAGGTCGGCAAAGCCGCCCGCGACGACCTTCTGCCGCTCGCCGAGCGCCTGCACGGCGCGCAGACGATCCCGCAGCATGGCGGCGCGCTCAAACTGCAGGTTTTCGGATGCCTCCAGCATCGCGCCCTCAATCTCCCTTGCCAGCCCCTTGAAATTGCCCTCCAGCAGCGAGATCGCCTGCCTGACCAGCTCGGCGTACTCCTCCGGCGATACGTTGCCCGTGCACGGCGCGACGCACCGGCCGAGGTGGCGGTTCAGGCAGGGTCGCTCCCTGCCGATGTCGCGCGGGAATACCCGGCGGCAGGTCTTGAGCCGCAACGCCTCACAGATCGTGTCGATCGCCTGCCGCGCGGCGCGCCGCCCGGAATAGGGCCCGAAATAGCGCTCCGCATCCTCCCCGGGCTTTGAGACAATCGAAAACTCAGGATAGGGTTTCGAGGTCGTGACCCTGACATAGGGATAGCCTTTGTCGTCCTTGAGCAGGATATTATACTTGGGCTTGTATTTCTTGATCATAGAGTTCTCAAGAACCAACGCCTCAAACTCTGATTCCGTGACGATGATGTCAAAATCATCAATCTGTGAGACCATGCGCCGGGTCTTCGGCGTCATACCGGCGGGGCTTTGGAAATAGCTTGTCACGCGGTTCTTGAGCGCCTTTGCCTTGCCCACATAAATGACCTGGCCGGCGGCATTCTTCATAATGTAAACGCCCGGGGCATACGGCAGGCTGAGTACCCGGGCTTTCAGTTCTTCATAGGTCGGCATGGGGATCCCTCTCCTCCTGTCCGCGGACGGTACGTGACGACAAAAAGCACCGCGCTTACGCGGTGCTTTTTCATGTCCGGTGAATGTTCAAATTAATCGCTGAAATTCGAGGTGATCAGCTCAACGAGCGCGTTGACCGCTTCTTCCTCGTCCGGGCCGTCCGCGATCAGATTAATCGTGGTACCCTTGGTAATGCCCAGTGAGAGGATGCCCAGCAGGCTTTTCGCGTTGACGCGGCGCTCTTCCTTTTCAACCAGGATCGTGCTTTTGAACTCATTTGCTTTCTGGATGAAAAAAGTTGCGGGTCTGGCGTATAGCCCTACCTGATTGGTGACCTGTACTTCCTTAGAAAACATATCCGCATCGCTCCTATATTAATTATCCAAGTTTAGATATAGCATACCGTTTTTTTAGCGGTTCGTCAATATAATTTTTAGGACAAACCCGCCTGATAGCGAAAATAAGCGCCAAAAAAACCTACGTTTTTGAAACCTTTGAAACACTATTTACACATTTTTACGCTACCGCATATCTATTTATGTGGAAAGTGCCTACGAGACTTTACAGGGCTTCCCGTCACTTGAACTCCACGACCGTGACGCCCATTTCACCCTCGCCATATGCCCCGTTGCGCACGGTTTTGACGCGCTTATTCGGCTTGAGATGTTGCTGAACCGCGGCGCGCAGAACACCCGTACCCTTTCCGTGAATGATGGTCACCTGCGGCAGTCCGGCCATGAGCGCGCCGGATATAAACTGGTCGACCTCCAGAATTGCCTCCTCCGCACACATGCCGCGCACATCCAGCTCCGAGGGCATGGACTGCAGGCGCAGCTCCCGTACGCCGCCGGAACCCGCGCGAAAGGTTTTGGCCTTGGGCTTTTCCGGCTGCCGGATCGGACGAATCTCATTTTGCCTGACCGTCATCTTCATGATCCCGGCCTGCACCTGCACGTTGCCGTCCTTGTCCGGCGCAGTCAGTACCGTCGCGGAGATGTTTGAGACGTTGAGCAGCTGCACCTCGTCCCCCGGTTGCACCGGCGCAACCTCCTCCGGCGCGATCGTGCGCTTTTCGCGCTTCTGGCGATGCTCCGTTTCGGTCTGCGTAATGACGCCGCGCAGCGCGGCGCGGGCGGCGGAAAGGTTTTCATTTGCGAGGTCGGCAGCGCTCCTCTTTTTGAGCGAGTCGAGCTCTGCAAACACGGTTTCAGCCGTCATGCGCGCGTCCTTCAGGATGGCGTCCGCCTGGTCGCGGGCACGCTGGAGCAACCGGTCGGCCTTGTCCTCGGTCTGATCCTTGAGCGAAAGCGCTTTGTCCTTTTCCGACTGGGCGGCGCGGCGCAGGCGCTCGGCCTCAGCCTTGTATTTTTCCATCTGGCGGCGCTCTTTCTCCAGCTCGGCAAGGACATCCTCAAAGCGCATGTTTTCGCTGGAAAGCTGATCCTTCGCCCGCTCGATGATGGTCGGCGACAGGCCGAGCCGTCCGGCGATCGCAAAAGCGTTGGACTTGCCCGGAATGCCGGTCAGCAGGCGGTAGGTCGGCTGAAGCGACTGTACGTCAAACTCGCAGGAGGCGTTTTCCACGCCGTCCGTTGTCAGCGCGAAGGTCTTGAGCTCGGAATAGTGGGTCGTCGCCGCGACAAACGCGCCCATCTGACGTGCGTAACCGATGATTGACACGGCGAGCGCCGCACCCTCGACCGGGTCGGTGCCCGCGCCCAACTCGTCGAACAGGACAAGGTCGCCCGGACCCGCACGATCTACAATCGAAACGATGGTTTTCATATGGGAGGAAAACGTCGAAAGGCTCTGTTCAATGGACTGCTCATCGCCGATATCGGCGTAGACGTTCTCAAAAATTGCGACCTCGCTCGTTTCGTTGGCGGGCAGGTGCAGGCCGGACGCCGCCATTAGGCTCAACAGTCCAAGCGTTTTCAGGGAAACCGTCTTGCCGCCTGTGTTCGGGCCGGTGATAACCAGCGTGTCATAGTCAAAACCGATCGAGATATCGATCGGGACGGCCTTTTTCTGGTCGAGCAGCGGATGCCGCGCGCGTTCCAGCTTCACGCCCTGTCCTTCCCGCTTGAGGACAGGCGCGCAGGCGTTCAGCTTGTAGGACAGCTTGGCGCGCGCAAAAATAAAGTCAAGCGCAGTCAGCATATCGTAATCGGTACGGATAATTCCGGCGCACGCCGCCACGTCCGCGGACAACGCGGCGAGGATGCGCTCGATCTCGAGTGCCTCCCTGCCTTCCAGCACCTTGAGCTGGTTGTTGATTTCGACGACCTGCGCAGGCTCGACGAACACCGTCGCGCCGGATGACGAAACGTCGTGCACCAGGCCCGGCACGTCGCCACGGTGCTCAGCCTTGACCGGTACGACGAAGCGTCCGCCCCGCCGTGTGATAATGGCTTCCTGCAAATATTTCGACCGCTCGCCCGACACCAGACGACCCAGCGTCTCGCGCACCTTGCCCGCAATCTGGCGCATGTGGCGGCGGATGGAGAGCAGCTCGTGCGAAGCGCCATCCGCTACCTCCTCTTCACTGACGATGGCGGTCGTAATCGCCTCTTCCAGCGCGCGGTTGCCGGTCAGCAGCGCGAACATCGGCGAGAGCGTCGTCTTGCTCTCCTGCTCCGCCACATAGCCCTGCGCCGTGCGCGCCGCGCGCAGCATTCCGGCCACGTCGAGCAGCTCGCGCAGGTTCAGCACGCCGCCGATATCCGCGCGCGACAACGAGGAAAGCACATCCTTGACGCCTGCGAAGGAGGGCGAGCCATGCACCTGCATCATGTCTTTCGCATCGGTCGTCTGCTGCATCCAAAGCGCAGCCTCCTCCCGGTCGGTGATAGGCCGTAGTTCACGGCAGCGTTGTTTGCCGCGCTCGGATACCGCCTCGCCCGCAAGCAGATCAAGCACGGTGAAATACTCGAGCGTTCTGAGTGATTTTTCTCCTAATCTATTCATGATTCCTTTCTCCGAATACTGTTTTTCACAGTTTGATGATTCGTAAAAGTATGCCTTTTCTCGCGAGCGCACTATGTATGCCGTATTCCGCATCGGAAAGCCTCCGCCGGATGGACGCAGAACAGCGTATGGGGTTCCTTCCGGTTACGTCCGGTGGTCTTCCCCCTCCTTGCGGCTGCTCTGTCTTGGCCTGACCGCAGCGAGCTGAAACAGGGAATGATAAAAATCCAGACTCGCAAAGCCACGTTCCGCGTGGTAAAGCACATACTGCTCACAGACCGCGCCGAGCTGCGCGGCGGAAGCCTCCCCAAGCGCAAACGAGAACACGCGGGAAAGCTCGCTTTCCAATATATGCTGCATGGCCGCGAGCGTACCCTCTCCAAGCGGAATCCAGTCTCCGCCCAGCCGTGCGGCGCAGGCCGCGCAGCAGACCGTCCCCTCGCGCACGGAAAAAGCCGGAGGCAGCGGCGCGCCGCCGCACGCCCCGCAGGCCATCAGCTGCGGCTGGAAGCCTGTTTCCGCAAACAGCCGCAGCTCAAACGCCGCCTTGACCAGCGCCAGCGGGCGTTTTCTCTCGCAAAGTGCATGCAGCGCGAACAGCATGAGGCGGGTGACCGCCGGCATCGGCTCGTCGGATTCGCTCGTCATGGAGGCCAGCTCCGCGAAATAACAACACAGGGCGTAGCTTTCAATGTCCTGCGTGACGCCCCAGAAGCTTGTAATCAGCGCGGCGTCGTTCAGGGTATATCTGCCGCGGCTTTCAAAAAGCGTCAGCTCCGCATAGCAGAACAGGCGCACGGCCGCAGCCTGTCGGCCGTTTCTGCGCCGCACACCACGGCACAGTACCTCAATCTTCAGCCCCTCGGCAGTCAGAACGGTTATGTACCGGTCGTGATCCCCAAAATCGACCTCGCGGATTACGAGGCCCCTGGTGTTGATGTGCTGCTGCATGACGTCCCTTCCTGCCGGTTTTGTGTGTCCTGCTCCGTCTCTTTATAGAGAACATAGGCCATTGGCTCGCCTGTCTGCGCAAAAAGCTGCCAAAATTCCTGCTGATTCAACATAAAACCGCTCCCTTCTACCCATAGTTTGAGCAAAAAGCCGCAGTGCATACGCGGGAATTATTGCACTGGCAAACTGTGGCGGACGCACCGCCGCACGCCTATTCGTCCTCGTAACCAAAATTGCGCATCTGATATTCGTTGTTGCGCCAGTCCTCCTTGACCTTGACCCAAAGGTCGAGAAACACCTTTGCGTCAAGCTGCCGCTCGATATCCTGCCGCGCAAGCTCGCCGACTTTTTTAAGCATAGCGCCGTTTTTGCCGATGATAATACCCTTGTGACTGTTTTTTTCGCAATAAATCGTCGCATGGATGGACACCAGCCCATCCGAGCGCCGTTCCAGCTGTTCAATGCCGACCGCAACGCCGTGCGGCACCTCGCGCTGCAGCAGATACAGCAGCTTTTCCCGGATCGTCTCCGCAATGACCTGCTTTTCCGGCTGGTCGGAAACCATGTCGTCCGGAAATAGCTGCGGCCCCGGGAGCGCAAACTTCTCAAACTCGTCCAGCAGCGCCTCGACGCCATCGCCGCGCCGCGCGGAAACCGGGACGACGGCGTCAAACTCGTGCACCGCGCTGTATGCCGCGATGACGGCGAGCAGTTCCTCACGCTTCACGGTATCCACCTTGTTGATGACCAGCACGGACGGGATACCGCTCTCCCTGATTTTGCGCATCAGGGTCTCCTCCGCCGGCCCGATCGCCGCGGTTGGCTCAACCAGCAGCGCGGCCGCGTCCACATCCGCCACAGTGTCGTTCACAACCTTGATCATGAAATCGCCCAGACGGCTGCGCGGCTTATGCAGGCCGGGCGTATCCAGAAAAACAAACTGGCATGCATCGCGGTTTAAGATGCCTGTGATACGGGTGCGCGTGGTCTGCGGCTTGTTTGAGACGATGGCGACCTTACGGCCGACAAGCCGGTTCGTCAGTGTGGATTTGCCGACATTAGGGCGGCCAACCATAGAAATGACCGCGCTCTTTGTTATATTCCCCATAATTTATACCTCTTGTTATCATTCTTACGAAAATTTCCGTTTAAAAATAAATGCAATACAAAAGGGAACCGACAAAATCAGTAGCCCCGCCGCCCACAGCCGCGCTGTGAAAAACGCGAGGATGCGCGCGATTGCGCCGTCCCCCACGAACAGCGCCACGCCGACCGCCGCGCAAAAAACCGCGCAGATCAGCACCGCGCCCGCGGCAATATCTTTGGCCTCGCGCACCGCGCCGTCATAGCCGCATGCGCTGCGGTCGCACAGCCGTTCAATGGCGGTGTTCATCAGTTCCGCGCCCAGCATGAGCGCAAAGCACACGCACAGGATGGCAAGCTGCGGCACCGGCAGCCGGCCGATCAGCGCGAGCAGGCCGACATAAGCCGCCACGCTCAAATGGATGCGGAAATTGCGTTCCGACCGCATACACTGCGCGATACCGCGGAAAGCGCAGCGGAAGCTCTGCGACAGCTTTCGGATTTCCCTGTTCATGCCATTCCTCCTGCGGCGGGTTTATGTGGCGTCCCGGGTCAGCCCGAGCGCGCGCAGCACAGCCTCCTCGTGCGCGCGCATGACCGCCTGCTCCGCTTCGCCGCGCTCATGGTCGTAGCCCAACAGGTGCAGAACCGAGTGCACCGTCAAAAAACCGCACTCGCGCGCGGGAGAGTGCCCGAATTCCTCAGCCTGTTCGCAGGCGCGCCTGTAATTGAGAACCATGTCCCCCAACAGGATGCGCCCGGTGAGAGGATCCGTTTCACCCGTCAGATCCTCGCGCGGTTCACCGTTGTAAAACTCATACAGCGGGAAGGAAAGCACGTCGGTCACAGCGTCTTTATCACGGTAGGCAGCGTTCAGTGCGCGGATGTCATCATCCCCGACCACCGTCACGTCGATCTGTGCGGGGAAGCAGACGCCTTCGCGCGCGAGCGTTTCCCGTGCGCAGCGCGTCACCAGCTCGCGTACGCTGGCCTCGTCCGCCACTGGCTCATCCATTTCAATATGAATCTCATATTCCGCCATTTTTTCGCCCTCTCATTTTCTGATACAAGCCCCATCGTTCGGTTTCCCGGGCATTCTGTTTTTATATTATACGTTTAAACGCGGAAAATAGCAATCGCTTTTGTCACCGCGCGTCATGACAGTCCGGCGCGACCCGCGCGCATTCCCGGTATCCCGGCAGCCGCACGTTTCCCCCGGAGCTTACCGCTTTCTCCAAATTTCCTCTCTCCCCGCGGTTTTCTGTTGCATTTTTAGCAGCCATATTGTAGAATAAATTTGGAAATTTCACTCATATGGTTATATTTTTTTCGTTCATTTTGTTATTGCGTTTTTCTTGTAACTTTGCTTGACACAGATGTGCGGGAAGGGGAGCTGGGAATGCCGACTTACATAAAAATCGAGCTTTTTATACGCCGATCCGTTTTTGCGGCGCGCTGTGAGAGTCGCGGCGTAAACGCATCTTTTGCCCTCACGCCTTGTAACCACAGCGCCGGGCGGCGGGGAGGCCGCCAATGCTGACACCGCTTGTTGCCGGCGCCGGTGCGTTTGCATTATTTATTCTGTTTGACATTGTCAAAGCGCAAAATCCGGCTCGCTTCGGCGGGCTGCTGTTTGCCGCGGGCGGACTGCTTCTGACCGGGGCGACGGCGGCGCTGCTGTTCCCGCTTGATGCTCCCATTACGCCTCTGCGCGCGGCGGGGGCCGTATGGTCTGTCCTTTGGCTGTTTCTGCTGGGATACGTGTTGTTTTTTGCGCTTCCCGCAAACGACGTCTATGTAGCGGATACCCCCCTCGGCGTATGCGACCGGGGCGCTTACGCGCTCTGCCGGCATCCGGGCGGCTGGTGCCTGCTGTTCGGCTATCTTGGCCTGTGGCTTTTCTCCGGCAGCGCCCGCATGGGGGTCGGCGCGCTGTTCTTTTCTGCGCTGAACTTCGCGTACATCGCACTGCAGGACCGCTGGCTTTTCCCCTGCTACATTGCGGGCTATGCCGACTACCGGCAGCGCGTCCCTTTCCTCATCCCAAACCGCGACAGTATCGCACGCTGTCTGGGAAAAGACGATTCTATGTTTTAATGCGTTTCATCTTCACAAAATTTAAAGGAAAGGCGGTGGATCGCCCTTGCGCTTCAAAGACAAACTAACCCAGTTGCCCCCCGAGGAGGTCTGGTCGCAGTACTGTAGTTTTCTTGACCTGTCCATGGAAGAATATATGCAGATCCAGTTCCGCCTTCTGGAAGAGCAGATCTCTCTCCTGGGAAAGTCCGGCCTTGGAAAACGCCTGTTCGGCGGCCAAATCCCCCGGACGGTCAGCGAATTTCGGCAAAACGTTCCGCTGACCACCTACGAGGACTATGCCGATACGCTGCTGACCAAGCGCACCGATCAGCTACCCCTCGACCCGGCGGTATGGCTTGAAACCACATGGGAGAGCGGCACCCGCCCCGTCAAAATTGCGCCTTACACCGAGCAGATGCTGGCGACCATCAAAACCAACATCCTGTCCTCGCTGATCCTGGCCACCTCCGAGGCCCGCGGGAAGTTCTTCCTCAAGCCCAGCGCGCGTACGCTCTATTGCCTCGCCCCGCTGCCTTATCTCAGCGGCCTGTTTCCCATTCTGGTCGAAAACGAGTACGATCTGCACTATCTGCCCCCGCTGCGCGAAGCGCTCAAAATGTCTTTCGGCGAGCAAAACCGCGTCGGCTTTAAAATGGCGGTCAAGAGCGGCATCAGTCTCTATTTTGGCATGAGCAGCATTATCTATACCATCACAAAGAACTTCAATGAATTTATAAGCGGCGGTTCGGGCGGCTTTGGCCTGCTGCGCAGCCTCGCAGGCTTCCATCCCACCATGCTGTACCGGCTGCTGCTCGCCAAATACCGCAGCGCGCGCGACGGCAAGCCCATCCGCCCCGCCGACCTGTTCGATTTGCAGGGTCTCATCTGCATCGGCACGGATACCGTTCTGTTTAAGGACGAGCTGGAAGCCGCTTGGGGCCGCCGCCCACTCGAAATTCATGGCGGCACCGAGCCGACCTGCATCGGCACCGAAACCTGGAGCCGCGACGGCCTGGTTCTGTTCCCGGACGCGTGCTTTTATGAATTTATCCCTGAACAGGAAATGCTTCGCAATATGGATGATCGCTCTTATACCCCGAAGACCTATCTTATGGACGAGCTGACCGCGGGGCAGGATTACGAGCTGGTCATCACCGTGCTCAAAGGCGGTGCGTTTGCACGCTACCGTGTGGGGGATATGTACCGCTGCCTGCGTTTGAAAAACGAGCGCGACGGCCTGTCCATGCCCCAGTTTGAATACCTGGACCGTGTGCCCTCCGTCATTGACATCGCGGGCTTTACACGCATCACGGCTGGTGCGGTCAACCGCGTGATTGAGATGTCGCGGCTGCAGGTGCATGACTGGTTCGCCCTCAAAGAATATGACGGTGAAAAACGCGCCTTTATGCATCTTTACCTTGAAATGGAGCCGGAAGCCGACGCGACTCACCCAATTACGGAGCGTCTGGTGCGGGAGCATATGTCGATCTATTTCCGGCATTACGACCATGACTATGGCGATCTCAAGCGCCTGCTCGGCATTGAGCCGCTGCAAATTACGCTGCTGCGCGAGGGGGTGCTGGACGAATACCGCGAGCGCTATGGCCGGTCCATCCGCCGCATTAACCCTTCCACGCAGGATGTAGTGGATCTGCTGTACCTGCAAAACCGCGGTATGTCTCGGGGAGGTGACGGATTTTGTCAATAAATCCAATCCTCTTCACGCTGTTTCCCGGTTTGGCGCTGCTGTGTAATATCTTCCTGCTTATGACGCTGCTGACCGCACGCAAAAACAAAACCATCAATTCGTTTATGCTGCTGCTCGGCGCCTTTATTCTTTGGTCCGGCGGCTCCCTTCTTCTGCGGTTACAGTTTTATCCCTCGTCAAATTTCTGGAACCTGATCTGTCTGGACGGCATGCTGCTGGTGCCCTGGTTCTATTACCTGCTGGCCGTTCATTATCTGAACATCCGCGGGTTTCTGCTGAAAAGCCTATGGGGCGTCTGCACCGTAATCATGCTGGTCATGAACCACATGAATTCCTTTTTGTCCACCCCTGTCATCACGACAACGGGCGGCGCTTTTTCGATGCGGTACGAGGTGTACCCGCTCGTTATTGCGCCGGTGGTGCTGTCTATCATCATCTTCGCCTCCATCTGGCGGGTGGTTTTGACCGCTCTGCGGCAGCAGGGCGCGCCGACCACGCACTTTACGCCGCTGCTCGTCGGCATCGGCATACTGATCCTGGGCACCGTACTCCCGACCACGATGCCGTTCCTCAATTCCCTGCCGATTGATTCGCTCGCCTGCGCCGCCAATGCCTGCTGTATCTACTATGCACTGTGCAAAAAACGGCTGTTTGCGCTCAACCGGCAGATTGTTTCCAAGGCACCGACGTATTTTATGACGGTCGTGGTCAGCTCCATCGTCCTGCTGATTTTTTTCTCCTGGGTGAAGAACATTTTTGAGCACTATCTGCCCTCCCTGCGGGAACATGAAACGGTCATTATTGCAATTCTGTTTTCCACGCTGGGCATCCTGCTTTCCCATGTGCTGTCGGAGCTTCTGAACAACGTCTTTGTCCGCGACCAGATCGAACGCGAGGATCGTCTGCGCGCTTTTTCGGAATCAGTCAGCCGCACGCTTCATCTTGACGAGGTCATTGATATTTTTCGTGAGCTGCTGCGCGGCACCATGCCCGGGGAAGGGATCTATATCTGCCTGTATTCGCCGGAGAACAACGTCTACCAATCAACCGAGGGCTCGGCGCCGATCCGCCGCAACATTACCCTGCGCGGAGACCATCCCCTTATCCTCTGGCTCAGCAAATACAGCACCGGCATGCTGTATACCGAATTCATCCATACCTCGCTCTACAAATCCCTGTGGGAGGAGGAAAAGCGTCTTCTGCACGACCTGAACTTCGGTTATCTCATACCGATCCGGTGTGAAGACAAGATGATCGGCGTCACCCTGCTTCCGGAAAGGTCCGACCACAAGCCCTATACCTTCGACGAAACCGTGTTTCTGGATTCTGCGGTCTCCGTGGTGTCCATCGCCATGCAGAATGCCAGCCTCTACGAAACCATTCGCCAGGAGGCGCAGCGTGATTCCCTGACCGGCCTTTACAACCGCCGCTATTTTAACGAGCAGCTTGCGCGTGAATTTCAGCGCGGGCGCGGGCAGGTGATTTCGCTGATCCTGTTCAACCTGGATAATTTCCGGCTTTACAACGAGCTGCACAGCTCCGGTGAAGGCGACGCCATGCTCCAGCGCTTTGCAGAACTGCTGACAACGGCGATCGGCACCCACGGCACAATCTCCCGCTACGGCGGCAAGGAGTTTGCTGTCGTCCTGCCGTTCTGCGACGGCGCCGCGGCACTGAGCTATGCCCGGCGCGTCGAGACCGACCTACGGGAGTATGTGCGGCAGTCCGCCGAAAAAGTCAACAAGTTCCTGACCTTTTCGGCCGGCATCTGCACGTATCCGACTGCGGCGGGCACGCCGGAGGAACTGCTCTCCTATGCCAATCTGGCAGTGTTCAGCGCCAAACAGCACGGCAAAAACCGCATCATCGTTTACAGCCGTTCGGCGGGCGGCATGCCGCCGGTGCGGGACAAGGCCGACATCGTCCTCCAGTATTCCTCCACCATTTATGCGCTGACTGCCGCGATTGACGCCAAGGATCACTATACCTTCAGCCATTCCCAGTATGTTTCGGAATATGCCGCCGCGCTGGCCAAGGCCTACGGGTTGGATAACGAACACATTGAGATCATCCGTCAGGCCGGCCTGCTGCACGACATTGGAAAAATTGGCATACCGGATGCAATTCTCTCCAAAACCGGGCGCCTGAACGATGACGAAGTCAAAATTATGCAGCAGCATGTGGAGCTTTCCATTGAGATGATCCGCCACCTGCCTTCGCTCACCTACGTCATCCCCGCCGTTCTGGGGCACCACGAGCGCTATGACGGCAAGGGCTATCCGCGCGGCATCGCGGGGGACAGCATCCCGATCGGCGCCCGCTGCCTGTGCATTGTCGACGCGTTCGACGCCATGATCTCACGGCGTCCCTACAAGGAACCTATGCCGATCGCCGACGCGCTGCATGAAATCCGTCGGAGCCTCGGCCGGCAGTTCGACCCCGAGCTTGGCGCTCTGTTTATTGATCTGGTTGAAAACGGCGTCATCCCGATACATAACATGTAAAGAACCCCCGTCAGCCAAGGGCTGACGGGGGTTTCTTCAGCGGTAAAACGGTTTCTGATAAGGGCGGGCGGACGTTTTTCCCTTCTTGGGCGTCGCCTCGTCCTTTTCGAACGCCTTGACGATTTCCTGCACCAGCCGGTGGCGCACCACGTCGGCATTGTTCAAATGCGTAATGCCGATACCCTCGATATCGGAAAGCATCTGTGCGCACTTGGCAAGGCCGCTCTCTTGCCCGTCGCCCAGATCGATCTGTGTAACGTCGCCGGTAAGAATCATTTTAGAACCGGCACCCAGCCGGGTCAGCGCCATTTTGAGGCTGGAGAGCGTAATGTTCTGCGCCTCGCCAATCAGCACATAGCTATTGTTCAGCGTACGGCCGCGCATATAGGCCAGCGGGGCGATTTCAATGGCGCCCCGTTCCATATAGTCCTTCACCTTTTCCGTGCCGAGCAGGTCGTACAGCGCATCATACAGCGGGCGCAGGTAAGGATCGACCTTGCTCTGCAGGTCGCCCGGCAAAAAGCCCAGCTTTTCACCCGCTTCCACCGCCGGCCGCGTCAGCACAATGCGGTCCACCTCCTTGTTGCGAAAGGCAGTAACCGCCGTGGCCGCGGCCAGAAAGGTTTTGCCTGTACCCGCAGGGCCGATACAGATCGTAATCGTGGATTTTTTCAGCGTTTCGATAAAGCGTTTCTGACCCACCGTGCGGCACTTGATCGGCTGGCCGCGATAGGTGATGGCGACCGTGTCTCGGGTCGCGGCGACGGCCGAATCCGTGTCACCCGTGCGTACCGAGTCGAGCACGCTGCCCACCGTGATGTCGTTAATCGGCTCGCCGTGGTCGTGGATCGCTTTCAGCGCTTCCAGCGTATTGACCGTCTGGCAGATACGCTCCTCCGACTCCCCGGAAATATCGATACCGCCGTCACGCGAAACAATGGAAACAGACAGGGCCTTTTCGATCGCTTTGAGGTTCACGTCAAACGCGCCGAAAACCGCCTGCTGGGACATACCGTCAAATGCGATGTGTTTCTGCAAATTCGCTCCTCGCCTTCTGTCTTACAAACTGATTTTTTCTCATTATAGCGCAAAACAGCGGCGGTTTCAATAGACTCCGGCGGGTTGCTGCGGTTTTACATATTTTTAACAGGCAATTTGGAAATCTGTCGGCGCCATGGGGTGGACGGCGATCCCCGCGCCCGCCTTTCGTTCACTGTGTCCCGTCCTGCGCAGGCTCCTCAGGCTCGGGCAGCGCTTGCGTGTCGACTGCCTCCTCACCGATCTGCTCGAGGCATTCGGCATACAGCGTCAGCTCATATCCGCCGCCGGGCAGTTCGCGGAATGCTGTGCTGTGCGCAGTGACCGTGCCGCTGATCTGCGCACGCAGCCGCGCAAGCGCCGACTGCTCCATTTCGGCGCGCAGCGCTTCCGGATCCGACGCGGTCGGCGCGGTCTCATAGTACCGAAACGTCTCCTCCTCCAGCCGGACGGGCACCTCCAAGCTGTCCGTAATGACAATTTTGCGCTCGCTGACGGTCTTGTCGCAATTTTCCTGTGAAATACTGCTGCCAAGGAACAGATTGAGCCTCCACTTGCCGAAGACGAGCGCGTAATGCTTCTTTTGCCTCCCCGTGTACTGTTTAACCATGGTTTCCGGCATCCGCCGCGCGGTCAGGGTATACCAGGTGCGCGCTTCGACCTCGGCGGTGGCGTGGCTCTTGCGCGGCTTGCCCTGCTCTCCGGTCGGCAGTTTGATGGAGGACACCAGCATCTCGCCCTGTTCAACGGTCTCTCCGACCTTTTTGGTCGGCGTGCCCTCGGTAACGGTCATTTTCGTAATCAGCCCCGGTTTGGTCGCGTAGACGCTGGTCGGCAGGTCGGCATCCACCATCTGCGGCTTGGGACGGCGTGCATGTGCTTCCACCTCCAGCCGGTTGCCGTGCAGATTGATGGAGATGTACGCGAGTTCCGGCATCCGGTACATCATTTCCGAACGCACCGCCCGCGCGTCGATGGAGCCGATGTACGCGCCCGGATACACGCCGAGGTCGGCGAGGTTCTGATCAAGCACATATCCGGAAATGCCATCCGGCACGGTCACGTGAATCACCCACAAAAAGTTCATCAGCACCCAACACAGCCCGCCCAGCAGAAGCGCTCCGCCGAACAGCATGTAACGCTTACGGAACCGGTGGGCGACAAAAGGCGCGCCGCTGCGGCGCAGCAGTTGTACCCGGCAGCCGGTGCGCCCCATCAATTTGCGCAGGCGTTTGAAATCGGCGACCAGTATGGTGGCGCGCAGTTCGTCAATTTGGATGCGCTCAATATCGTACAGCGCAATGTCGTGCCGGGAGCACAGGTTTAAAAAGCGCTCGACCGCCGCGCCGCGCACACCGATGCGCACGGTGCCCTTCAGATAGCGCAGAAAATTTTTAAACACCGTCCGCTCCCCCGTTCTGCTCACATCTCATCCGTGTATCCTCAGGTCACATACTCGAGTGAAAGGATTTTCCCCGTCACCGCGAGCTCGGAAAGGCTGAGTGCCCGCAGCTCAAGCGCTTCCCCCACGATTTTAATCACCATGTGCCCGCAATTGATGCGCATGAGCGTGTCCCCATATTCCAGGATGCCCTTATGGTTTTCCACCAGCACCCGTTTGTCTCCCAGAATTTCAATACGCGGCAGATCGGCGCCGAAATCGTCTGCAAGGAAGCTCTCCTGCGCCTGCCGCATCAGACGCGCGCCCAGTCCATCCTTCATTCCCAAACCTCCATTCCTCTCATTCTTATGCCGCGCAGTCATGAAACTTGCCGTGCTGCAATACGATTTACCAAGTGAGGTGGACCGGATGAAAGCATGTTGGAAAACCGGAGCGGCCTCGCGCCTTGCGGGGCTGCTGTTCCCTGCGGGGGCCGTACTGCTCTTTACGCTGCTCGCGCTGTTCGCGGGCGACGCGGCCGACGCGGCGCGCGATGGGCTGGAGCTGTCGCTGCGCGTTGCGGTGCCCGCGCTGTTCCCGTTCTTCGTGGCGGGCGCGCTGCTGACCGGCAGCGGGCTGGTGGATAGCCTTGGCCGCACGCTGACAAAACCGATGCACGCGCTTTACGGGCTGGGCGGCAACGGAGCGGTCGCGCTTGTGCTCGGCCTGACGGGCGGCTATCCGGTAGGCGCGCAGACCGTGTGCGACCTGTACCGCACGCGGGCGATCAGCCGGACCGAGGCCGAGCGGCTGATCGGCTTTTGCAACAACACCGGTCCGGCCTTTATCATCAGCTTTGCGGGCGTGGCCGTGTGCGGTTCGACGCGCGCCGGCGTGTGCCTGTACCTGATCCATGTGCTCGCAGCACTCATCACCGGCATCGCCATGACCCCCGCGCCGGGGTCTGCGCCGCTTCCGCCCCGTGCTGCCGCCCATAAACCCGCACAGAATCCGGCGGCGGTATTCTTGAACGCTGTCCGCGAAAGCTTCATGACCTGCCTGACCATCACCGCCTTTATCACCTTCTTTTCCGTGCTGCTCGCCCTGCTGCGCCGCACCGGGCTGCTCGCCCTGATCAGCGCGGCGGGCGCACCCGTCCTGTCCGCGCTTGGCTTCCCGCCCGGCGCGGCGGATGCGGCGGCAGCCGGCACTCTGGAGCTGACGAACGGGCTGGCGCTGCTGCCGACACTCGGGCTGAATTCCCTCCAGATGCTGCCCCTTGCTGCTTTCCTGCTCGGCTTCGGCGGCCTTTCGGTGCACTGCCAGACGCTGTCCATCCTGCAGCAGGCCGGGCTCTCTGCGCGCCGTCATTTCGTCGGGAAGCTCCTGCACGGCGCGGTTTCTGCCGCGCTCGCAGTCATCTGGTGCCGCGTCGCGCCGCTGACCGTGCCGGTCTTTGCCTCCGGCGGCCAGCCCGCAGCGGCTCCCGTCGCGTCGCTCCTGGGCTACGGAGTGCTGGCAGCGATCGTGTTTGCGATCGTTACGCGCTCGGGCGGGAAAAACGCGGCGTTCCGCTATCACCCGCGCCCCAAAAAAGCCCGCAAAAACGCCCGCAAAAACGCTTCCGCGCCTGTCCCGTCAAAGCCGCTGGATAAAACGCTTTGACTCGCCGCACCGCCCTCTGCACGGTTTTGTTCCGCGCGGAGGGCTTTGTTTTGCCCTGGCCGAAAAAGAGACATTCCTTCCGGTCACGCAGCGTTCCTCAAATCTACACAATTGCCGGGTGGTTTTTTCAGACTAATTTCACCCGGCGGTTTTATGATAAGACTACCGAAAACGGAAAAGGAGGAATCCGGCATGAAACCGGTTGTGATCATCCCCGCATACGATCCGGACGAAACGCTCATCGCGCTCGCCGAAAGCCTGAGCCGAACCGATTTGCCTGTCCTGGTGATAGACGACGGGAGCGCCGCGCGCTGCCGCCATATTTTTGATACGCTGCAAAACGAAGCGCTCTGCGTGGTTATCCGCCACGACCGGAACCGCGGCAAGGGCGCCGCGCTCCGGACCGGCATGCGGTATGCCGCAGCTTATTACCCCGGCAGCCCCGGCTATGTCACCGCGGACGCGGACGGACAGCACGCGCCGAAGGATATTTTGTGTGTTGCGCGCGCCCTGGAGCAGCATCCAGACAGCCTGATCCTGGGCACGCGGGATTTCCGGCAGAAAGACGTGCCTTTCAAAAGCTTCTGGGGCAACCGCATTACTTCGGCCGTGTACTTTCTGAGCACTGGAAGGCGCTGCGCCGATACGCAGACCGGTCTGCGCGGTATCCCGCGCAGGTTTTACGATCTGTGCCAGGCCACTCCGGGCGAGCGGTATGAATATGAAATGAATCTGCTGCTGGCAATGGGACGGGAGCGCATTCCGTTTATCACCGTTCCGATCGCCACAATCTACATCGAGCACAACCGCGCCTCCCATTTCCATCCGGTGCGGGATTCGCTGCGGGTTTACCGGAGCATTCTGAAATACAGCCTGTCCTCTCTGGCTTCCGCGGCGGCAGACCTGTCCTTTTTTACGCTACTGGTTGCGGCCGTCGGGCGCAGCGCGTTCGGACTGATGGTTGCCACCATCGCCGCCCGCCTGCTCTCGGGCGCGCTCAACTTTACGCTCAATAAATTCTGGGTCTTCCGGAGCAGCCGCCAGCCCTCGGCGGAAGCGGCCAAATACGGCGTGCTGTTCGGCAGCCAGATGCTGACGAGCTGGCTCCTTGTTGCCGCGCTCGTAAACTTTACGCCTCACATCACGCTCGCGAAAATCTTTGTGGACACCAGCCTGTTTTTCATCAGCTATCAGGTGCAAAAGCATGTGGTTTTTAATCGAAGAAAGGAAAAGGGCCTGAAGAACCGATGAAACGTTTTTTCTCGAAACCATACCGATGGGCGGCTGTCTATGCCGTTTTGCTTTCAGCCGCCTTTACCTTCGTTCTGCTGGACAGCTTTGTCATTCCCAAATCGCTGATTCCTGTCAAGCCGCAGGTTTCGTCCACACCGGAAGGTACCGGCACGGACGGTCAGAGCGGCACGCAGTCCGGCGAAGGCGCGGCCGTGACCGACCATTCCTATGAGGACGAAAACATAAAAATCAACATCGAAACGCTCGAGCGTGACAGCTCCACAGTCTATGTCGCGGATATTCAGCTTGCGGACGCGTCCTATCTCAAAACCGCGCTCGCGAACGATACCTATGGACGCAACATCAAGCAAACCACCTCGGAAATCGCCGAGCGCCATCAGGCAATCTTTGCCGTCAACGGCGACTATTACGGCTTCCGGGACAACGGCTATGTGGTGCGAAACGGCACCGTTTACCGCGACGCCGCACGGAGCGGCAGCGGGAACGAGGATCTGGTGATTGACGTCGACGGCAATTTCTCGATTATTGAGGAAAGCCAGACCAGCCTTTCTTCTCTGGATGCCGATTCGATTGCACAGGTGCTGTCCTTCGGTCCGGCGCTGATTGAAAACGGTGAAATCGTCGTGGACAGCCAAAGCGAGGTCTCACGGTCCAAAAGCAGCAATCCCAGAACAGCGATCGGCCAAATTTCGCCGCTTCACTATGTGATCCTTGTTTCCGACGGCCGGACGAGCGAAAGCCAGGGGCTATCGCTCCTTGAACTCGCACAGATCTTTATAGAAAAGGGCTGCACGACCGCTTATAATCTGGACGGCGGCGGCTCCTCCACCATGTATTTCAACGGCACGGTCGTCAACAACCCGACCGACGGCCGCAGCTCCGGCGAACGGGAGGTGAGCGACATTGTCTACGTCGGCTATTGACCGCAGGGCGGATCGGCGGCATTTCCGCAAAACGGTTTTTGTGTATCTTGCGCTTGCATTCGCGGCGGTCGCCGTCAACCTGATTTATGGGGCATTCGGGCACGGCGTGCATGCCGCCGCCATGACCTTTATGTTCCTGTATCCGCTCGTCGGCGGCGCGCTAGTATTCCTGCTGTGCGGCCTCCGTTTTCCTGCCCTCCGCCGTGTTCGCGGATACCGGCTGTGCTACAATGCGTATCATTCCGGCATCGCGACGCTGACCGTCTCCAGTTTTTTGCACGGCATTCTGGAAATCGCAGGTACCAGTTCGCCCTTTACGGCCGGCCTGTACGCCTTTGGCGCGGTGTGCATCGTTTTTGCCCTGCTCGTGCTGTTCAGCCAGCTCCCGCGCAGGCGCCATCCTTAAGTCCCCCTCACAGCTTTCTTCCTCCTCCCCCTCTCCCTCCGACTGCGGCGGCGCACGGTGCGTTTCAACCCGTGCGCCGCCCGTGTTTTTCCCTTTCCGGGCAATTTTCCAGGATTATTCTCTCATTGTTAACAAATAGCACTGGAAAGCGGCGGATAAATCGGCTATAATAGAAATAACTATCAGCCGAAAGGACGTGTCGGTGTGAGGCGAAGCATCCTCTTCCGTAAGAATATTGAGCCCCGCTGCGCATACTGCGCGCATGCGCACGCTCTCGATGAACAGACCGCGACCTGCAAGCGCCGGGGCATCGTCATGCTCGGAGACTGCTGCCGTCGTTTTAAATATGACCCGCTCAGCCGCATCCCACCCAAGCCTGCTGTTCTGCGCGGCAGCTTTTCGGCAGACGATTTTCTCCTGGGGGGTCAAGATGACGAAGCATAGCCTTTGGCGGCGGACTGCCGCCCTTTTTGTTTTGTTTGTAACGGTTTTCACATTTATCCCGCAGCCTGCCCGTGCGCTGGACGACCCGAATATCGCCGCAACCGCCGCGATATTGCTCGATCCGGAGAGCAATATGGTGCTTTATCAGAAGGCCGCCGATGAAAAACGCTACCCCGCATCCACCACCAAGATTATGACCGCGCTCGTCGTACTCGATCATGTCAAGGATCTGAACGAAAAGGTCACAGTCGCGGAAGCGGATTTTGAAGGCGTAGAATCCGACTCCTCGAAGGCGGGCTTTAAGGTCGGCGAGGAGATCCCCGTCATCGATCTGCTGTACGGCCTGCTGCTCCCCTCGGGCAATGAGGCTGCCAATACGCTCGCGCGCCATGTGGGCGGCTCCATCGAGGGCTTTGTGCAGATGATGAACGACGAAGCCGCCGCGCTCGGCTGCACAGGCACCCACTTTGCCAACCCGAACGGCCTGCACGACGACAACCACTACACCACGGCGCGCGACCTGAGCCGCATCGCCGCCAAGGCGCTCGAAAACGAGACCTTCGCGCTGATTGCAAACACCGCGCAGAAAACCCTGAGCGAGACCAACATGACCGCCGAGCGTGGCGGTAAGCCGCTCAAGGTGTTCACCACCAACATGCTGATTTTCAGCCGGAACGACCCACTGTTTTACAGCTACGCCAAGGGCATCAAAACCGGCCACACCTCGCAGGCGGGCTACTGCCTGGTCGCGACTGCGACCAAAAAGAACGCCACGCTGATCTCTGTCGTAATGGGCTGTGAAAAGCCCGAAGGCGCCAGCCAACCGGTCACCTTTACGGAAACCAAGCGGCTGTTTGAATGGGGTTTCTCCAACTTTGTCTCCAAGACGCTGGTCGAAAAGGGAAAGGCTGTTACCGAAATCCCGATCCGCCTTTCTACCGACTGCGATCACATCGTGCTGCAAACCGGCAGCAAGCTGGATGCGATTGTCCCGGTCGATATCGATATGAACAAGGTTGAGCGCACGATGCACCTGCCGGAAGATCTCGTCGCCCCGGTCAAAACAGGCGACGTGATCGGCACTATGGAGATCAGTTATAACGGTGTGAATTACGGCTCGGTCGATCTGGTCTCCATCCGCGACGTTTCGCTGTCCAAGGTGCTCTACTATTCGGACAAGCTGGAGAATTTCTTTAAAAGCCGCCTGTTTAAACTGATCGTGCTCGGTCTGGTCGCGCTGCTCGTCATCTACCTCCTGTACATGGTGCTGATCGGCCGCCGCCATCGCCGTCGCCGTGCGCAGATGATGCGTTCCAAGTCCTCGCGCTACCGCCGGTATAAGTAACATACATAGCAAAACGCCTGCGTCCGCTTTCCCGGACGCAGGCGTTTATTTTGTGCGGCAATACCGTTTGCCCTGCCAGCTGTCCCGCCGGACAAGCTCGCGATCGATCGCGTTCAGCACCTCGCGCTTGCGGCGGCTCCAGAGCGGGGCCAGCAGCTCCGCCGCCGCGCCGTCGCCCGTCAGACGGCCAATCACCATGGAAGGCGGCAGCAGCTCCAGCTGATCGCATACGACCGACACATAATCCTCCCGCAACAGAACGGGCAGCTGCCCCTCCAGATACGCTGACGCGAGCGGTGTGCCGCGCAGCACATGCAGCAGATGCATCTTTATCCCCTGCACGCCCAGTCCAGCCACAAACTGCGCGGAAGCCCGCATGTCTTCAGGCGTTTCCCCCGGCAGGCCGTTGATCAGGTGCACCCATACGGGAACCTTTCGCGCACGCAGCCGCGCGAAGCCCTCCAGAAATTCCGCCCGCGTCTCGCAGCGGCCTATGCGCCGCGCAGTCTCATCCGATGCGGTCTGCAAGCCCAGCTCGACGGTCAGGTCTGTCCGCGCCGCAATTTCCGCCAGCAGCTCGGCGGCATCCTCCGTGACGCAGTCCGCGCGCGTCGCGACCGCAAGTCCGACCGCGCCGGGCAGCCGGAGCGCTTCCTCATACACCGCGCACAAACGGCGGATCGGCGCATACGTGCCGGAAAACGCCTGTAAATACGGAATATACCGCGCATCCGGCCACTTTTCCGCGAGCTTCGCACGGCCTGCGGCATACTGTTCCCGCAGCGAGGGCAGCGCCGGAATCTGGTCGCCGCTGCCGCGTCCGGAGCAGAACGCGCAGCCCCCGGCGCCCTTCGTGCCGTCGCGGTTCGGGCAGGAGAAGCCGCCGTCCAGCGGGACGCGCGCCACACGGCCGCCATACCGGCGTTTCAAAAAATACGCATAGGTATGGTACCGCTTGTTATCGTCCGAAAACGGAAACGGGCTCTCCATTGCCGTCACCGGTTGACGAATACCAGCCCGGCAGCACACAGCCCCATGCCGATGATCTGGTTTACGCTGATCTTTTCCTTATAGAGCAGCACGCCGACCGCCAGCAGCGCCAGCGCCAGAATGCTGTTGCAGACGATTGACCCGGCGCTGACCTTCCAGCCCGCGCGGTACAGAAAGACATAACCCGCTTCCAGCCCAACGATGGATACGCCCAGCACAAACGGCGCCCAATTAAGGTGTCCGATTGCCTGTGTGATGCTCCTCTCCGGCCCGATGGCGAAAAACAGCGCAAGCGATGCGCCCGCCCCAACCAGATATGTGACGACCAGACTCAAAAACGGGCTTGCCGCCGCGGGCATGGACTTTGCGCAGATGTTGTAAAACACATTGGAAAGTACAATCAGCACGACCGGCAGATAATATGCCATGTTCAATTCTCTCTTACCTTCTCCCTCATATGTGACGTACGGTGTATTTTAAAAAGTAAAGGGCCGGCATGGAGCCAGCCCTCGTGATCCTGAAAAATTACTTCGTGCCGAAGATACGGTCGCCCGCGTCGCCCAGGCCGGGGACGATGTAGCCGTGATCGTTCAGCTTTTCGTCCACCGCTGCAACAAAAATCTCCACATCCGGGTGATCCTTGGCGACGGTCGCAATGCCCTCCGGCGCGGCGATGATGCTCATCAGCTTGATGTGCCCCACGCCGTAGTTCTTGAGGAACTGAATCGCCGCGGTCGCGCTGCCGCCGGTCGCCAGCATCGGATCGACCACGATGACGTCGCGCTCTGCGATGTCACCCGGCAGTTTGCAGTAATATTCCACGGGCTGCAGGGTTTCCGGATCGCGGTACAGGCCGATATGGCCGACCTTGGCTGCCGGAATCATGTTGAGCATGCCGTCTACCATGCCGAGACCGGCGCGCAGGATCGGCACGATGGCTATTTTTTTACCTGAAATCACCTTGACTCTGGCTTCCGCCACCGGGGTTTCGATGGTGATCTCCTTGAGCGGCAGGTCGCGCGTAGCCTCATAACACATCAGCATGGCGATCTCACTGACCGCCTCGCGGAATTCCTTGACGCCCGTGGTTTTATCTCGCATGAGGGACAGCTTGTGCTGAATCAGCGGATGATTCATTTCATGAACTGTTGCCATTATTTTTATCTCCCTTATCCTTGTATCGTTTACTTGCTGTGCCTAGCTTCGATCGCGTGGATCTTGTCGATGCGCCCCTGATGGCGGCCGCCCTCAAGCCCGCCGTTCAGCCAGACCTCGACCATCTCAGCCGCTTCGCCGGGGCCGGTAATGCGCTCGCCCAGGCACAGGATGTTCGCATCGTTATGCAGGCGGCAATACTTGGCCGCAAAATGGCTCTGGCAGGCCGCCGCGCGGATGCCCGGCACCTTGTTCGCCGCGATGGAGATACCGATGCCCGAGCCGCAGATCAGGATGCCGCGCTCATGCTTGCCCTCGACAATCGCGTTTGCCACCGCCTCCGCAGCGTCCGGATAATCGTAGCGGTCGGCCGAAAAGCAGCCGTAATCGGTGAATTCGTAGCCCTTTGGCGCAAGCATTTCCATCAGCTTGACCTTGAGTGCGTAACCTGCATGGTCGTTTCCAATCGCAATCGTCATAATGACCCTCCCAGTTTGTTCTCGTTCTCCCCCGCCAGCCGACGGAGCCGTTCCCGCTCGGCCTGCGGCGCACGCAGATAGCGCTCGCGCAGGGCGGAAGCCTCTACCGCCTGCCCGGACTCAAAAACGCGGCGTGCCGCCATGGAAACGCCGAACCCGGTGGGATACAGCAGATGCGGCGGCGCCGGACGGAGTCCCGGACAGAGCTCTTTGAGTTTAGTATAACACAAAAGCGCGCCGTCTCCAACCAGTAATTGCGCGCTCGCGCCAATTTCTTGCGCCAGCGCCTCCAGCATGACCGCACGATCCTCGCACAGGCGTTCCGGCCCCTGCACGGTCATGCGGAACCGGGCATTGTAAACCTGCCCGGCGCGCGCGTCCATAACGCAGCAGACCTCGCCCCCGGTTCCCAACAGCCCCCAGGCCATGGCCTCCAGCGTCGAGACCGCGGCGCACGGCTTGTCTGCCGCCATGGCCAGCCCCTTGACCGTTGCCACGCCGATGCGGATGCCGGTAAACGAGCCCGGCCCGGCCGCAACGGCAAGCCCGTCCACCTCGGACAGGGCTGCGCCGCAGCCCGCGAGCAATTGCTCCGCCATGGGCAGCAGCGTGCGGCTGTGCGTCAGGCCGCAGTTCTGGAACGCCGAAGCGACCACGCGCTCCCCGTCTGTCAGGCAGACCGCCGCGGACTGTGCGGAGGATTCAAAACTCAGGATTTTCATGCGCCCGCCTCCCCGGTTGTGATGATGCGGCTGTCCGGCTCTCCGCCATAGGCGATGCGCACCGTCCTGTGCCGCGCGGGCAGCGCCCCCGCAACATTGCCGCTCCACTCGATGAGCAGGATGCGCACCCCGTCCAGATAGTCCTCAAAGCCCAGCTCCCAGAGCGCGTCCTCGCTCAAAATGCGGTACATATCGAAATGTGCGACCGGCGCCGTCTCCGTGTCATACGCATTCGCAATGGCGAAGGTGGGGCTGGTCACCCGCCCTTCATAGCCCAGCCCGCGCAGCACACCGCGCGCAAAAGCCGTTTTACCCGCGCCGAGGTCGCCATCCAGCGTCACCACGTCGCCGGGTGAAAGCGTTTTGGCATACCGCGCGCCGATGGCCTCGGTTTCTTCCGTCGAATGGGATAAAAATTCCATGTAATTCCCCGTTCATCCGATGTATTCGTCCCTTATGATACCACGTCCGCCCCTTCCTGGCAAGCCGCGGCAACGGCAAAAAAGGCCGGCCCTCCTGCGGGCGGCCTCTTGCCTTGTTGGTCCATCAGAACAGGCCGGTAATCTTCCCCTGCCCGTCAATGTCGATCCGCATTGCCGCAGGCGCCTTCGGCAGACCGGGCATGGTCATGACCGCGCCGGTCTCGCATACAATGAAGCCTGCGCCCGCAGACAGGCGCGCAGCGCGCACCGTCAGCGTAAAGCCTTTCGGCCGGCCGAGCAGCGACGCATCGTCCGAGAGCGAATACTGCGTCTTCGCCATGCAGACCGGGAAGTGACCGTAGCCCATCTCCGTGATGGTTTTCAGCTCCTTCGCCGCTGCGGGCAGGATGCTGACCTCCGCCGCGCCGTAAATTTCGGCTGCGATGGTGCGGATCTTGTCCCCCAGCGCAAGCGCGTCTTCATAGAGCGGATGGAATTCGGCCGCACCGCTGTCGATTGCCTCGAGCACCTGCTGCGCGAGCGCCACGCCGCCCTCGCCGCCTTTGGCAAAAACCTCGGAAAGCGCGCACGTAACGCCCTGTTTCCGGCAGTAATCCGTAATGAAATCCTGTTCGGCCCGGGTATCGCTTGGGAAGGCGTTGACCGCTACCACAACCGGCACGCCGAATTTTTTAAGATTTTCAATGTGCTTGCCAAGGTTTACAATGCCCCTTGCGAGCGCATCCAGATTTTCCGCGTTCAACGCTTCCTTCGGCACGCCACCGTTGTACTTGAGGGCGCGCACCGTTGCGACGAGCACCGCACAAGCGGGACGCAGCCCGGCCTTGCGGCACTTGATATCAAAGAACTTTTCCGCGCCCAGATCCGCGCCGAAACCGGCCTCCGTGATTGCATAATCCGCGAGTTTGAGCGCGAGCCGTGTTGCCTGTACGGAGTTGCAGCCGTGCGCGATGTTCGCAAAAGGACCGCCGTGCATCAGACAGGGTGTGCCTTCGAGCGTCTGCACCAGATTGGGCTTGATCGCGTCGCGCATCAGCGCCGCCATGGCGCCCGGCGCGCCGAGATCGCGTGCATACACCGGCTCGCCTGCGTAATTATAGGCGACCAGAATGTTGCCAAAGCGCTTCTTGAGGTCGCTGAGATTGTCCGCAAGGCACAGAATCGCCATAATCTCGCTCGCGACCGTGATCATGAAGTGATCCTCGCGCGGTACGCCGTTCACTCTGCCGCCCAGACCGATGGTGATGTTGCGCAGCGCACGGTCGTTCATATCCATGACGCGGGTGAAGATGACGCGGCGCGGATCGATCCCGAGCGCGTTGCCCTGCTGCAGATGATTATCCAGCATCGCGCACAGCAGGTTGTTCGCCGCCGTGATTGCATGCATATCTCCGGTAAAATGCAGGTTGATGTCTTCCATCGGGACAACCTGTGCCCAGCCGCCGCCGGCCGCGCCGCCCTTAACGCCGAACACCGGCCCGAGAGACGGCTCCCGCAGCGCAATTACCGCGTTCTTGCCGAGCTTCGCCATAGCCTGACCCAGGCCGACGGTCGTCGTCGTCTTGCCCTCGCCCGCCGGCGTCGGGTTAATGGCGGTGACCAGAATCAGCTTGCCGTCCGGCCTGTCGCGCAGACGCTCCCATACGGACGCTGCAAGCTTGGCTTTATACTTCCCGTACAGCTCCAGCTCCTCCGCCTGCAGCCCGGCGTCGGCAGCCACCTCGATGATCGGACGCATTTTGCAGCTTTGTGCGATTTCAATATCGGTCATCATGGTTTCCGTTCCCCCTAAAAATTGCTCTGTCTTTCATGCAGTATGGTTTATTATAGCACAGAACATGCGTCCGTGCCACCCTCGCCGCTTCAAAAGTATGAATTTTTTGCAAAAACCCGTGCAATGCACTCTGTTTTATGGTATGATAACAACTGTATCGAAAGGATGTGTAAGTTTGCGACCGCTTCGCGCCATTGGACATTATCTCAGATGTACCGATCTGTATCTGCTGCTTTTATCTCTCCTGTGCTCCGGCTTCGGCGTAGCGCTGATTTACAGCGCGACCCGCGCATATGAGACCAATAAATATATCTACACCCAGATCTCCGCAATCGTCATCGGTGTTGCGGCTTTCGTCATCATGTCCCTGCTCGATCTGGAAACCATCGCGCCGGCCTGGAAGTGGGCTTTCGGGCTGAACTTCGTCTTTCAGTGCGTGCTGTTCACGCCGCTCGCGCGCGACGTCGGCGGCAACCGCAGCTGGATCAATCTGGGGCCGCTCAGCCTGCAGCCTGCGGAAATCGGTAAGCTGCTCTTTATCTTCACCTTTGCCGCCCATCTCTCTCTGGTGCGCAGCCGCATCAATCACTGGAAAACGCTGTTGCCGCTGCTGCTGCACCTGCTCGCGCTCATGGGTATCATCATTGTCTCCTCGCGCGACATGGGCATGAGCCTGTCCTATTTCGCCATTTTCATCATCATGCTGTTTGCGGCCGGACTGAGCCTTAAATGGTTTGCGGGCGGCGTGGTGCTCGGCATCGCCTCCATCCCGTTCCTGTGGAACTTTGTGCTAAAAAACTATCAGATCACCCGTATCCTCGTGCTGTTCGACCCCTCGATCGCCCCGGCAAAGGCCTGGCAGACCACACAGAGCAAAATCGCCATCGGCGCGGGTCAGATGTACGGGCAGGGTTTCCTGCATGGCAACCAGACGCAATACAACATGCTGCCCGCCAAGCACACCGACTTCATTTTTTCCGTTGCGGGCGAAGAGCTGGGCTTCATTGGCAGTTGCGCCATCGTCGGTTTGCTCCTGCTGCTCATCCTGCGGCTGTTTTATGTTTCCTTCAAGGCAAACAGCTCGTTTTCCTCGCTGTTGGTTGTGGGCATTGCGGGCATGATCTTTTTCCAGACCTTCGAGAATATTTTTATGTGTCTCGGCCTGCTGCCCGTCATGGGGCTGACGCTGCCCTTCTTCAGCTACGGCGGCACCTCGGTCATTACCATGTTCGCAGCGATCGGTGTTGCCGCCGGCGTACGCATGCGCGAAAAGCCCAGCTGGCTTCGATAGCGAATCTTTCTGAAACAGGTAAACCCCCTTCACCCGGATTTCGAAATCCGGGTGTTTTTTTATGCTCTGCTTAATACAAATAGTATATAACCTCACTATTATACAACGCCTTCCCGTTGTATATGAAAATGCGGGGACAGCCCAAAGCCATCCCCGCGGAATTCCTATAAAATTGTCCCGTTACGGCATCTGCTGATAGCCCTTGGCCCAAACCGGCTCGCCGGTTTTGAGAGACAGCGGAACATCCAGAATGCGCTGGTTTCGGCTGCCGCGAAAGCGCAGGCTGAGCTCGCGTTGTGACTGAATATACGGACCGTCCACAAGCATATCGCACTGGGACAGAAGCGCCGCCGCGTCGTCCCCCAGTTCCAGAATCTGCTCGAAGGTGTATCCGCTGTAGACCATAATGTGCTTCTTTTTTTCCCTGAGCGCGGCGGCCAGAACCGCCAGCGGCTTAGACTGACAAAACGGCTCACCACCCGAAAAGGTCACGCCGGTGACCAGTGGGTTTTTCATGATATCGGCAAACAGAGTGTCAAGGTTCAGCTCGACGCCCGCGTCAAATTCATGCGTTTCCGGGTTGTGGCAGCCCGGGCAATGGTGCGGGCAGCCTTGGGTAAAGATCACATAACGGATGCCGGGGCCGTCCACAATGGACTCGCCGATCGTTCCAGCGACGCGCAGTGTCCCCTGCATGCTTTACGCCGTCCGGCTCTCCTCCGCCACTTCCTCTGGGGAGCAGCAGGAGGTATCATGTTTGATGCGGTCATGCTCCTCGGCGCGCTTGGCGTTATTGAACCGGTCCAGCGTGCCGACCAGATAACCGGTAATACGGCGGATACGCTCAAAGCCCACGCCTTCGCCGACGAGCTGCTCTTCCCGCTTGATGCTTGTGACCTTTTCCATGACACAACTTCCTT
>JBFWIM010000010.1:0-14147 GCA_050255995.1 Intestinibacillus sp.
ACAAAGCACCGGCAGGGATACCAATCCACCATGGAACTTCTATACACGCAACGCAATCACACGCTTGGAGGCGATGAAGCAGTCCGTGAATAGCTTCTTGTCGGAAGTAAAAAACTCGGCTGTAGCAAATAACGTGGAACACCGCATCGCAATTGTGGGTTTTGCATACGGGCAGTATGGGGAATATTATGACTATGGCAATACGGAATTGCTTTCAACCGCAAGTGTTGTAAGGTACGATAATGCGACGGATGCAGACTATCAGTCGGCGTTGGTTTCAGCCAATACGAGCGGCTCAATAGACAGCAGGCTAACAACGGCGGTTGACCGGTTAGACGCAGAAGGAGCTACCAAAGCAGATCTCGGCATGAAGATGGCCAACAACATTTTTGCCCAGAATCCTGTTACCGGGAACGCAAGAAAGCGCGTGGTCGTCATGTTTACCGACGGCTATCCAACCTCTTGGAACGGTTACGAATATAATGTTGCGGACAGCACAATTTCCAACGCGAATGACGCTAAAAACACCTATGGCGCAGCGGTTTACACAGTAGGTATTTTCAATGGCGCTGATCCCACAGCAAGCATTACAAGCGGCTACTCCTATGACGGCGACAACGATACGCAGAGAACGGTCGCTGCAAACCGCTACATGCACTACACATCCTCCAACCACCCCAGTGCGACTGGTCTGCAGAGTTCCACCACGGGTTGGAGCAATAAGGGCTACTATCTTACGGCGGGAAGCACCTCCGCGCTGGACAATATCTTTGAAAATATTGCAGGAGAAATCGAAACTGGATCGGACGTTTCGCTGGATGGCAGCGCCGTAATGCGCGACGTGCTCTCGCCCTACGTGCAGTATGACACAACCCGCAGCAGTGTGCTCAAAGCGTACACGGTCGCCTGCACCGGCTTCGACGGCAGTACCCCGCTGTGGAGCGGCACAAGGACGAACTTCGGCGTGCCGACCGTTGACGGCCAGAACGTCGACATCAGCGGCTTTGACTACTCCGACCCGGACAATGCCGTGGTTTCTGTGGAGGGCACGCCGCAGGGCAAAAAGCTCGTGATGGTGATCCCGATCAAGGCCGTCAGCGACACCTTCGGCGGCAACCAGGTGCCCACGAACAACAACGAGCTGACCGGCACGTACGCCGGCGTTTACTACAACGGCGAGATCGCGGAGCCCTTCCACGAGTTCCCGACCCTCGACATTCCAATCAACTACAACATCGCGTCCGCGAGCCAGACGGTTTACCTCAGCAACACGGCTGATCTCGCATCGCTGATGCAGTACGCGACAGGCTACACGCCAAACGGCACGAACAACGCCTATGTGGGCATCGCCTACACTCTCAAGCAGGGCACAACAACCGTCGGCACGTTTACAATCCCGGCGGGAACGGCTGCCGGCAGCGTGAGCTGGAGCTGGAGTTCCGGCAGCGGCGCGCCCGTTCTGGACGACTGCACCCCGTACACATTGTCCTGCACGGTCACTCCGACGCTTTCCGGCGCCTATAACGCCGCCTCTTGTGTACCGACGCCTCAAACCCCGACCGTACACGTGCTTAAGCCGCAACTGACGGTCACGGCGAACGACATCTGGGCGGACTGGCACACAGACGTTGACCTGAACGCCTGGGCGCTCGGCGGCGCGGGTACCATCCCCCCGACGGCTTACGTACCCACCCTGTCGGCCACCTGGACGGATTCCGACGGTCACGCGAGCATCCCGGCCGCGACCGGCACCGCTCCGGCCATTACCGATTTTACAAGCTTCACCTACGCCTTCACCAAGGGCGCGACCGGCGACGCGGCGCTCCAGACCGGCGCAACCTATAAAACCGGCGAGGAAGATACCCCCTTCACCGTCGCGCTGACAGGCTTCACACTGCGGGGCACGGCCTTCACCAATACGGTAGCAAACCCGATCGGCACGGTTACCGTGACCTACCCGAACAGTGGAAACCATTTCACGCTGTACACCAACCGGTTTGATCTCACGGTCAGCAAGACTGAAAACGCGCCGAACGCGTACGGCACCCAGTCCTTCCAGTTTAAGCTTAAAGACGAGGGCACATTGAACGTTCCGTTTGCATTGGGTACGGTCGGCGGCGGCCTGACGATGAGCAAGACCTTCAAGGGCCTGCTGTGCGGTGCAAAAACCTACAAGGTTTCCGAGGACGGCGACTGGGCATGGCGTTACAACACGCCGGCCGACAAAACCGTAGCCGCTCCGACCCATGCCACCAGCAAGACCGACCCGCAGACGGCAGCGCAGGCGCTGACATTCAACAACACGTTCCATAACCACAAGTGGCTGTCCGATTCCGATGGCAAGGCAAACATCTTCGGAGCCAATAGCTGAGAAAGGAGGGGTCCCTTATGAAATTCACTAACAGGAAGTTCGGCAAGCCCCTCGTTCTGATCGTCGCGATGATCATGGTTGCGGCAGCTGCGGTTGGCGGAACGATGGCGTGGCTGCAGGTCAGTACGGGCGCACAGGATAACACCTTCCAGAACGCCACCATCACGGGTACGATTGTTGAGGACTTTAGCAGCGGCGGCAGCGTCAAGCGCAACGTAAAGGTACAAAACACCAGTAACATCGACGTGTATGTCCGCGTCGCGCTTGTCCCTACATGGCAAGACGCGGACGGCAACGTCCTTCCGCAGACCGCAAGCGCGAGCAACCTGTCCTTCACGCTTGGCGCGAACTGGTTTAAGGGCAGCGACGGCTACTACTACTACAAAAACGCGGTTGCGCCGAATGTGGGTACCGGTAATCTGGCGGATTCCATCGAACCGACGGGCGGCCCCGCAGGCGCGAAAATGAACCTGCAGGTGCTCTCCGAGGTCATTCAGGCGAATCCCGCAGACGCGGCGCAGGAAGCCTGGGGCGTGACAGTTAACACCGACGGCACGATCAGCAAGTAAAGGAGGCGGCTACGATGAAACGAAGATTCAGTAAGCTGGCGATTGCCGCCATCCTTTGCACGGCGTTCGTCTTTGTATACAGTGCAGGCGCGCTGGCGGCCGTTGTCCTGACCCCGGACGAGGAGGGAACCACGCCGACCGTGACATTGACGGCGACAAGTTCCAACGCGGCGTTCAGCTTTAACCGGGAAAGCGATAACCTGTTTGACAGTTTCGACGGCGTGATGCCGGGTGACACGCTGACGCAAACGATCCGCGTGCAGACGGCCTCCGGTAACCCAAACAGATATCGGATTTACCTTTACGCCAGAGAGAATACCGAGTCCCAAAACACGGAGAATTTTCTGGACAGCATGACGCTCACAGTGACAGACCCGGATAACACGGAGCTCAAGGTCATGGAAGCGGGCTCAGGCACAGCGGGCGTTCTGCTCGGCACCTTCTCCGCAAACCAGACCAGGGATCTGACGGTCACGCTGACCGCGCCGATCACCATGGGCAATGAGTTCCAGGGCGCGCACAGTTTCGTCGATTGGATGTTCTACGCAGAGCAGGTCACCGGTGGTGGCGGCGGAGGCGGAGGCGGAGGCAGCAGCGATGATGGCGATGACGACGTCATTATCACTGAGCCTGAGGTTCCGGGCGGCACAATCGAGCTGCCGGAGGAGCCCGAAGTCACCGTTCCGGAAACTGAGGTTCCGGCCGGACTGCCCGAGATCAACGTGGAAGAGGAAGCGGTTCCTCTCGCATCCATCCCCAAGACCGGCGACAACAGCCAACTCCTGCTGTTCATTGTACTGATGGTAGCGAGCGGCACAGGTCTCACCGCACTCCTTGTCACCGGCAAGCGCCCGGAGAAAAAGTAAAAATAAGCCAAATCCACAAGGGCCCGTTCCAAATCAGGAGCGGGTTCTTTTTGCGTTTCGGTACAATATAACAATAAATAATTTAAAAAGATAAATATACATATAGTAAACAATAATCGATTTTTTGGCATCAAAAACAGAGGGTTTTACTGTACAGATTGTAATATATATTAAAAATAATCCATTTATTTATATTCGGGTTGAGCATGGGATGTTAGCATTCTGTAAATAATAGCACGGTACTACGTGCAAAACGGCGGAATTATGCTATACTGAAAAAATAGATGGGAAAGGAGCCCTGAGGCATGAAAAAAACAATCTGCTGTTTATGCTGTTTTGCGCTGGCGTGCAGCCTGCTTCTTGGCGGCGCGGGCGCCTGGTATGAGGACCAGCCCTCTGCATGGGCACGGGATCAGATCCGTGCGGCGGAGGATTCCGCACTGGTGTCGAATGATTTGATCGCAGGATATTCCCTGGAAATGCCTTATTATGTGACAAAGGGCGGTGGCATGACGCGGTATGCTTTCAGCGAGATGCTGGGCAATCTGCTTGCGCTCTCGCAGAAGACGGACGTAGGAACGCTCGCAGCGAAGCTGCGCGGGGCGGGAAAGACCGCGCAGTTCACCGATTACCGGCCGGATGACGCGGCGTTTGTGACCTGCGCTTACGGCCTGATGCAGGGTATGCCGGACGGCGCTTTTGCGCCGGAAGGGGAGTTGACCCGCGAGCAGGCCGCGAAAATACTCGCTCTTGCGGCTGAGGCCATGCAGCCGGGCGCTTATTCGGACACGCAGGCGGGTCAGACGAATCTGACCTTCTCAGACAAGGCGCAGATATCCTTCTGGGCGCGGGATTATGTCGCCTATGCCACGGATGCCGGACTGATACTGGGCGTCGGAGGCGGGCGGTTTGAGCCGCAGGGGGAACTGACCGTAGAGCAGGGCACGGTACTGGTCTACCGGCTTGCGGATAAGCTCGCACTGTCCGGTGTGATCTCAGCGGATGCGAACGGCTGGATGTGGCAATACGGCGTCGAGCGTACCTATTTCGCCGCGCGGCAGGACGGCTACGGCCTGAGCTATACCGGCACGCAAAACAGTAAAATCAGCCGGATCGTCGTGGCGGAAGCGCAGGTGAATGCGCTGCCCGCGTCCATTGCGGGGGTGGAAGGCTATCAGCTTCCCGGGCCGCGCAATCTGGGCGCGGCATTTATCCATGAGCCGCTCAAGGTCGGCAAGATGTACATCTTCGAGATGAAGCTCCGGCTGTATCCCGCGTCCGGCGGCGATCCGGTCGAGGTAACCGACCGCTTTACCTACCTGTGCGGCAAATACTGCACCTATCCGGATGATAATTACTACTGATACGGACGCGGCCTGGATTCAGGCCGCGTTTTCCGTTGCTAAATTGCAAAACGCGGGGTATAATAAGAACCACATGCCGTTCGCGGCGGCAGAGCCGCTGACGGCCGAATAAACCTTGTTGTACCATTTACGCAGCCTTGCGGCCGGCGCGCGCAACCGCGCCCCAAAATGCGCTTTGCGTTTCTATATGGTGTAACAGGCTTGCAGTGTTTTTGAGAGCAACCGCGTGTCATTTCGCGGGATTTGGAGGACGATCCAGCATGAAAGACGGATTTATCAAGGTCGCCGCGGCCACGCCCGCGCTCCGCGTCGCGGACTGCGTATTTAATGCCGGGGAAATCATCGGGCAGGCGAGGGAAGCCGCTGCGAAGGGCGCGTCGCTCGTCGTGTTTCCGGAACTTTCTCTGACCGGTTACACCTGCGGCGACCTGTTTTTGCAGGAGACCCTGCTGGACGGGGCAGTGGATGCGCTTGACGCGGTGCGGCGCGAGACGGCGTCGCTCGATCTGGTTTGCGTGGTGGGCCTGCCGGTGCGGTGCCGGGGCAAGCTGTACAACTGCGCCGCGGTACTGTGCGGCGGCGTGGTGCGCGGACTGGTTCCCAAGCAGTTTCTGCCCAACTATTCCGAGTTTTATGAGCAGCGGCACTTTATTTCCGGGCAGGGGCTTGCGGTGGAGCCGGTCCGGCTGCGCGGCGGACAGGCCGTACTGGAGGATGTGCCGTTCGGCCCGGGGCAGCTTTTCCCGGCGGACGACCTGCCGGGCTTTGTGCTCGGCGTGGAGATCTGCGAGGATCTCTGGGTGCCGTGCCCGCCCTCCACGGCGCTCGCGCAGGCAGGCGCAACCGTGATCGTCAACCTGTCCGCCTCGGACGAAATCGTCGGCAAGGCCGCCTACCGCCGCGAGCTGGTGCGCAGCCAGTCCGGCCGCCTGCTGTGCGGCTATCTGTATGCCGACGCGGGCTTCGGCGAATCGACGCAGGATCTGGTCTTTGCCGGACATGATCTGATTGCGGAAAACGGCGCGCTGCTTGCAGAAAGCCCGCTGTTTGAGCGCGGCGTACTTTACGCCGATCTGGATTTGCAGCGTCTGCTGCACGAGCGCCAGCGCATGAATACCTTTCAGGTACACGGCGACATGCCCGCGGCGCATCTGCCGCTGCGCCCACGCGTCTGCGACCTGGCCGACCGGCATTTTCCGCGCACGCCCTTCGTGCCCGCCGACCGGACAAGGCTTGCCGCACGCTGTCAGGAGATTCTGAATCTGCAGGCGACCGGCCTTGCGACCCGCCTCAAGCACACGAAGTGCAAGACTGCGGTCATCGGCCTGTCCGGCGGGCTGGACTCCACGCTTGCGCTTGTGGTTATGGTGCATGCTTTCGATATGCTGGGGCTTGACCGGAAGGGCATTCTGGCCGTCACCATGCCGTGCTTCGGCACGACTGCCCGCACCAAATCCAACGCCGAAAAGCTTGCTGAGGCGTACGGCGTGACGCTCAGGGTCGTGGATATCAAGAACGCGGTCGATCAGCATTTTTCCGACATCGGCCAGGACAAGGAAGACCTGACCGTTACCTTTGAAAACGGACAGGCGCGCATGCGCACGCTTGTGCTCATGAATATCGCCAACAAGGAAGGCGGCCTTGTGGTCGGCACGGGCGACCTGTCCGAGCTCGCGCTCGGCTGGGCGACCTACAACGGCGACCATATGTCCATGTACGGCGTCAACACCTCGATTCCCAAGACGCTGGTGCGCGACCTGACCGCCTTTGAAGCCTCGCGTACGGAGGGCGTGCTGCACGAGGTGCTGCTGGATGTGCTGGACACGCCGGTATCGCCCGAGCTGCTGCCGCCCAAGGACGGCGAGATTGCGCAGAAGACCGAAGAGCTGGTCGGCCCTTATGAGCTGCACGATTTTTTCCTTTACTATATGCTGCGCTGGGGCTATCCGCCGCGCAAGATTTTCCGCGCGGCGAAGAAGGCGTTTGCAGGGGGATACGATGACGCCACCATCAAAAAATGGCTGTGTACTTTTCTGCGGCGGTTCTTCACCCAGCAGTTCAAGCGCTCCTGCCTGCCGGACGGCCCCAAGGTCGGCACCATCACGCTGTCGCCCCGCGGCGACTGGCGCATGCCGTCCGATGCGGTTTCCGCATTGTGGATTGCGGAGGCGGATGCGCTCTGAGACCCAATCGAGGCGCGCCCAGTACGGGCGCGTCTCGATTGGGGAAAACCTAAGAAAGTTGCTCAAAACCGGCGTGTGGCAGCGCAGACAGCCAATATTGCGTGCATGTACCCGCATAGACGCAAAATAAGCGGCCAAAGCGGGATTACAAGACGATTACAGAACGATAACTTTGCCGCAGCTTTCACAGTACGTTAAAATCTGAGTGTTTTGAGAGTAAATTTGTTGTTTTTTTCGAGCATAAACAAACGTTAAATTCTTGACAAAAGCTCACGTCCGTATATAATAGTAGTAGACATGCTAAAAAGTAAGGTGTGTCCTAAATACATTGCTTTATAGGCTGCGTTTCGGCGTTTTGCTGGGCTGATCGTCCTCCTCCGGCTGGGCGGCAGCACTTTTTTGTGAGTGCGGAAAACCAGCCGTGGGGCCGGACTGTAAAGCGGGGCAAAGCTGCCTGTATTTACAAACATCTACTACTACAAATTTTGGGAGGTTTACTGGCATGGATTTTAGGCTTACGAAACAGCAGGCAATGGTTCAGAAGCTCTGCCGCGAATTCGCAATCAACGAAGTTGAGCCGATCGCTGCAGAGATTGACGAGCAGGAGCGTTACCCTGAGGAAACCGTACAGAAGCTCATGAAGTACGGCATGATGGGCATTCAATTCCCCAAGGAAGTCGGCGGCTCCGGCGGCGACTACATCTGCTACTCGATCGCGATTGAGGAGGCTTCCAAGGTTTGCGGTACCACGGGCTGCATCATTTCTTCCCACGCGACTCTGGGCGCCTGGCCGATTTACGCGTACGGCACCCCGGAGCAGAAGGAAAAGTTCCTCCGTCCTCTGGTTTCCGGCCAGAAGCTGGGTGCGTTCGGCCTGACCGAGCCCAACGCCGGCACCGACTCCGCCGCGCAGCAGACCGTTGCTGTAAGGCAGGAAGACGGCACCTGGCTGATCAACGGCTCCAAGGTGTTCATCACCGGCGGCGGCCGTGCCGACACCTATGTCATCTTCGCGATGACCAATAAGGCGATTGGCAACCACGGCATTTCCGCCTTCATCGTTGACAAGAACGACCCGGGCTTCAAGATCGGCAAGATCGAGCACAAGATGGGTATCCGCGGCTCCCAGACCTCCGAGCTGATTTTCGAGGATATGGTTCTGCCGGCTGACCGTCTGCTGGGCAAGGAGAACGGCGGCTTCAAGATCGCGATGCAGACCCTGGACGGCGGCCGTATCGGCATCGCGTCCCAGGCGCTGGGCATTGCGCAGGGCGCTCTGGACAAGGCTGTTCAGTATATGAAGGAGCGCGTTCAGTTCGGCAAGTCTCTGGACAAGTTCCAGGGCCTGCAGTGGATGGTTGCGGACATGGATGTCAAGATCGACGCCGCCCGCCTGCTCATCCGCCGCGCTGCATTCAATCATGACGTAGGTCTGCCGTTCACCAAGGAAGCTGCTATGGCCAAGCTGTACGCTTCTGAGGTTGCGATGGAAGTTACCACCAAGTGCGTTCAGCTGCACGGCGGCTACGGCTATATCCGTGAGTATCCGATGGAGCGCATGATGCGTGACGCGAAGATCACCGAGATCTATGAGGGTACTTCTCAGGTTCAGAGAATGGTTATCGCTGGCCAGATCTTCAGAAAGTAATTAGTAAGAGGAGGAAGTACTGAATCATGAAAGTTTTTGTTTGCGTAAAGCAGGTTCCTGATACGTCCGGCAAAGTTGCCGTAAACCCCAACGGTACCCTGGACCGCGCTTCTATGGCTACCATCATCAACCCCGATGACAAGAACGCCGTTGAAGCCGCTCTGCAGATCAAGGACAACCTCGGCGCCAAGGTCGTTGTTATCACCATGGGCCCCCCTCCGGCGGCCGAGATGCTGCGTGAGCTGCTCGCAATGGGCGCTGACGAGGGCGTTCTGGTTTCCGCGCGCGAGTTCGGCGGTTCCGATACCTTCGCAACATCCCAGATCCTGTCCGCTGCGATCAAGAAGATCGGCCTGGAGAAGGACGACATCGTCCTCTGCGGCCGTCAGGCGATCGACGGCGACACCGCGCAGGTAGGCTCTCAGATCGCTGAGAAGCTTGGCATCCCGCAGATTTCCTATGCGGCCGACATCGAGGTTGACGGCACCACCGTCACCGTAAAGCGTATGCTGGAAGACGGCCACATGACCATCCAGACTCAGACCCCCTGCCTGCTGACCTGCATCAAGGAGCTCAACGAGCCCCGTTACATGTCCGTTGGCGGCATCTTCTGGGCGTTCGAGCAGGAGATCACGGTTCTGGACTACAATGCGCTGAAGGACGATCCGCTGATCGAGCTCGACACCATCGGCCTGAAGGGTTCTCCCACGAATATCTTCAAGTCCTTCACTCCCCCGCAGAAGGGCAAGGGCGTTATGCTTGAGGGCGCTGACAAGGCGACTTGCGACACCCTGGCTGGCGCGCTTCTGAAGAAGCACATCATCTAAATTGAAAGGAGAATTCTAACAATGGCTGATTTTAACAACACCAACCTCGCCGATTTCAGCGGCGTTTGGGTATTTGCTGAGCAGCGCCAGGGCACGCTGCAGCCGACCGTCCTGGAGCTGATCTCCGAGGGACGCAAGCTGGCGGACGACATGGGCGTTGAACTGGCGGCGCTGCTGCTGGGCGAGAACGTCGAGGGCATGTCCAAGGAACTGGGCGCTTACGGCGCGGACAAGGTTTATGTCTGCGATTCTCCGGTGCTCGGCACCTACACCACCGACGCGTATGCGAAGGTAATCTGCGATGCCGTTATGGACAAGAAGCCGGAGATCATGCTGATCGCGGCAACCAACATTGGCCGTGACCTGGGCCCGCGTTGCGCGGCTCGCCTGCACACCGGTCTGACCGCGGACTGCACCCACCTCGACGTTGACGTTGAGAAGTACGCGGCGTTCCTGGCGGAGTCCTCCACGCTGCCGGCTGACCAGCTGGCTGCGCTCGACCGTTCCGACCGCAACCTGAAGATGACCCGTCCGGCGTTCGGCGGTCACCTGATGGCTACCATTATCTGCCCCCGTTTCCGTCCCCAGATGGCGACTGTCCGTCCGGGCGTTCTGAAGAAGGGCGAGTACGACGAGGCTAAGGCCAACGCGGTTGTCGTTGAGAAGCTGGCTGTCAATGTCTCCGACGCTGACCTGCAGACCAAGGTTCTCGAGATCGTCAAGGAAGCCAAGGAGCTGGTCGACCTGACCGGCGCTGAGGTCGTCGTTTCCGTCGGCCGTGGCATCTCCAAGGACGTTGAGAAGGGCATCGCTCTGGCGAAGGAGCTGGCTGCTGAGTTCAATGGCTCGGTTGTCGGCGGTTCCCGTGCGGCGATCGACTCCGGCTGGCTGTCTGCCGACCATCAGGTTGGCCAGACCGGCAAGACGGTACATCCGAAGCTGTATGTTGCGCTGGGTATCTCCGGTGCGATCCAGCACAAGGCTGGCATGCAGGATTCTGAGTGCATCGTCGCGGTCAACAAGAACGACGGCGCCTCGATCTTCGACGTAGCGGACTACGGCATCTGCGGCGACCTGTTCAAGGTTGTTCCGATGATGATCGACGCGATCCGCGCGGCAAAGAACGCAAAGTAATCTCCCAAAAGCAATATAAAAAGAAGCCCTGTCCGTTACCCGGACAGGGCTTCTTTGCGCTGTTTCAGAACGGCCGCCGCAGCCGGTACCATAGCGGCGACCACGGCCGCCGCAGCCGCGCCACAAGGCGGCAGATCTCGCCGCAGCCTTCGCAAAGGTCGGCGGAGCGGGTCAAAACAATGTCCTTTTGTTCATAACGCGCCCCGTTGATCCGGTTCCAGCAGGCAGGACAGAATTCCGCCATGGCGTACGCCTCCTCGCTTCTGATAGCATCAGCATAACACGAGGCGCATGTCGATTTTGTCGAATCTGTACGGTTGCGGAAAACCTACGATTGCGGTTCGGGCTCGTTCTGCTCCGGCTCGGTTTTTTTGCGCGCATCAGCCATGGTGTGCAGGCAGTCCAGCGCGTCTGAAAGCGTGCCCACCGCGTCGATCAGCCCGATATCGACCGCCTGCTCCGCGCCGACAATGGTGCCCACATCGGTGGAAAGCTCGCCGGTTTCCATCATGAGCCGCAGGATAGTTTGTTCCTCCACTCGCGAATGGCGTGTAATGAAGCCCACAATGCGCTCCTGAATCTTTTGAAAATAGGCATAGGTCTGGGGCACGGCGATGACCATGCCATTCATGCGCACCGGATGGATCGTCATCGCGGCGGAGGGCGCAATGAAGCTCTTTTGGCTCGCCACCGCCAGCGGCACCCCGATGGAATGCCCGCCGCCCAGCACCAGCGACACCGTGGGCTTGCGCATCCCCGCAATCAGCTCGGCAATCGCCAGACCGGCCTCCACATCGCCGCCCACGGTGTTGAGCAGCACAAGCAGGCCGTCAATCTCGTCCGATTCCTCAACCGCCGTAATCTGCGGGATAATATGCTCGTACTTTGTCGTTTTATTTTGCGCAGGCAGCTCCATATGGCCCTCGATCTGCCCGACGATGGTAATGCAGTGGATCACGCCGCGTGAGGATTTCGCGGTGATCGAACCGGTCTGTGCCACACTTTCGCGTTGCGTTTCCTCGGTGTTTTGCTCCTGACGCTCCTCATTTTCCATCAAAAAATCCCTCCGTATGTGTCTGTATATTACCGTCATTTTGCCCCAAAAAATCTGTTCATATTCTGCAATACAGGAATAGCAGAAAATTACATATACAAAAGGTAAACCGAAAGGCGCCGGGACATGGGGGGACGTGCAGGGGGATTACCCTGAGTTATCCACATTTCCACAGGGTTATCCACAGGAAAAGGTATCGTCAATCTGTGCAAAACTGATTCTGCATTCTACGCAGGGCCGGAAAGAAAAACAGGGGGAAATACCCGGCCGGCATTCCTCCTCTGTTTGCAGTCATTTTATGCGTGATAGAAGGCCTTGAAGCCCTTGAAAGCCATATAGAGGTCAACCTTGGCGATAACCTCGAACGGCGCGTGCATGGACAGCACCGGCACACCTGCGTCCACCGTATCAATGTTACGGTTGGCCAGGTACATGGCGACCGTACCGCCGCCGCCCTGATCAATCTTGCCAAGCTGTGCGGTTTGCCACACGACGCCCGCACCGTCCAGCAGCAGGCGGATGCGCGCCATCAGCTCGGCGGTCGCGTCGGATGTGCCGGATTTGCCGCGCGAGCCGGTGTACTTGACAATGGCAAGGCCGCAACCCGTATGCGCGTCGTTGCGCTTCTCGGAAACCTCCGGGAAGTTGGGGTCAAAAGCGTTGCAGACGTCGGCCGACAGGCAGATGGAATTTTCAAAGCAGATTTCCGGCGGCACGCCTTCGCTGCGGCACAGGTCGGCGACCAGCGTGTCGAAGAAGCGGGACTGCATGCCGGTCACGCCCTCGGAGCCGATCTCCTCCTTATCCACGAGCAGCGCCATCGCGGTGTGCTCCGGCACGCTCTCAAGCTGCAGCAGCGCGGTCGCGGCGGGGTAGGAGCACACGCGGTCATCGTGTCCGTAAGCGCCGACCATAGAACGGTCAAAGCCGACGTCGCAGGCATTCCAGGCCGGGACGGCGGAAAGCTCCGCGGAAACGAAGTCGCGCTCGGTCATGCCGTATTCGCGGTTGAGATACTCCATAACGGCGAGCTTGACCTTGTCGGTGCACTTTTCGTCCTCGGTGCGCGAGGGCTCCAGACCGACGAGCAGGTTCATGCTCTCGCCTTTGACCACTTCGGTGGCCTTCTTGCTCATCTGCTCGCTCGCGAGATGGGGCAGCAGGTCGGTGATAACGAACTTCGGCTCCTCGGGTTTGCCGCCGATGTGTATCTTGACGCGGCGCATTTCACCGTTCTCGCATACGCAGACCACGCCGTGCAGCTCCAGCGGAATGGCAAGCCACTGGTACTTCTTGATGCCGCCGTAATAATGGGTTTTGAAGTAGGCGAGGCCGGTATCCTCGTAAAGCGGCACGGTGCGGATGTCGATACGCGGCGCATCCAGGTGCGCGGCGGCCAGGCGGATGCCCTCGGCCAGACTCTTTTTGCCGATCACCGTGAGGATAATGCCCTTGTCGCGGTTGATCCGGTAGATTTTATCGCCGGGTGACAACGGCATCCTGCGGTCATAGGGGACGAAGCCGTGCGCCTCGGCGAGACGCGTGAGTTCGGCAGTCGCGTCGCGTTCGGTTTTGCCGATGTCCAGAAAGCGTTTGTAGCCCTCGGCGTAGTCTGCAATCTGGCGGCGGTCCTCATCGGTCAGGCCGTCAAAGCCCGACTTCCTGTCATAAAAAAGCTGTTCGGAAGTCATAATATTCTCCTCCTTGTATTTAAAAATCACACAGGTTCGTTTTGCCTTGCGAATACCAGACCGCGCGGCTGCGGCGCGAGGGGCAGGCGGTGCAGCGTTTCCCAGAACCGCTCCACCAGCGGCTGTAGCTCGTCAAGCCCGTCGTCGTTTTGGATGAGATAGTCACAGTGTGCACGGTAAAATCCGTCCGGCGGCTGCGCCGCGATGCGGGCGCGCGCCGCCTGTTCGGTCAGCCCGTCGCGCGCCATGACGCGCCGGATACGTACGTCCACAGGCGCAAGCATGCCGAGCACCCCCGCGCCCGTGTTCTGGGCGCGGCACAGGCGGTGCAGCCCGCTTTCGATCAGTGTGGGCGCGTCAAACAGTGCAAGCGCGCAGTCCTGCGCCTCCAGCCGGGCAAACGCCGCGAGTGACGCATCACGGATGTAGGGATAGACCAG
>JBFWIM010000010.1:14247-36057 GCA_050255995.1 Intestinibacillus sp.
CGCGGCGGCGTGACGGCGAGCGAGATCACCGTCGACTCCACGCCGACCTTGCACGGCCCGCCCTCAACGACGGCGGGGATTTTGCCGTCCATGTCGCGCAGGACGTGCTGCGCGGTCGTAGTGGACGGGCGGCCCGACAGGTTGGCGGACGGCGCGGCAATGGGCACGCCGGCGAGCCGGATCAACTCCCGGGCGATCGGGTGCGCGGGCAGGCGTACGCCAATGGTATCGAGCCCTGCCGAGGTCTCCGGCGGAATGCGCCCGTTTTTCGGCACGATGATGGTGAGCGGGCCCGGCCAAAAGTTTTTCGCCAGGATTTTTGCGGCCGGCGGCACCACGGGGCAGACCTCGTCAAGCTGCGCGCAGTCCGCGATGTGTACAATGAGCGGATTGTCCTGCGGGCGGCCTTTGGCGGCGAAAATCTTGCGCACCGCCGCGCCGTCGAGCGCGTTTGCGGCGAGGCCGTAAACCGTTTCGGTCGGAATGCCGACGACTTCTCCCGCACGCAGCAGATCGGCTGCCTGCCTGAGTGCCGTCGGATCTGAGGCGGGATCGAGCAATTTGGTTTCCATTGAAACACTTCCTGTTATAATAGATATGATATATACGAAATGTTAATAGAGGATGTGTTAGTTCTGCTCCTGCGCGCGGAGCTTTTCCGCGGTGTCGGCGGTGACCAGCGCGTCGATAACGTCGTCGAGGTCGCCGTTTAAGAACTGGTCGAGCTTATAGAGCGTCAGCTTAATGCGGTGCTCGGAGACGCGATTTTCCGGGAAATTATAGGTGCGGATGCGCTCCGAACGGTCGCCTGTGCCGACCTGCGCGCGGCGGTCGGCCGCGATGGACTGCCGCTGCTTTTCAACCTCGGCTTCGTACAGGCGGGTACGCAGTACGCGCATCGCCTTATCCCGGTTTTTGTGCTGGCTGCGTTCATCCTGGCATTCTACGACTGTGCCGGTCGGAATATGCGTGATGCGGATGGCGGAGCTGGTTTTGTTGATGTGCTGGCCGCCTGCGCCGGAGGAGCGGAAGGTATCGACGCGCAGGTCGCTGGGGTCGAGGTAAAAGTCGACCTCTTCGGCCTCGGGCAGCACGGCGACCGTTACGGTGGAGGTATGGACGCGCCCCTGGCTTTCGGTCTCGGGCACGCGCTGTACGCGGTGCACGCCGGACTCGAACTTCAGGCGGGAATATGCGCCCCCGCCCGTGATCTGGAATACGACCTCCTTGTAGCCGCCAAGCTCGGTCTCGTTTTCGGACAGGATTTCGACTGTCCAGCCGCGCTTCGCGGCGTACATGGAATACATCCGGTAGAGCGAGGCCGCGAACAGGGCGGATTCCTCGCCGCCCGCGCCGCCGCGGATCTCCACGATGATATTTTTGTCGTCGTTCGGGTCGCGGGGGAGTAGCAGGATCTTGAGCGCTTCCGTCAGCCGTTCGATATCGCCCTTGGCTGCCGCCAGCTCTTCCTGCGCCATTTCGCGCAGCTCAGGATCGGACAGCATTTCCTCGGCTTCGGCGAGCGTCTGTTTCGCGGCCTTATAGCTGCGGAACGCCGTGACGATCGGCTCGAGCTGATTCCGCTCGCGCAGCAGCCCCGCCGCATTTGCGGGATCATCGTATAAATCGGGCGCGGCGAGCCGGCTTTCCAGCTCCGAAAGCCGCGTTTCAAGCGCTTCGAGCTTGTCAAACATGGCAGGTTTATCCTTTCTTACATTACATCAGTTCCGTCGGGGGCGTATCCATGGCGCGCAGCGCGCCGATCAGGTTGTTCAGCAATTCGTGACGGTTTTCAAAGAACGGACGGAACACGCCGTGCCAGTGCTCGACTGCGCTGCGCGTGACCGTCTGGAAGCCCGGGCGGCCGTCCCCATCCGTGTAGCAGACGCAGTACAGCACGCAGGTGACGAACTGCTCGGCCTGGATGGGCGACAGGGACGCGCCCATATCCTCCAGGAGCTGCATGCCGAGCGCGGGCTGGTACTCCGCCGGCACGCGCACAATGCGTGCGGCAAGCTCGTTGTACAGGCGCTCGGCCTGGAGTTCGGACAGCTCGCCCTCTGTCAGGGCGAGCAGCAGCGCCATGACGCGCGCGTCGTGTTCGGCGGGCATGCGGTTTTCCATATCGGTTTGCTCCTTTCAACGGCGCGGCCAAGGCTCACCAACGCCCGGTCAGAATAAGGCCCATGATGGAGCCGTATTCGCGCAGGTGCAGCGCCACGCGCTGGGTAAAATACGGCGTTTCAGCCGGAATAGCGTACGCGTCCAGCCCCGCGTGCAGCAGCAGGCGGCGCGCCCGCGCCAGATGAAAATCGCTCGAGATCACCGCCGTGCGGTAATCCGGTCCGAAGCGCGCGTCCAGCAGCTCTTTCGCGTTCGCGATGTTTTCAATGGTGTTGGTGGACTGGTCTTCCACAAGCAGCCGCGTTTCGGGGACGCCGTGCCCGGTCAGGTAACGGCGCATGGCCTCGGCCTCCGGAAACGGCTCGTTTGCGCCCTGCCCGCCGCACAGCACGGCCACCGCGTCCGGGTGGGTCTCCAGAAAGTTCGCCGCGACGCGCAGCCGCTCCGTGAGCGTGGCGGAGGGCACGCCGCTCTCATACACCCGGGCGCCCAGCACCAGCACGGCATCCGCGTCCGCGGCTTCCGGATCGGCGTGCATGCCGGTGAAGATGATGCCCTGCACAAGGACATGCGATAGCAGGAACAGCCCGAACAGCACGCGACCCAGTATGGCCAGCGCGTTGCAGAGCCTGTATTGTTTTCGGTAGCGCAGCATCCAGTACTCGCCGCCGCACCCAAGGGCAAGCAGACCGAAGAACACGCCGCCGAAGCGCGCGGGCGGCCACAGCAGGAGCGGCAGGGAGGCGGCGCCGCACAGGAAGCAAAACGCCTTCCAAAGCTTCTGTTCTCTCATCCCGTGCCGTCCAGTTCCAATGAAACCGCTTCCCACTCGTCCATTTTAGCGGCAAGCGCCTCGTCGCAGGCTTCCTTTTCCGTCATCAGCGCAAGCAGGCGGTGGGAATCGCTCGCGGCGCACACCATCTGCTGCGTAAGTTCCTCGGCCTGCGTCTCGAGCTGTGAAATCTCGCGCTCAATGCTGCCGAGCAGCTTTTGCAGACTCTTTGTGCCGCCTTTTTTGCGTTCCGGCGGCTTCGGCACATCGTCGAGCGTGGGTTGTCCGGGTCTGGCGGCGGGTTTGGCGGCCTGCGGCGTGGAGGCAGGGGCAGGCTGCCCGGCTCTGTAGGCGAGAAAGGCCTCGTAGGTGCCCTGAAAGTCGGTGTAGCCGCCGTTTTCCAGATAGAGGATGCGGGTCGCAAACCGCTCGACAAAGTAGCGGTCGTGGCTGACGAACAGCAGCGTGCCGGTGAAGCTCTCGACCGCTTCCTCCAGCCATTCACGCGAGAGGATGTCCAGGTGGTTGGTGGGCTCATCGAGAATCAGCATGTTGAGCGGGTCGTACATCAGCTCGCACAGCCGCAGACGGCTCTTTTCGCCGCCCGAAAGCGTGCGCACCAGTTTCTGCTGATCCTCGCCCGAGAACAGGAACGCGCCCAGCCGGTTGCGGGCGGTCTGCATGGTCAGGTTCTTATCATAAATCAACGTTTCGATCAGGTTGCGGTTTTCGTTTGTAAAGTGGACCTTCTGCGGCAGATAAGCCGGGCGCAGCCCTACGCCCTTTTTGACGCTGCCCGCGTCAGGGGGCAGCTCGCCGGTCAGGATGCGCAGCAGCGTAGTTTTGCCCGTGCCGTTGTCGCCCAGAATCGCGATGCGCTCGCCGTTGCGCACATTAAAAGATACGTTTTGTAATACTGTGCGGCCTTCAAAACTTTTTGTAATATCTCGAACCTTTAAAACATCCTCGGTTTCGTAGTCCGGGTCGCCAAAGGACATGGACATGCGTTTTTCCGGGCGCGGCCGGTCGGTCACCTTCATGCGCGCAATGCGCTTTTCGATGGACGCGGCGCGCTTAGCGAGATGCTCCGTGCCGTGCTGGTGCATTTTGCGGGCGGTCTCCGTCAGGCGCTGGCGCTCCGCCTCCTGGGTTTGGTGCAGGGCAAGCTGCTGCTCGATGCGGCGCTTGCGCTCCTCTGCGTAATAGGAATAGGAGCCCGCGTAAAAGTCGCATTTTTGATCGCGCAGTTCGACGATGCGCGTACAGCACTGGTCAAGGAAATAGCGGTCGTGCGAGATGATGAACACAGTGCCTGCATATCCGTCCAGATACTCGCCGAGCCAGGCGACCGCGTTCATGTCGAGGTGGTTCGTCGGCTCGTCCAACAGCAGCACGTCGGTCTTTTCCAGGATAATGCGCGCCAGATTGACGCGGGTCTGCTCGCCGCCGGACAGCAGGGAGAAGGCCTGCGCACGCTGCGCCTGCGGAATTTCAAGGCCGTTTGCAACCTTGTCGATTTCGTAGTCCCGGCTCCAGCCGCCGAGCGCCTCCAGCTTCTGCGCCAACACGCCGTATTGCTTTAAGAGCCCGGCGTCGCTCGCGTTTTTGGCCATCTCGTTTTCGAGATGGGTCATCTGCGCGATGATCTCGTCGGTTTCGCGGAAAGCGGCGCGCAGCACGTCTTCGACCGTGGTGCCGGGATCGAACCGGGGCATCTGGTCGATCACGCCGACCGAGCGCCCCGCGCCGACCGTGACCGTGCCGCCGTCGTACGGCAGGCGGCCGGTGAGGACGTGGAACAGAGTGGTTTTGCCCGCGCCGTTCGCGCCCAGCAGCGCGACCTTTTCCCCGGGCTGGATATCAAAACTGATATCGTCCAGGATCAGGCGGTCGCCGTAATATTTGGTCAGGTGTTGAATGGAAAGGTCAGCCATAGTGATTGTTCCCTCATCGGCTGCATCAGCAGGCAGCCGGTACTTTGACAAAAATGACAAAAAGACCGCAGGCAGGCGCCCCCGGTCTTTTGGTTCCCCAGTGCTACATGGTGAGCTGCGCTTCGTCCTCTTCGGACCGCGGCAGCAGGCCGAAGGCAATATCGGGACGCAGGGTCTCGATAAAGTTGACGCCCATCTCAAGCAGGCGCTGCAGCATGGCCTCATCATGGCACTCGGTGCTCGCGACAAACAGGCCGACGCGGTGCGCCTCGTCGCAGAGCGACTGGGTCAGCACAGCGGGCGCAACGCGCAGGCCGAACAGCCCCGCATCCTGCGCGGAGCGGATGAGCGCGCCCTCGTTCGTCGGGGTCTCCAGAACATCCGCCATGAAGTGCAGGCTGTGAAAGCGGCGCGCAAGGCGCGCGGCGTCCGACAGCGACAGCTCGACAAAATAGGAAAGGTCGGTGTAATCCGCGTGCGCCAGGGCAAGCTGTACCTGGGCGCACAGGGCCGGGTTTTTAACATGGATGCACAGCTTGGATGAGCAGGATTTGACCAGCTCCAGCGCCTGGCCGATGGCGACGATCTTCTGAAAGGCGGCGCGCGCCTCTTCAAACGTGGCTTCGGACAGCGGCAGTCTCGAGCCGTCCGGCAGCGGATAGCCGCCGCGGCTGCAGAGCACGGCAATACCGTCCGCCGTCATGTCCAGGTCGATGGCGCAGCCGTTCGCACCGGCCTCGTTTCCGGCGATAATGGCTTCCAGGCTGTCCGGCTCGGTGTCCAGACAGGAGGGAGCCGAGACGATAAAAGTATCCTTGTTGGTGTATTGCATAACGTAAAAAGCCTCATTTCAGACCGGTGTTTGGATTGCAGAACAGCGCGCCGGCAGACCGGTACCGGGCGCCGGGAAAAGCGTCAGACCTTTTCGGGCGCCTCAAAGGTCTCGCCGAAGGTCTCCACCGTGACGCGCTTCATGCGCTGGGTCTCGCGGGGACGATCGTTGTAGTCACGGGGGGTGTTTACAATGTCGTCGCACGCTTCGATGCCCTGGATGACCTTGCCGAAGGCCGCGTACTGGCCGTCGAGATGGGGCGAGTCGCTCGTCATTACAAAGAACTGGCTGCCTGCGGAATCCGGAATCATGGTGCGCGCCATGGAAAGCACACCGCGCATATGCTTGAGGTCGTTCGGGAAGCCGTTGCCGGAAAATTCGCCGCGGATGCAGTAATCCGGGCCGCCCATGCCGGTGCCGTCCGGGTCTCCGCCCTGAATCATGAATCCGGGGATGACGCGGTGGAAGATCAGGCCGTCATAGAAGCCCGCCTGCACAAGGCTGACAAAGTTGCGCACGGTATTGGGCGCGATTTCGGGATACAGCTCGGCGCGAATCATGGCGCCGTTTTCCATTTCAATGGTTATAACAGGATTTTTCATCATTTTCCTCAAAGCCCCTGAAAACGGGGCGTCCTCCAAGCCTTCAATTTTAAACTATTCTTATTCTATCAAAGTTTGTGTGGCAGGACAAGGTGCAATGCATGATTTCCCATAAAAATTTGCTGGAATAACCGTGCCGCCTGCTGCGCAAGCTGAATTTGTACGGCTTTATGCAAATGTGATCTGAAGGGAGGAGAAAAAATGGCAAAGCACAAAATCCGCAGGGCAAAGCAGCGCTTTGACGGTGTTTTCCCGACCGGTTTTGAGGTGAACGAGGAGGGCGAAACGCCCGAGGGCGCAACTTTCCCGTCGCTGACCTACGCGGAGGATCTGCGCAACTGGTGCGGGGATCACGAGGTGTGAAACAACGGCACGGACGCCGCAATGGCCCACATCTGGTTTTGAAAACACCTTCCGAAACCGGAGAATCGGCCCGCCCCATGGATGCAAAAAAGCCCGGCGCAAGGCCGGGCTTTTTGATATCGGGAGGAACTTACTTCGCGAAATTCGCCAGGAACTGGTCGACATTGTCCTTGGTAACCGTATCAGGCGCCGCAAACTGTACGAACTGGTCGTTGACTTCGGAAGGCTTCTCGCCCTTCGCCAGCTCGATCGCCAGCTTGAGGGAGCCCTCGCCCTGTACGTTCGGGTCCTGATTTACCGTCGCCGCCAGAGAGCCGTCCTTAACGCCGTTGCAGCCGTTTTCAGTCGCATCAATGCCGACGATCGGTGCGGTGATCTTGCCTGCGGCAGTGTTCATCGCTTCCGCAACGCCGAGCGCCATGTCGTCGTTGTTGCAAACGACGAAGTCATACGCCTTGCCGCTGCCCATGAACTGGGTGAACTTGTCCATTGCCTTCGCGCGGTCCCATTCAGCGGTATCTTCATAGACCCAGGTCACGTTGATGCCCGCGTCCTTCAGAGCCGCCTTGACGCCGTCGGAGCGCTTGGTAACGCTATCCTGGCCGAGAGGGCCTCTCAGCAGCACACCGCTTACGTCGGTCTTGTTTTCAGCCTTCAACATTTCAGCGAGGTAAACGCCCTGCGCCTTGCCGGCCTCGGCCTCGTCCATACCGATGTAGACGTGGTTCTCATTGAGCAGGGTCAGATCGGTGGGCATACGGTTGTAGAATACGATCGGCATATCGCCCGCAGCCTGAATGATCTCCGCAGCGGAGTCGTTGTTAACCAGCGCGACGATCATCGCGTCGTAGCCGTCGGTGGCGCAGGTCTGCACCTGGGAAATCTGCGCGGAGATGTCGTTGTTCGCGTCAAAAGCCTTGAAATCGACGCCTTCGGATTCGGCCAGCTTGGTCGCCGCCTTCTCGGCGTCGGACTGGAACTGGTCGCGTGCCGGCAGAGCCATGCCGATCTTGAGCTTGCCGCTGGCGGAAGCACCGCCGTCCGTGGAAGCGCCAGCATCCGTGTTACCTGCATCCGTGCCGCCGGTGTCGCCGGAGCCGCCGCAGCCGACCAGAGCGCCAAGCATCATCATGCCCGCCAAGCCGAGAGCCAACAGTTTCTTCTTCATAAATCTTCTCCTTCTTTCTTCTCACTCACGAAATTGCCGCCCGGGGCGGCCTCGTCAATTATTATAATGTTAGTTCTGAAATATTGCCTTTCTTTTTTTGCTATAGGCAAAGCGAATATAACACGAAAAGGCGGGGCAAAATCAATAAAAATGGAAGATATTTTTTTTAACCTTCGAAATATTGCGGAATTGCTAAAAAATCCACCAATAAAGTTACCATATTAATGATTACAAAATGGTATCAGATTGTGCAGAATACCAAAAAGAATCCCGCAATTCGTCAGCATGTGTGCAGAAGAGTGCCGGTATGGGACGCATGGTCGCCGGGATGAGCACGCGATTGTGCAAACTGCGCTTGAGCAGCATGCATACCCGGGTACAATGCACGGAAAGCACGTCAGGATATGGGCGACGGCGGCGGCGCGCTTGACAGTGTGATACAAACGTGGTACGATAGCAATCGCAAGGGAGTCCCGGGTGGGGCTGAGAGGAGGGCGCGTGCCCTCGACCTTTGGAGGCTTTTGCCTCCGGCACCTGATTTGGATCATGCCAACGTAGGGAAGCGATGGGGAAAACGCTTTTTCCGGCGCAGCCGCGCGCAGAAAACGCAGAAATACCAAGAGAACATTCCGTACGGGGTGTTCTCTTTTTTGTATGCTCCCGGAATGGCAAAAAGGAGGAACTGAATGAAAAAAGTACTTACCATCGCGGGATCGGACTGCTCGGGCGGCGCGGGACTGCAGGCCGATCTCAAGACCATGTCGGCGCACGGCGTGTTCGGCATGAGCGTCGTGGTTTCGGTCGTCGCGGAGAATACCGCGCGGGTGCTGGACATTCTGGATGTCAGCCCTGCAATGATTGAGAAGCAGATCGACGCGGTATTTGAGGACATCGTACCGGACGCGGTCAAGGTCGGCATGCTGTCCTCGCCGGCCTGCATGGAGGCGGTTGCGGGCAAGCTGCGGCAGTACCGGCCCCAAAATGTCGTCATTGACCCCGTCATGTTCGCCAAAAACGGCGACGCGCTCATGGCGCCGTCCTCGGTCGGCGCGCTGATTCAGCATGTGCTGCCGCTCGCCGATGTGCTGACGCCCAATCTGCACGAGGCCGAGTGCATCACGGGCATCAAAATCGCCACGGTCGACGACATGGAGCGCGCGGCGCGCGAGATTTTGAAGCTCGGCTGCAGGAGCGTGCTCGTCAAGGGCGGGAGCGGTATAGAGGGCGCGGTCGATGTGTTCTGTGACGGCGGGGAGCCGCGCCGCCTGGCCATCCGCTATGTGGATACCAGAAACACCCACGGCACGGGCTGCACGCTGTCCTCGGCGATTGCGTCCAACCTCGCGCTCGGGTGCGGCACTTTCGAGGCGGTATCCCGCGCCAAGGACTATGTGACCGATGCGATTGCGCATGCGCTGGATATTGGGCACGGAAACGGGCCGCTCAACCACTTTTGTCGTATTTTCCCGAAGGAGGACTGAAAAATGAATCACAAAGCGGTAAAAAGACTGGTGCTCGCAGGCATTCTGGTTGCGGTCTCGGTCGTGGGGGGCATGTTCTCCATCCCGGTGGGCGCGGCGAAGATCATGCCGGTGCAGCACATGGTCAATGTACTGGGCGGCGTGCTGCTCGGGCCGGGCTATGCGGTATCCATGGCGTTTGTGACCTCGCTCATCCGCAACCTGCTTGGCACGGGTACGCTGCTGGCGTTTCCCGGCTCCATGATCGGCGCGCTGCTGTGCGGCCTGCTATATAAGGGGACGCACAAGCTTATTATGGCCTACGTCGGCGAGGTGGCCGGCACCGGCATCCTCGGCGCCATCGCGGCGTGGCCGATCGCCGCGCTGCTGCTCGGCAAGGACGCGGCGGCCTTTACGTTCGTTATCCCGTTCCTGATGTCGACGGCCGTGGGCGCGGCGGTTTCGGTCATCGTGCTGGCGGCGCTCCGGCGCACGACGGTGCTGGGACAGCTGGAGAAGGGACTGCAATGAACCTGACGGAGCTTTGGACGCGTCCCCGCGACCGGCGGCCGACCGTCCACGCGATTACCAACCCTGTCACCGTTAACGATGTCGCCAACATCATTCTCGCGGCCTGCGGCGCGCCCACCATGGCGCAGGACGAGCGCGAGGTGGAGGAAATCCAGGCATTGAGCGACGCGCTGATGCTGAATCTCGGCGCGGTGCGCGCGCAGGAGGCCATGCTGCGCGCGGGCAGGCGGGCGAATGCGCTCGGGCATCCGGTGGTGCTCGATCCGGTCGGCGCAGGGGCGACCTTCCTGCGTGGAGAGCTGGGACGGCGCATCCTGCACGACGTGCGCTGCGCAGTCATCCGCGGCAACGCTTCTGAGATGCGTGCGCTCGCCCTCGGCAGCGAGACCACGCGCGGCGTGGAGGCGAGCGAGGTCGACAAGGTGACGGAGGATACTCTGGACGCCGCGCTGGACATGCTGCGCGCGTTCAGTGAAAAGACCGGCGCGGTCGCCGTCCTGACCGGAGAAATCGATCTCGTCGTGCAGGGGGACCGCGCGGCGGTCGTGCGCGGCGGCAGTCCCCTGATGGCGCGCATCACGGGCGCGGGCTGCATGCTGACGGCGCTGATTGCGGCGCTGTGCGGCGCAAGTCCGGACGACCCCTTCGGCGCGGCGGTCACGGCCGCCGCGGTAATGGACGTTTGCGGAGAGCTGGCTGGGAAGCGGGTTTGTGAAATGCAGGAGGGCACCGCCTCGTTTCGCACCCGCCTCATCGATGCGGTCAGCTGCCTCACGCCGGAGATTCTCGCGCGGAACGCGCGCGTGGAGCTACGACAGGTTGGGGCATAACCGCACAACGATACATTATATATAACATGCTGTCGGCGAACGTGCCGGCGGCGCAAACACACTTCCGTAGAAAGAGGGTACCACTTTGTCTACCGAACACAAAACCACCGAGCGCCTGCTCGCCGCGTCCCGCGCCATCTGGGAGGGCTATCACGGCCACCCGTTTGTGCGCGGCATCGCCGACGGCAGCCTTGATGTGAAAAAATTTCGTTTCTATCTGGTACAGGACTACCTGTACCTGTTCGACTATGCCCGCGTGTTCGCGATGGGCGTAGTCAAGGCGCGCGAGCCGGAAACCATGCGCGCGTTCGCGTCCTACGTCCATCAGATTCTGGACGGCGAGATGGACATCCACAAATCCTACATGGAGCGGCTCGGTATTTCCTGGGACGAGGCTGAGCGGGCGCAGCCGTCGCTTGCCAACCTGTCCTACACCGCCTACATGCGCGCCGTTGCGGCGGAGGAGGGCGCGGCGGAAATTGCGGCGGCCATTCTGTCCTGCGCGCTGAGCTATGAGGACATCGCGCGGCGCATTGTGCAGGACAATCCCGCCGCCCCGGCGCATCCGTTTTACGGCGAGTGGGTGTGCGGCTACGCGAGCGGGGAATACGCCGCGGCGAACCGCGCTCTCATCGCCCTGCTGGAAAAACTGACGGCCGACTATACCGAGGCGCAGCTTGTCCGCCTGACCGATATTTTTGTCGCGTGCTCACGCTACGAGGCCATGTTCTGGGACATGGCGTGGAAACTGGAGATGTGAGCCATGCTGGATGTGCAAAACCTCTCCTTTCGGTATCCGGGTGACACGCGCGACACGATTGAAAACCTGTCTTTTGGGGTGGAAAAGGGTGAGTTTGTCTCGCTGATCGGCGCGTCCGGCTGCGGAAAATCGACCATTTTCCGGCTGATTAATGGGTTGCTGCCCATCAGCGCAGGCGATATCGCCGTCGGCGGCGAGAGTATCCGGGGACGGCGCGGCTACTGCGGCTACATGCCGCAGCGGGATATGCTTTTCCCGTGGCGCACGGTCGGCGATAACCTGCGCCTGCCGATGGAGATCGCGGGAAACGTGAGCCGCACCGAGCAGAACAGGCGCATCGACGAGACGCTTGAGAGCGTCGGCCTTGCGGGCTGGCGGGAAAAGCGCCCGGCGGAGCTTTCCGGCGGCATGCGGCAGCGCGCGGCGTTTGCCAGAACCCTGCTGACCGGCTCGGAGCTGCTGCTGCTGGACGAGCCGTTTTCCGCACTCGATTTTCTGACGCGCGTTTCCATGCAGGAATGGCTGCTCGGCCAGTGGCAGAGTGACCGCAAGACCGTGCTGTTCATCACGCACGACGTGGAGGAGGCGCTCTTCCTGTCCTCGCGCGTGCTGGTCGCGGCGGCGTGGCCGATCCGGGAGCTGATTTCGATCGACGTGCCGGCGGCCTATCCGCGCACGCGGGCGTGCCTGTCCGATCCCGCCATGCTTGCGCTGCGCGAGCGGCTGATCGACATGCTGAGAAAGGGGGCGCGGACATGAAAAAACGCGTCCGGAACGACCTGCCCGCGCTGATTTTCGTCTTCCTGCTGCTGTTTCTGTGGCAGTTCGGCGCAATGAAAGCGGACGCGGCCTACATCATCCCCACTCCGGTGCAGATTTTGCAGCGGCTATGGGAGCTGCGGGAGCCGCTCTTCACCGCGCACCTGCCCGCCACCATGCTATGCACCGGCATCGGCCTTGCGATCTCCATCGTGTTGGGCGTGCTGCTCGCCGTGCTGATGGACGCGTTTCCGCTCGCGGAGAAGGCGCTGTATCCGATCATCATCGCGTCGCAGACCATCCCGACCACCGCGCTCGCGCCGCTGTTCGTCCTGTGGTTCGGCTACTCCATCTGGAGCCGCGTGCTCGTCACCGTGCTGATCACCTTTTTCCCGATCACCATTTCCGTGTTCGACGGCTTCCGCTCGGTGCCCGCCGATATGACCGACCTGCTGCGCACCTTCGGGGCGGATCAGCGGACGGTTTTCCGCAAGCTCAAGCTGCCCGCCGTGCTGCCGCACTTTTTTTCCGCCGTCAAGATGGCGGTGCCGCTGTCCATCATCGGCGCGGCGATCGGCGAATGGCTGGGCGCGCAGTCCGGTTTGGGCTATTTCAGCCGCCGCATGATGACCCAGCTTGACGGCCCCGGCGTGTTCGCACCAATCGTGCTGCTGTCCGCGGTCGCGATGCTGCTGGTGGGCGTCGTTTCGCTGCTGGAAAAGCGGCTGCTCCGCTGGCGCGGCGAGAGCTGAACAGGCGACCGCCCTCATAGGACTATACAAAAAGTATAATAAAGATAGTATTTCACATCAAGGAGAAAAACATGAAGCGTTTATTTGCAATTCTGACCACTGCGGCCCTGCTGCTCACGGGCTGCTCCTCTTCCGGCGCCGGCAAGGCGGATGCCACCGGCGCGGACGGCGCTGCCAATACCAAGGATCTGCGCGAGGTGAACGTCGTGCTCGACTGGTACCCGAACGCGCTGCATTCCTTTATCTATGACGCGATTGAAAAGGGCTACTACGCGGATGAGGGGCTCAAGGTCAACGTCCAGTTCCCAGCGAACGCGAACGATGCGATGAGCCTGGTCGCGGCGGGGCAGTCCGAGTTCGGCATCTACTACCAGCAGGACGTGATTATGGCGCGCGCCAACCAGAGCGTGCCAGTCAAGTCGGTCGGCGCGATCGTGCAGGGGCCGCTCAATATTGTGCTGTCGCTCCAGGATAAGAACATTACGAAGCCGCAGGATCTGGTCGGTAAGACCATCGGCTACGCGGGCACCGAGCTGTCGGAAGCGCTTATTCGCGCAATTATGAAGCAGGCGGGCGCGGACTATTCCGATGTCAAGATGGTCAACGTCGACTTTGACCTGATGCCCGCGATGACCACGAACCGCGTCGACGCGACGATCGGCTGCCTGGTCAACCACGAGGTGCCGCAGCTCGAGAAGGAGGGCTTCGCGGTCAACTACTTCTTCCCGTCGGATTACGGCGTGCCGAACTACTATGAGGGCATCTTCCTTGCGAACGACGATCTGATCAATAACGAGCCGGAGGTGGTCGCGGCCTTCCTGCGCGCCTCCGCCAAGGGCTTCGAGGACATGAAGAATGATCCGGACGGCACGCTCGCCATCCTGCTCGCGCATCAGGACAAGGCCAACTTCGCGCTGGACGAGGGCGTGGAAAAGCAGTCCACCGCGACCCTGCTGCCCATTATGGAGACGGCCGACGCAAAGTTCCTGAGCCAGACGGCCGCGTGCTGGCAGCAGAACATCGACTGGCTGTACGATCAGGGGCTGATCAAACAGAAACCCGCGGTTGAGGACGTGATGGCCGATATCGCATACTGAATCAGCGCGCAAAAACGGCCCGCCGGAAGCTTCCGGCGGGCCGCTGCTGTTTGTCGGGATCAGACAGACAGGCTGTCCGCGATCTTGCGCAGGTTGTCCTCCATGCGCTCAAGATAGGTTTTGCCGTCCTCGGCGCTCTCCATGGTGTAGATGGTCTCGACTTTGGCGCCGACCTCGTCGGCCAGCGTCTGCGAAACCTCCGGGCTGGCGAGCTCTTCCGCGAAGATCGTCGTCACATGGCGCTCGCGGCAGTACTCGACGAGTGCGGCAAGCTGCTGCGCGCTGGGCTCGCCTTCGGCAAACACGTCGCTGACGCTGTTCTGCGTCAGGCCGAAGTCGCGGCACAGATAACCGAAGGCCGCGTGCCCGGTGACAAAGGTCTTTTGTGTGGCTGCGCTGAATTTTTGGGTATACTCCCCGTACAGGGTTTCAAGCGCCTGTGTAAAAGCGTCGCAGTTGGCGGTATAATCGTTTTTGTTGGCAGGGTCCGCCTGGATAAACGCGTCCCGGATGTTGCGCGCCTCCGTCTGCGCGCCCTTAAGGCTCAGCCAGAGATGCGGATCGTACTGCCCATCCTCGTCCGCGTGCTCCTCTTCGTGCTCGTCCGTCTGCGCCTTCTCAATGAGCTCTGCGCCCTCCGACGCGTCGACGACGATCAGGTTCGGGTTGTCAACCGCGCGGACCGCGTCCTCCGCCCAGGACTCCATGCCGAGTCCGTTGCGGATAAACACCTGCGCCTCGCCGAGCGAGACCAGATCCTGCGCCTTGGGCTCAAAATCGTGCGCTTCCATGCCGTCCGGTATAATGGCCGAGACCTCGACCTTGTCGCCGCCGACGGCGGCCGCAAATTCCTTGATGGCGTTAAACGTGACCGACACCTTGAGCTTGCCCGCGCTTTCCGCACCGGAGTCCGGCTGGCCGCCGCCGCAAGCGGTCATCCCCAGCAGGGCGGCGAGGCAAAGCAGCAGGGCGGAACATCTTTTGAACATTTTTTTGGAACCTCCTGAAAAAACTCTTGCAAATGAGAATCATTTGCATCTATAATAATCATAGACGAAGCGGTAAAAGTTTGTCAAGACAAACATTCAAATTCGGAAAATAATTTTCAGTACCTATCAGGAAAGGTGATACCATGATCAAAGCGGAAAATCTGTCGTTTTCCTATACGGGTGCGCGTCCCTATGTACTCGACAGCATCGATCTCGAAATCCGGCGCGGCGAATATGTGTCGGTTGTAGGCGACAACGGCTGCGGCAAGAGCACGCTCATGCGGCTGATTTTGAATTTTTTGAAGCCCACGCGCGGCGCCATCGTTTCGGAGGCCGGGCGCATTGGCTATGTGCCGCAGAAAAACGACGCTGCAAACGCCGGCTTTCCCATTACGGTCTATGAAATGCTGGATTCCTACCGGCGGCTTTTGAAAATTAGGGATAAAAATATCATCCGCGAGAGCCTGCTGCTCGTCGGCCTGTCCGGCGTTTCGAACCGGCTGATGGGCTCGCTGTCCGGCGGACAGGTGCAGAAAGCCTTCATCGCCCGCGCGCTGATGGGCAGCCCGGAGCTGCTCATTCTGGACGAGCCCTCGACCGGCGTGGATCCGGACAGCCAGAAGGAAATCTACCGGCTGCTCAAAGCGCTGAACACGGAACAGGGTATGACCATCGTCTCGGTTGAGCACAACCTGGACGCCGCCATCGAAAACTCCACGCTGATTTATCATCTCGCAAACGGGCGCGGGCATATCTGCACGCCGCGCAAATACGTCACGGAATACCTGCACGACGGGGGAAAGGGGAATCGCGGTGCTTAGTTACGGTTTTATGCAGAACGCGCTGCTGGTATCGGTTCTGATTTCCATCCTGTGCCCGTGCATCGGCGTGTTTCTGGTGCTTCGGCGCTACTCCATGATCGGGGACACGCTGTCGCACGCCTCGCTCGCGGGGGTGACGCTGGGGCTGCTGTTCGGCCGCAATCCGGTGCTTGGCGCGTTCCTGTTCACCTCGGTCTGCGGCGCGCTGATCGAGTTCCTGCGCGGCTGCTTTAAGAAATATACCGACCTGATTCTGGCCATCGTGCTCTCTCTGAGCGTGGGCACCGCCATCACCATCATCAGCTCGGGCAGGCTGCGCGCCAATGCGGACGCATTTCTGTTCGGCAGTATCCTGACGGTCACGCGCACGGACATGTTCCTTGTGCTGGCGCTCAGCATCCTTTCCGTGCTTACCCTGCTGTTTTTATATCACCAGATGGTGTACATCGCCTATGATGAGGAAACCGCACGGGTGGCGGGCGTGCGGGTGCGGCTGATCAACTATGTGTTTTCCATTCTGGTCGCCTCGGCGATCTCGGTTTCCATCCGCATCGTCGGCGTGCTGGTGCTCAGCTCCATGATCGCGCTGCCGGTCGCCACCGCGCTGCAGCTGGAGAAGGGTTTCCGGACGACGCTGTTGTTCTCCATTCTGTTCAGCATCGTCGACATCCTTTCCGGCCTGTTTCTGTCCTACTATCTCAATGTTGCCCCGGGCGGCTTCACCGCGCTTGTCTCGGTCGCCGTGCTGGTCGTGGTGCTGGCAGGCAAAAAGATCCGGGCGGGGATCAGGACGGCGGAAAGCGGCTGACGGCCTTGTAAAACTCCATACGGGCAGCCCCATGAAATTTTCGGATTTCATGGGGTTTTTGCGTCCCAAACGGTGCATGTTTTATGGTATCCGGCGCATGCCGTGCGGATTCTCTTGTTTTCCCTGAAATTAGTCTGAAAGGAGTTTTTCAGGGTAATTTCAGAAGCCGCATGTATAATGGCAGCAGTTGCAGGAAAAACAAGGAAATCCTGCATCGGTCAGAACCACTGTGACATCAAATCATCTTAAAAGTGAGGAGCAGATCGTCATGAAGAACAAACACACGCGGCTTGCAGCCGGTGCGCTGGCGCTGGCTTTGGGCTTTTCCCAGCTTCCCTATGCGCTGGCGGCCGACAGCAGCACCTCCGGCGGCACAACAAGCGCCACCCAGCCTTCTGCGCCGCCGGATGGCACGCCGCCAGACGGCACTGGTACGCCGCCGGACGGCACAGGCGCCCCGCCGAGCGGCGGGCAGCAGGGAGGCGCATCCTTCAGCGACGTGGCTTCGGATGCGTGGTATTACAATTACGTGAATTTTGTGTCGATGCGACGCATTATGACAGGCACAAACGGAAAGTTTAACCCGGATTCCGTCATCACCCGTGCGGCTTACGTACAGGCGCTGTACCAGGCGGCGGGTTCGCCTGAAGTCACGGCGGCGGCTTCCTTCACAGACGTGTCCTCGGATTCCGAATATGCCGCGGCTCTTGCCTGGGCGAAGGAAAACGGCATCGCGGAGGGAAGCACCGACGGCAAGTTCTATCCGAACGCCTCGCTGACCCGTGAAATGGCGATGACCTTCCTGTACCGCGCGCTTGATGCGCTGGGCGTTACCGGAGAAACTGTGACCGGGGATCCGCTTTCCGGCTTCTCGGACACGGGCAGTATTTCGAGCTGGGCAACAAGCGGCATGAGCACATTGGCGCAGATGGGCATCATCACCGGCACGGACAAGGGTACCATTAACCCGAAAAACTCGCTGACCAACGCGGAGGTGGCGGCCATGCTGTACCGCGCGCTGGGCGGCAGCGCGCAAGGCGGGCCCGGCGGCGGGCAGAACGGCGCCGGCACCGTGGAGAACGGCACGGCGGCAACCACGATTACCGAAGACGGCACCTACAGCGATACAACGTACAGCTCGACGGGAGACGACGAGAACGCGCTGCGTATCGACGGCGCAACCGTAACGCTCAGCGGCATCACGGTGAGCAAGACGGCGGGATCGACTTCCAGCACGGAAAACGGCGACTTTTACGGCATGAACGCGGGTCTGCTCGCGCTGAACGGCGCAAATGTCACCATTAAAAACGCTACGATTAAAACCGGCGCGCAGAACGGCAACGGCGTATTCAGCTACGGCAAGGGCACGACCGTGACCATCAGTGACTCCACCATCCGCACAACGGCGGATAACTCCGGCGGCATTCAGACAACCGGCGGCGGCGCCACCTATGCCAATGATCTGGATGTGGAAACGCAGGGCAACTCTTCGGCGGCCATTCGCAGCGACCGCGGCGGCGGGACTGTGGCGGTGAATGGTGGCACGTATGCATCGAACGGCACCGGCAGCCCGGCGGTTTATTCCACTGCCGCTGTCACGGTGGAGGACGCCACCCTCGCGGCGAACAGTTCTGAGGCGGTAGTCGTTGAGGGCAAAAACTCGGTTGCCCTGACGGACTGCGATGTGACAGGCAATATGACCGGGACCTATCAGGACGGCAGCGAGAACATCCACAATATTATGCTGTATCAGAGCATGTCCGGCGACGCGGAGGTTGGCAATTCCTCGTTCTCCATGGTCGGCGGCTCTCTGACGGCGAAGGCCGGCGACATGTTCTATGTCACCAACACTGTGGCTGAGATCTATCTGTCTGACGTAGACATGACGCTGGCGAACGATATCCTGCTCACCGTGGCGGGCAACTCGTCCAGCCGCGGCTGGGGCAAGCAGGGCGCAAACGGCGGCACCGTCACCTTTACGGTGGACAGCCAGACGCTGACCGGCGACGTGACCTGTGACGAGATTTCCAGCCTGGATTTTGCGCTTGAAAACGGCAGCGATTTTACCGGCGCCATCAATACCGACGGCGAGGGCGGCGAGGTGAATGTCAGCATTGACAGCGATTCGACCTGGACGCTGAGCGGCGACTGCTACGTCACTTCGGTCAGCAACGACGGCACCATTGACTATAACGGCTACACCATTTACCTGGCGGACGGCAGCACTCTGAACGACTAAACTGTAAATACGGAAACGGCGCGGCGGTTTTATAAACCACCGCGCCGTTTTGCATTTTATGGGGATGCGCGCTCCTTGACGCGCCGGCGGATGAATGGTATGATAACGGAGACAACCATGATTTTACAGTCCGTGCGCCCGCCCTGCGGCTGCCGATACAAATGGAGCGGTGAACCGTGAAAAATTGCGCCCGATGCTGGATCAACAACCACAGAAATGAAAGGACACAAGACATGAACCGAAAAATCTCCGCAATTCTGATCGGTACCTTCCTGGTCACAGCGTTTGCTGCTTCCGCGCCGGCATTTGCGGCGTCTCTACCGGAGGAAGCGGCAGCCTATGATACGGCGTACGAGGTCGACGGGGACTACGGCGGTGCCGATAGCGACTGGGTTTCCGAGCTGCGGGAGCAAAAGGGAATGCCGTACCTGCGCGGGATCAACGTCTGTCTGAACGGCGAATACCTGGATTTCGGAAGCATCGCCCCGATTACAAAGGACAACCGCACCATGGTGCCCGTGCGCGCTTTCTTTGAGAAGATAGACGCGGACGTAACCTATGAGCAGGGACGTATTTCGGTGCAGATGGAGGATGGCGCCCGGCTGGAAATGCGCCTGAACAGCCCGCTGCTCACCCGTGTCAAAGACGGCGAAACCACGGAGATCACAATGGATGTGACGCCCTATGCCGATCCGGCCAGCGGCCGCACCTATATTCCGGTTCGTTATGTGGCGGATGTTCTGGGGGCTGAGGTTACCTGGGACGATTTCTACGAGGTCGCGTACATCAACGACTGGGACGGGCTGCAGGCGGAGATCGACCGGAATTTCACGGTTGTGAACGGTCTGCTTGCCGCGGCGCAGGAGAGATGGGACGAGAGCAAAAATTATAACAGCAAGGACAAATTCACCGTTTCCGGAACGCTGTACGGCGAAAACAAGGACGATACCGCCATCTTTTCCCTGACCGGCGACACCTATTTCAACCATGCCGCCATCAGCAGCGACCTGCTCGTGGATGCGGATCTCGGGGGGATGAAGGATACGATTTTCTCCGAGCTCCCGGATGCAGTTGCAGAGGTGATCGAGGCGCTGGACGGCAGCCGTTTTCAGGTCATCGCCGATCTGGAGAGCGGCGCGTTCTACGGAAAGGGCAGCCGCCTGTCCGAGATGTCGGGCGGCGCGCTCCCGAACGATACCTGGCTGGGCACGTTCCTGGATGAGGCGGAGGCTGCTGAACTGCAGCGCGCGGCGGATCCCATCATGGGCAGGACAATGACGGTCGGGCAGCTGATTGTCGATCAGGCGAGAGGGTCGTATTGGGCGGAAAGCGCCTATACCGATGCCGTCTCAAACGGCAGGAAGACGCAGCTGCTTCTGGGAGACCCGTATTTCACCCAGAAAACGAACGGCAACGCGACCACCTACAGCACGCAGGGGGACATGCTGACGCTGATGTCCCGCGTGGAGAGCCTGGGGCTCCGGGAGGAGTTCGGGCTGTCCGGCGATATGACGGTTTTTGATCTGCTGGAGGAGGCGGGGAAGCAGCCCTCTGTGAATTACGCGCTGTCCTTCACGCTCACCGACGGTAAGCTGTCCGGCTATACGATGACCGGCAAGCTAAAACAAAGCGGCACCGTACCGTTTGAGCTGTCGTTTGACCTCCAGGGCAGCCGGAGCGCCGCCAAGCTGACGGCGGCCTTCAAGGGCACGTACATCGGCAAGCTGGAGATGCGTATGGATTCCGCTGCGGCTGAAACCGTTACGGCGCCGCTGTCTGCCCCTGCAAGCGGTGAAAAAGTGATGGATCTGGAGGAGCTGCTTGACGGCTGGCGGTCGGCGGAGCCGGACAGTCCCTATTGAGCCTTTCCGGTTTCGGGGGATGCGTCTGCGCGCCAGGTAAAGCCGCTGTACAAAAACCCGAAAGGAATGCTTCAGACTAAATAAACTGCAAAACCCCGTGGAAGCAAGCGCTTTCACGGGGTTTTGATTGCAGGAAAGGATATGCGGCCGGGCCGCCGCCCAAGGGCTGGGCGGACGGACAGTGCGGAAACAAAATGCGCACGGTGATTGACTTACGCCGGAAAACGGCTATAATAAAAACATAATCGGTATATGTCAATAATAAATCGCAAGGCAAGCAGAACGGCGTCAGGCTCGCGGCGGCCGGCCGGACAGTAAAATTGTTCAGCCGGAGAAAAGCGCGGAGACGCCCGGCCCATCCCGCCAGTAAAGTGCAAACCGGCTGTATTTCAATGCGCAGGCGGCACGGACTTTATGGTTCATAGAGAAATAAAAGGAGGTCGTCAAATGAAAAAGTATGTTTGCACCGTCTGTGGTTTTATCTATGACGAAGCGGGCGGTATCCCTTCCTCCGGAATCGCGCCGGCGACAAGGTGGGAAGCATTGCCGCCGGATTGGGTGTGCCCGCTTTGCGGCGCGGCGAAAGCCGATTTCAAGGAGCAGCAGGCAGCGTCGGCGGACGTGCCGTCCCCCGTACCTTTGGCGGAGGAAGACGAATTGCGCGCGCTCTCCGTTGGGGAGCTTTCCGCACTGTGCTCGAATTTGGCCCGTGGCTGTGAAAAGCAGTATTTGGCCGAAGAGTCCGCACTGTTCCTGCAGCTCGCGGCGTATTTCAGGAGCAAGACGCCGGATGAGGCGCAATGCGGCCCGCAGGAGCTGCTCGCGCGGGTTCAAAAGGATCTGGACGAGGGGTATGTTCGGGCCAATGCCGCGGCGGCGGCAAAAGCGGACCGCGGCGCGTTGCGGGCGCTGGTGTGGAGCGAAAAGGTCACGCGCATCCTGAATTCCCTGCTCAACCGCTTGGAAAGGGAAGGGGAAGCCTTTTTGGAGAAGGCTGACGTCTTTGTGTGCAGCGTCTGCGGCTTTGTCTTTGTCGGCGAGCGCGCGCCCGAGCTTTGTCCGGTCTGCAAGGTACCCAGCTGGAAATTTGGGAAAGTCGAAAGGAGG
>JBFWIM010000011.1:0-31765 GCA_050255995.1 Intestinibacillus sp.
GGTCATACCCGTGACGTTAAAATTCTGTTTCAAATAACCACCTTCTCCCCACACCCCTAGGGGGGTGTATATCTGCAGTATAACGCGCCCTCCCCATTCTGTCAAGCGCTTTTCAGTTTTTGCAGAACCGCCGCGTATCATCCCTGTTTGACAGCTCCGCGGCTGGAAGGTATAATAAAATCAATGAACCAACGGAAGGAGGCGTCTTCGTCATGACATCCGAGCTTTTACAATCCGCCGGCCTGCGCCGTACGCATCAGCGCGAGATCATCCTGCGGATTCTGGTGCAGGCCGAGGCGCCGATGGCGGCTGATGAAATCCATGCTCTTGCGGCGCAGGAGGACAGGATGGGGCTCTCCACCACCTACCGTGTGCTGGCGCAGCTCACCGAGCATGGGCTGCTGCTCAAAAATGACGGCGGTGACGGCCGGTTTTACTATCAGCTGAACTCTCCCCAGTCCCACAAGCATACGCTGCACTGCACCGTATGCGGCGATGTGGTCCCCATTGAGGGCTGTCCCCTCGGCGAGCTGGAGAGACGCCTGTGCGAGGAAACCGGCTATGTGATCACCGGTCACAGCTTGGCGTTTACGGGCGTCTGCCCAAACTGCCGCGCCAAAGGCGCTTCATGTCCGTCGCACAGCCACACGCATGAGGACGACGAGGACGGCGCGTAAATACAAACCTGAGGCTGCCTGCCGGAGCATCGGCAGACAGCCTCAGGTTTGTAATCTGTTATGGGGAAGCGATTCACGCCGGCTTTTCCATCGTCATCCCCGGTCCGTCATCAGTCGCAGCGTCAGCGCCGCAGCCGAGACCAGTTCGTCGACCGTCGTATATTCCCGGTCGGAATGGCATGCATGCATAGCGCTCGCGACCACAGCCCCTGCGATACCGTGTTGCGCGAAGACATTGTTGTCGCTGCCGCCGAAGGTGCGCGTCGGTACAAACGGCAGCCCCTGCGCCCCACAGGCTCGCGCATATCTCGCCATGACCGGATGCTCCGGCGGCGTTTCGTAGGCCTGGACGTTGACGCGCGAGGAAAACGTTACCGTCCCACCAAGCGCGGCGGCGGACGTTTCCACCTGTTGCCGCACGGTACCGGCCAGCGCCAGCGCCTTCCCGTGCACAAAGCTGCGGATTTCCCCCTCCAGCGTACAGGTATCCGGAATGATATTGGCGGCCAACCCACCGCCAATGACGCCTACATTCAGCGTTGTATCCTCGCCGATTCGCCCGTGGGGAAGCTTTGCGACCGCGTCCGCCGCAGCACGGATGGCGTGAACGCCATGATCCGGCGCAAAGCCCGCGTGTGACGCTTTACCGTGCACAATCGCTGTAAAGGACAGGATGGTCGGCGCCTGACAGGCCGCCGTGCCCATCGGCGCGGACAGGTCGAGCACATAGGCTTCCCGCGCGCGGATCCTCGAAAAATCAAACTGTGCCGCGCCCCGGCAGTAGACCTCCTCAGCGACTGTGAACAGCACCTCAATCGGCCGGCATGGCAGCCGCTGCTCCCTGATGGCGCGCAGCGCTTCCAGAATGGCAGCGATCCCCGCGCAGTCGTCCGCGCCGAGCACCGTATTGCCCGCGCTTTCAATGCGGCCGTCCCCGCCGAGTACCGCCCGCTTTCCTGAAGACGGCTCAACGGTATCCATGTGCGCACAGAACAGCAACGGCGCAAGGCTTTCGTCGCCGTCCAGGCGCGCGTACAGGTTTCCGGCGCTTCCACCGATGCGACCGCCCGTATCATCCTCCTCGCAGGGAATGCCGAGCGCGGCAAGCTGCGCTTTCAGGTGGTCGGCCATGCGCCGCTCTCCGAAGGACGGGCTGTCGATCGCAACCAGTTCCGTAAAGGTTTGAACAAGCCTTTCGCGTGAAATTTCCATATGCGCCCTCTATGCCTGACGCGGCAGGGTGTCAACCGCCGCTTTGAGTTTTTTCAATGCCCGCTCCAGCGTAGTACGCGGACATGCGATATTCACGCGCTGGAAACCTTCTCCGCCCACGCCGAACAGCGTCCCCGCGTCAAGCCATAGTCCGGCGCGCCGGATGATCAGTTCATCGAGCTGATCATCCGGAAGTCCGAGCGCGCGGCAGTCCAGCCAGAGCAGATAGGTACCCTCCGGTTCAACCAGCCGGATCTGCGGCAGCTGTTCCGCCAGAAACGACCGGACATAGTCAAGGTTTGCAAAGAGGTATTCCTTCAGTGCGTCCAGCCACGGCGCGCCGCGCGTATAGGCCGCCCGACAGGCAACCAACCCCATGACGTTGGGCAGATCGTATCCGGTTTTGTGGATTTCCGCACGCACCCTGCGCCGGATCTCCGCGTTTGAAATCCAGATATTCGAAATTTGCAGCCCCGCCAGATTAAAGGTTTTGCTCGGCGAGGTGCAGGTGATGGAAATATCGGCAAATTCGTCCTTAAGGGCGGCGAATACCTGATGTCGATGTCCCGGATAGACAAAATCGGCGTGTATCTCATCGGAAACAACCCGTACGCCATGCTTGACACACAGGTCGCCCATCGCGGTCAGCTCCTCCCGCGTCCATACCCGCCCTACCGGATTGTGCGGGCTGCATAAAATAAACAGCTTTACCTGATTCTTAACGATCTTATCTTCAAAGTCGTTAAGATCCACGGTGTATCTGCCGTCTGCGTAAACAAGCTCGTTCACCACAAGCCTGCGGCCGTTGTTTTCCACCGCATACTGAAATGGGTAATAAACCGGTTGCTGGAGCAGTACGGCATCGCCCGCTTCCGTCAGCGCACGGATGGCCGCGCAGATTGCGAAAACCACGCCGGGCGATTTCAGCAGCCATCTCGGAGACAGCTTCCAGCCGAAATGCTCGCCGTACCATGCAGCCAGCGCGTCAAAGTAATCCTCCCCGGCAGCATCGGAATAACCGAAAATACCGTGACGGCTTTTTTCTGCGAGCGCCTCCAACACCGCGGGCGGCGCTGGAAAATCCATGTCCGCCACCCAGAGCGGCAGAATATCTGCCGGCTTATCGCGGCGGGCGGCAAAGTCGTATTTCAATGAGTCGGTTCCCCACCGCTCTGTGACCATATCGAAGTTGTATTGCATACCGTTCTCCTCTTGCAGCCCCCCGGGCCGCGATTTCATTAAATATAGAACATGTTGGCCTGGCTCTCCTGGTGCCTGGCTGTCTCGGTCAGCAGATCATCGAGCGTAACGCCGCTCAGGACGTTTCGGACAGCACTGTCCAGCGCCTCAAACGCGGACACCCGCATCGCGGTTTCAATCGCCTGCGCTTTGGCGGAAACGGTTTCCTCGGTTTTTTCAAACAACGAGGTTTCTACCGCGGACAGAATATCCAACACGGTGATCTGCCCCGGCATTCGCGTAAGCTGGTAACCGCCCTGCGCACCCTTGACTGAGTTCACCAGCCCGCCGCGCTTGAGCAGGGAAAAAACCTGTTCAAGATAAATTTTTGAAATGCCAAGCTGTTCCGAAATACTGATTACCGTGATATATTCTCCGCTGCCATACTGCTGCGCCATGCAAATTGCGGCCGCAAGCGCATATCGGCCCTTTGCCGAAATCCTCATATTAGAACCCTCATTTCATACTTGATTAATATGCATTAAATGATAAGAGAAAATCAGACGATTGTCAATAGTCTGTGCAGCATACTCCATAAATTCCAGAATATTTTTTTAAATAGGGGTTGACAATTATCCTTTAAAGGAATATGATAACAATATCATATCAAACATATATGAATTATACATCTTAAATAACTTTACAATGGAGGTATCTCGTATGGCAAAGATTTATAAGAGTCTCACCGATCTGATTGGCAAAACCCCCCTGCTTGAGCTTTCGAACTATGAAAAGAAGCACGGGCTGAAAGCGACCGTCATCGGGAAGCTGGAATATTTTAACCCGGCAGGAAGTGTGAAGGACAGAATCGCAAAGGCGATGATTGACGACGCCGAGGCCAAGGGGCTGCTGACGCCGGAATCGGTTATCATCGAGCCGACCAGCGGCAACACCGGCATCGGTCTGGCTTCGGTCGCCGCAGCGCGGGGCTACCGCATCATCCTCACCATGCCCGAGACCATGAGCGTTGAGCGCCGGAATCTTCTCAAAGCATACGGCGCGGAGCTAGTGCTGACCGAGGGCGCGAAAGGCATGCCGGGCGCGATCGCCAAAGCCACCGAGCTGGCCAACGAAATTCCACACGCCTTTATTCCCGGCCAGTTTGTCAATGCGGCGAACCCTGAGGCGCACCGCAGAACGACCGGCCCCGAAATCTGGGAAGACACGGACGGCAAGGTGGACTTTCTGGTCGCGGGCGTCGGCACCGGCGGCACGATCACCGGTACCGGCGAATACCTGAAGTCCAAAAACCCGAACATTAAGATCGTCGCGGTGGAGCCGGACGCTTCTCCAGTGCTGTCCGGAGGCCAGTCCGGTCCTCACAAGATTCAGGGCATCGGCGCGGGCTTTGTACCCGAAGTACTGGATACCAAGGTGTATGACGAGATCATCCGCGTCAAGAACGAGGATGCCTTCACGGCCGGCCGGGAGCTGTCTAAGGCGGAAGGTCTGCTGATCGGCATTTCCGCCGGCGCCGCTGTCTGGGCTGCGACCGAGCTTGCAAAACGCCCCGAAAACGCGGGCAAAGTCATTGTGACCATTCTGCCTGATACCGGCGAGCGTTATCTTTCCACGCCGCTGTTCTCGGAATAAAATTCTTTCTGGAAAAGAGCCGCCTGCCGGCTCTTTTTTCGTTGCGCAGACGGCGGATTCTGCCTTATTGTGATGATGCTGCACATAAGCCGACGCGCCTTGCAATAAAATTCTCTCCATTGCTTTCTGTTGAATTCATATTATTCATATGATATAGTAAAGAATGAATAGGATGTGATGTTATGAAGATATCTACAAGGGGACGCTACGCGCTCCGGCTGATGCTCGATCTCGCGCGGCAGGATCCTGAGCAGTATGTCACCATTAAAAGCATTGCGGAACGTCAGGAGATCTCCAGCAAATATCTGGAGCAGATCATCCCCGCCCTGAGCCGTGCAGGTTTCGTCAAAAGCGTCCGCGGCGCGCAGGGTGGTTACAGACTCACCCGTCCGCCAGAGGAATATACCGTCGGCATGATTCTGCGGCTGATTGAGGGAAGCCTCGCACCTGTCGCCTGCATGGATGACAATCCGAATCAGTGTCCGCGCTGCGGCGAATGTGTCACGCTGGATGTCTGGAAGCAGCTGGACGCGGCCATCAGCGGTGTGATCGACCATATCACGTTGGCCGATCTTTTGGAAAATCAAAAAGCGAAACAATCATAAACGCAAGGGGCGGACGGCAGCGTCCGCCCTGATTTGTAGGAGAAACCAGTCTATGAAACAAAAAGTCATGGTCGCCATGAGTGGCGGCGTGGACAGCTCCGTCGCGGCTTCCCTGCTGCTGGAGCAGGGCTACGACGTATGCGGCGCGACGCTCAAGCTGTTCACAAATGAGGAGATCGGCCTTTGCCGCACCTCGCGTACCTGCTGTTCTCTCGCCGACGTGGAGGATGCGCGCAGCGTCGCCTTCCGTCTTGGGTTTGACCACTACGTATTCCAATTTGGAGACCTGTTTCAGGAAAAAGTTATCGGCCGTTTCGCCGCCGCCTATCAAAACGGCGAAACGCCGAATCCCTGCATCGACTGCAACCGGTACATTAAATTTGATAAAATGCTCGAACGGGCGCGCGTACTGGGTATGGACTGCATCGCGACCGGGCATTATGCACGTGTTGAGCGTGATCCCGTGAGCGGGCGCTACCTGCTCAGGAAACCGAAGGACCGCGCGAAGGACCAGACCTATGTTCTCTATGCCATGACGCAGGCGCAGCTTGCGCGCACGCTCTTCCCGCTCGGAGATCTGACCAAGGACGAGGTGCGGGCCCTGGCGGAGGCGCGCGGTCTTAAAAACGCCGCCAAACCGGACAGCCAGGACATCTGCTTTGTGCCGGACGGCGACTACGCCGCGTTTCTGGAAAAGGTGATGCAGGTTCCGTCCGTACCCGGCCCGTTCACCGATGGGGCAGGGAATATCCTTGGCACGCACCGCGGGATTCTGCATTATACGGTTGGCCAGCGCAGAGGGTTAAACCTCAGCTTTGGCCAGCCGAAATACGTCGTTCGCAAGGATGCGGCGGACAACACCGTAGTGCTCGGTGAGGAAAGCGAGCTTTACCGGACGGAAATGACCGTGCGGGATGCGAACCTGATCTCCACCCTGCAGCTGACTGTGCCGGTGGAGGCGGCGGTCAAAACGCGCTACAGCCGGCGCGAATCGCCCGCCACCTTGCTGCCGCTGGAAGACGGACGCATTGCGGTGCGGTTTCACGCGCCTGAGCGCGCCATCGCTCCCGGGCAGGCCGCCGTCTTTTATGACGGCGACATCGTAATCGGCGGCGGTACGATTGAGTAAAAGAAACCGCTTTTTTACGGGAAAGGAGCGCCAAATGGCAAAGCATATATATCTGGATCATGCCGCCACCAGCCCGCTCTCGGCTCATGCGCTGGAGGCCATGCTGCCGTATCTGACCGGAGAATACGGCAATCCATCCTCCGTCTATGCGATCGGACGTACAGCCAAGCGCGCGGTAGAGGACGCCCGATCGCGTGTTGCTGAAGTTCTCGGCGCGTCGCCGGACGAGATTTTTTTTACCTCGGGCGGCACGGAGTCTGATAACTGGGCGATCAAGGCGGCCGCTGCGGCACAGTGCGACAAGGGCCGGCATATCATTTCGACGCCTATCGAACACAGCGCTGTCCTGCACACGCTGGAGCATCTGGCAGAGCAGGGCTGCGATGTGACCTATTTGGATGTAGACACGGCGGGGAATATCTCTTTGGACGCGCTGCGCGCCGCCATCCGTCCGGATACCGTCCTGATCACGATCATGGCGGCGAACAACGAGATCGGCACCATTCTGCCCACCGCCGAAATCGGACGCATTGCGCGGGAACATGGGGTACTGTTCCACACGGACGCCGTGCAGGCGGCAGGGCATATTCCCATCAACACGTCGGACATGATGATCGACCTGCTCTCGCTTTCGGGGCATAAATTCGGCGGACCCAAAGGCACAGGCGCGCTGTATATCCGGCGGGACTGCGGTCTGCCGTCCTATATGCACGGCGGTTCGCAGGAGCGTGGCCGCCGCGCCGGGACGGAAAACGTCGCGGGTATTGTCGGCCTGGCCACTGCGCTGGAGGACGCAGCCGCACACATGGAGGAAAACCGCCGCAAAGTCTCGGCTCTGCGCGACCGGTTGATCGACGGACTGCTCCGCGTTCCCGGTGCGCGTCTAACCGGCGACCCTGTCCATCGTCTGCCCGGCACCGCTTCCTTTGTTTTTGAGGGCGTGGAAGGTGAAGCGCTCGTCATCCTGCTCGACCAGGCAGGCATCTGCGCCTCCGCTGGGTCAGCCTGCGCTTCCGGCTCAATCGAGCCCTCCCGTGTTCTGACGGCCATCGGCCTACCGCGAGCCCTTGCACAAAGTTCTCTCCGCCTGTCACTGAGCGAACATACGGCGGAGGCAGACGTGAATACGGTGCTCGAAATTCTGCCTCAAATCATCCGCCGCATACGGAACATGACTGCGCAATAAGCCGGATGGGAACCGCGCGTGCGGTCAAACTCTTTCATGAAAAATACAGCTCACAGAAGCCGGAGGCGTTATCCGTTTATAGATAGCGCCTCCGGCTTTTTGCAGCAATCGCCTTATGAATCGTTTGTTAAACGTTGCATTTTTGTGGCATTTTATCAGTTTTTTGCACTGCTGAGCGCCGCCCCCACCGCGTCAATGATACCGACGGAACTAAAGGTCGCGCCGCTCACGGCGTCGACGCCCGTGCTCTGGGCTGACAGAATCCGGTCGATCACCGCTTTGCCGTTCGTAAAATACGGCTCATCATCTGAAGAAGAAGTCACCTGGATGCTCTTGATGACGTCGTTTTCAAGGGTAACACTAGCCGAAATCGGTCCCCGAAAACCATCCCCTGAGCCTGTAAAGCTGCCGTTTTTGTACTGATAGCTTACAGCATCCGTGCTGCTCTTTGCCTTTGAGTCGGTGTCGGCACCCTGAGCAGACTTCTCAGCTTCGGTAACGGGCACAGTTGTCTGCGCCGTTTCAGTCTCCCGTGCGGACTGATGCGCCGCAGCGGGCTGTGATTGCTGTTCCGCTGCGCTGGCCGGTGTTTGCACGGCCTGTTGTGTCAGCACTGCCGAAGTCTGCCCGGTTCGACCCGTCTGCTCTTGTCCGTCTGCAGCGGTTTCTTCATCGGAAGACAGAACCTGCTGCATGGCTGCGGACGCGCCGCCCGTATGCAGGCTCAGTCCAATTACCAGCACGAAGACGCAGGCGGCAACGCCGAGCGGCGCGCGGCGCAGCGCCATGTGCCGGTTGCGCAGCGCTTTGGCGACCCGCATCGCTGCATAGCCCAAAAATACCACGCTGTAGACGACGATGCTGGACAGATAACCCGCACGGCCGTCGCGGGCACCCGGCACCATCATCAGCAGCACATGCACATAAATCAGCGCGTAGAAGAGATATGCGCTGCGCTGCAATCGCTTCCAGCTCTTGGCCTTCATCTTCCTGCGTATCGCCGGAAATGAGGTCACCAGCAGCGGCAGCATGACGCACAGCATAATGACCGAGCAGACAGATGCCATGAGCTGATTGGCGGGCAGTCTGGACGGCTGGGTAAAAAGAAACCGGAAGTACGTCTGGCCGTAGATAACATTGTGTACAAGCGTCAGGATGCATGCCACGATGGAGAGCTCAGCCCGGATAGGCATGAGGATCCTGATCAATGGCGACGTATTCGGCAACGCACCGGCATACATCACCACGATGAACAGTGCGGTCGCGAGACCCGCCCGAGTGAACATCGGCCAAACGGCGAATTGAAACCACGCGGGAAAACTGCCGGCTACGCCCGTTGTGGAACATCCGATAATCGCCAGTGAAATTACGGCGGTTGCAACGTAGCATACATTTGAATGCTTCTTTAAAAAACTACGGCCAACGGCGACCAAAACCGCGGCCAGCGCAAGGGAAAGTATAAGTGTCATGTTTCATTAACCTCATTTTTTACGTCTGTGAGAATATTAGGATGTTACAGCCTTTCCGTAGCTTTTGCATAGGGCAGGATAAAGGATCAGGAAGAGCGTCCGCACGAAGCTATATTCGCGCGGACGCTTTCCAGTGCGTATGGAAACCACCTGAGAGGGTGCCCCTCATCAAACCGCTTGCTGCGAGTTGCAGACGGCATGCCGATTTGGCGGCTTTCCATCGCGTCCGAGCGGGCTGCGATACCCCTCACGGACGCTTTTTTAATATAGGAGGGTGCTTTCTATGCAGACTGCGCTTTAAAACACAGGTACTGCCGGGAAATTATATTTCTGCCGATTCCTCACTGCGGGCTGTTCCGAAGACACCTCTAAAGTCGATGACAAAGAACCTGCCGGGATATCTACGACACGCTGCAAACCCGGCACGAGCTAACTCCTCGTCGGGCAGGTAATCGTCTTTACCGCGTTCCTGCCGATATCCGTCATCCGCGAACTGCTCCAAAGCAGCGTGCGCCCAGTGCCGTACTGCTCAGAACCTTCAGAAGGGGTTTTCATCGGGGCGCATGAATCTATGCATGCGCTTTCCTTCACACGGTGAATGCCTCAACCCTCATGTTAGCATATGCTAACTACATTCTGTAAAAAAAGTCACTATCTGAGCATGATGTTCGAACATGACTTTACTATAATAAAATATCATAGAATCGTTGTTTTGTCAAGCGAGGCTGTCAAAGTCATAACAGACTTTTTGCAGTGGTTCCTGCGAATCTGCCACCCACAAGTGCACAGCCCCCAGTCAAAACATGCGCACACCGCCACACTTGCAAAAACCCCTCTGCCACTTTCGCGGCAGAGGGGTTTGTCTGCAAATATTGCATGTGCCAATTTGTTGGCAAGCGCCAATCAGGTCTTCTTCGCGTTCTTTCTCATGTCGAATACAACCGCGAGGATGATGATTGCGCCCTTAAACACCTGCTGCAGATAAGCAGAGATGCCGAGGAGCAGCATGCCGTTTTTCAGAACGCCGAGGATCAGGATACCAGCGATAACACCGGTGATACGGGCAACGCCGCCGGTGTGGGAGGTACCGCCTACGGTAGCTGCCGCAATGGCGTCCAGCTCGTAGTTAAGACCCATGGAAGAGTTGCCTGCGCCGGAACGAGCCGCCAGCAGAACGCCGCCGATCGACGCGCAGAAGCCGGACCAGACATAAACCTTAATCAGGTTCTTTTCAACGTTAATACCAGCAACGCGAGCCGCCTGATCATTGCCGCCGATTGCATAAACGTTGGCGCCGAAACGGGTCTGAGTCAGCATGAAGCCGGAGGCAACTACGAAAATTACGAAAATCAGAACAACAACCGGAATAAAGCCCAGATAGCCCTGGCCGAGGAACTTAAAGGAAGGCTTCAGGGTCGGAACCGGATACGCGTTGGTATACAGCTGAGCAACCGCACGGGTGATTAGCTGGGTGCCCAGGGTAGCGATGAAGGGCGGGATCTTGGTGTACGCGATCAGCCAGCCGTTCAGCGCGCCGAACAGGCAGCCGACAAGAGCGGAGATAATGATCGGGATGATGATGGGCATGTCCGGCATGTTCGGGAACATACGGCCGGAGTAGGTCAGTTCCTGCACCATAGACGCGGAGACAACAGAGGTCAGCGCAACCATGGAGCCAGGCATCAGGTCGATGCCTTTGGAGAGGATGGTCCACATAACACCCATTGCGAGGATGCCGATGATGGACTCAGTCATCAGTACGTTCGTGATGTTCGCCTTGGTGAGGAACGCCGGGGACGCGATGGTCATGCCGACGACCATTACAATCAGAACGAGCCAAATAGAGTTCTGGCTCACAAACTTCTTCCAGTCAAACGTCTTTTTCATTTTTAAGTAACCCCTTTCTCAATTCGCATTTGCGGTTATTCACCGTGGCACAGCGCCATAATGTGCTCGGACGTCCATTGCTCCGAGTTGCGCTCTACAATACCGGTCACAGCGCCTTCATACATAACCACAATGCGGTCCGCCATACCCATAACTTCCGGCAGCTCGGACGAAATCAAGATGATCGCCTTGCCCTCACCAGCAAGCTTGGTGATCAGGGTATGGATTTCAGCCTTTGCGCCGACGTCGATGCCACGGGTAGGTTCGTCAACGATCAGAATATCCGGATTGGTCAGCAGCCAGCGTGCAACCAGAACCTTCTGCTGGTTACCACCGGACAGGTTCATAATCAGCTGATCATTGGACGGGGTTTTTACGTTCAGCTTTTTAACATATTCATCGGTATCTTCTTTGATCTTTTTATGGTTGAGCGGGAAGCCGTATGCCTTCAGGTTCGCCAGTACGGTGTTGGCAGATACGCTGCGGATGCCGACAATACCATTGCCGCGACGGTCTTCCGTCAGCAGCGCAATTTTGTCCGCAATCGCGTCTTCCGGGCTCTTGATGTCAACTTGTTCACCGCGCAGGGTGATTGTGCCGCCGGACTTATGGCGCATACCAAAGATAGTTTCCACAGTCTCGGTACGGCCCGCGCCGACCAGACCTGCGAAGCCAAGGATCTCGCCGCGGCGCAGGTCGAACGATACGTTCTTCACCTGCTTGCCAGAGCTCAGGCTGTCGACCTTCAGGATGACGTCGCCGATGGGGCAGTCCACCTTCGGGAACATCTCGGTCACTTCGCGGCCTACCATCCTGGCGATAAGCGCGTCAACATTCGTATCCTTCGCCAGATCGTGTCCTACATAGGTGCCATCACGATAAACCGTGATTTCATCACAGATCTGGAAGATTTCGTCCATTTTATGGGAGATGTAAATGACACCGACGCCTTCATCGCGCAGCTGGCGGATGATGCGGAACAGATGTCCTACCTCGGTCTCCGTCAACGACGAGGTGGGCTCGTCCATGATAACAATATCGGAATCATAAGAGACCGCCTTCGCAATTTCAACCATCTGCTGCTGCGCAACCGTCAGGCTGCCCATCATAGCATCCGGATCGAGATCGACTGACAGACGCTTAAACAACTCCACGGTGTCATCTCTCATTTTCTTTTTGTCAATAACCAGTCCCTTGCGGGGCTCACGGCCCAGCCAAACGTTATTGGCAACTGTGCGCATGGGTACGGGGCTAAGCTCCTGATGGATCATCGAAATGCCGGCCTTCATGCCGTCGATAACACTATTGAAGTTTACTTCCTGTCCCTTAAAAATAACCTTGCCTGACGTCTTGGTATAGATACCGATCAGGCACTTCATCAGCGTGGATTTTCCCGCACCGTTTTCGCCCATCAACGCATGGACGGTACCGGGACGAAGCTTAAACTCTACGCCCTTCAGTGCGCGAACACCCGGAAATTCCTTGACAATGTCAAGCATTTCTAATACATATTCGCTCATTCGTTCCACCTCCGATTTAGAATGCCGCTAATGCCCTGAGAAAAACGCCCGGGCAAACCACCTCCCGCGCGCCTAACAGAAACTGCTGCGACATACCGTGTTTTAATGAATTACCCGGATTCCGGCCAATCATTACATAGAAGCGCGTCCGCAATCGTCCCCTCGATCGTCGCTGCCACCCGTTTTGGTGGCGCAACACGCAGCCGCGTTTCGCGCATGACTACTGTCATGCCTCACTTTGCAGTACCAAAGCCTCCTCTTCTCTAACAAGTTTCTTTGCGTTTTTGTGGCGCGGAGCCGGGCCATCTAAAGGCTTGCGCCGCGACAACTGGGAATGCTCTTAGTATAATGCACATAATGCACAAACGCAATAGTGCGACCCTATATTTTTTGTGCAAGTTGTAATTTGTTGCACTTTGCTCAACTCTATCCTCACAAAAATATTCAATTTGCACAATGAATAATCTTGCGTTTTTTTTACGTTGCACATCTCATATCAACGCCATTGGGTCACTTGTACTCTGGCCGTGATCCAGTTACGCCGTTATATGCTTTTTTTACAATCTGTTGCTATTTTTATCCTCACTGTGTGTTTTGCCCTATTTGAAGCACGTAAATCTACTTTTCTCTGTGCATTAATTCTTCGTTTCCTCTTCCTGGATGCCATGCACTTCCCTGCTTACCGCACATTGCCCGCAAAGTGCACGCAATACTTTTTTTCAATCTTCCAAATTTCATTTGATTTTCTTTGTTTCTTCCCAACACACCGCTTAATTTTGTCCGCATCTGCATTTCATTATGTAAAATGCACAATACAAAATTCTTGCTTTTTTCTTTCCATTTTTCCTTTTGTTTTCCGTGTGCTGCCGTATTATCAGTTAATAATTTTATTGAAAATTACTGAAAATGAGACAATTCTTTTTATCACTGCCCAATCCTCCAAATTTAATTCTTTTTTATAGGATTCTTTCAGCAAATATGCTATAATAAATGCGCACGCATTTGAAACATGCTTTGGTAAACGTATCCTATGCCTCCCTGCCGCCCCCGCAAGTTGCCAGCCGAGACCCTATTTGCTGGTCGGATACGCATGAATGCCGTGAATTTTTAACGTTTTTTAGAATTAGGAGGAGCGTCATGTCCGTCACTTTGAAACAGATCGCCGATCTTGCAGGTGTCTCCCGTGGCACCGTAGACCGTGCGCTGTACGGTCGCGGCCGCATTAATCCGGAGGTTGCCGACCGCATCCGGCAGATTGCCTCCGAACTTGGATATCAGCCCAACCGCGCCGGCCGCGCGTTGGCGCTTGCCAAAAAGCCGATTCGCATCGGCATCATCATTCAGTCTGTCGAGACCCCCTTCATGCAGCTCGCGTTGGAGGGTGTGCGCCATGCCGCGGATGAGCTGGAGGCGCTGGGCGTGCAGGTGCTTGTCTACCGCATCCGCGCAATCAACATTGACGCCGTGCAGCGCACCATGGACAAGCTCGTGGAGGAGGGCTGCGGCGGCATTGTGCTGTTGCCTGCGGAAAACGAGGCGCTGCGCCAAAAGATGTGGCAGCTGTTTGAAAAACACCATCTTCCGATGATCACCTTCGATTCCGATATTTCCGATGCGCCGCGCCTCTGCTTTGTCGGTCTTAACAACAGGCTCAGCGGCCAGACAGCCGCCGGCCTTATGAATGCAATTGTACACCGCCCGGGGCCCGTTCTCGCAATCACAGGACATGCCGACAAGCGGGGCATGCAGGAGCGCGCAACCGGCTTCAGCGAGGAGATTATGTCCGCATTCCCCCGGCTTTCCGTACTGCCCACCGAATACTGTCTGGAGGACGAAAAATGCGCCTATGAGATTACCCACAAGGTACTGATGCAGCATCCTGATCTGGCGGGGATTCTGATTTGCACGTATGGGCAAAACGGCGTTTGTCAGGCGCTTGCCGAGCACAGCCTGACCGCGAAAATCCCGGTTATCGGCTATGACGTTACCCCGGAAAACTGCGATAATCTCCGCAGCGGCAGGGTGGACTTTCTGATCGGCCAGGACGCTTACACGCAGGGCTACCGACCGATTATGATGATGTTTGATTTTTTGTTTGCCGGCAAGTCGCCGGAAAGCGAATACATATACACCGACATCGTCATTAAGACGCGCTATATTGTTTAGCGCGCTGCTTCATCCCGGTTTACACGCTATTTCATCAGCGTCAGCAGCAGTGGGGTGACCGCTGCACGGAGCAGTGCTGCGACGGCGCTCAGCACAATGCACAGAGTCAGCGCGCCGCGGTACCGGCCGAGGGCATAGAGATACCCGCCGCGCTTTCCCTGTGGGGCGTCCGCCGCGGCAAGAAAAGCGGTCGTGGCCACGATCAGAAGACAGGGCACCGTGACCAGAGCAGGCGCCCCGGTCGTCACCAGAGATATGCCGACGCCGCGCAGCCCCAGAGTGCCGACAACCGCTGCAACCGTGAAGGAAAGCACAAACCCCCTCGCGGCGACTACCGCTGCCAAAAACAGGCTGTACGGCGTCATAGCTCCGGCTACCAGACACAGCACAATCCAGATCAGTGTGCTGCCGACCGCGCCGACAGCCTGCACCGCCAATGACGTTTCACCGCTTGCGTTCGCTGTCAGGTAATCTGTCAGCCTGGCGACGCTTCCCTGCGTACCGCCCATCAGCCCGGTGAATCCCCCCGCAATGACGCCGCACAAAAACAGCGCAATCAAGAACAAAAATGCCGGTGTTCCCCACACCAAGCCTATTGAAAAAAAGCTGATTTTCCTTTTCATGTCGCCCTCCTTGTCCATCTGCTACATGATATGCGGAAACCATGGGTCGTTATGCTGATGAAAGAGTTCTCTTTCGGTATATCGCCCCGCTTTTTTATGGCGTAAAATGGGTATAAAAATGCCGGACGTACACAAAAGTGCACGTCCGACCGAAAGACAATATCAAATACGATAACACGAGACCCCGAACCGCTTAAATTCCAATACGGATCGGATCCGTCTTATTGCACCACTTTGCAGATACTGCCCACAATGTCAATACAGGCGGGTTTCAGGTATTCCGGGAATCCCCCCGAATACTCCATTTTCGCTTCCCACTCGCCCTGTTCATTTTTATGAGGGGAGGTGGACACCACATAAGTGCCCTTCGTCACGCGGTCGAGCACAAAGCTGCAATCGATCCCTTCCGTCATTGCGAGAATAATCTTTCCGCGTGTGAGCGCGTAAATTTGTGCGAGTACGGTATCAAACTCACGGCGCGGCGCGGTGATGATAACCAACTCGGACCGGATCATCGTCGTCGGGTCGTCGATAAAAACACAGACCGGACGGTTTTGATACCGGTCACAGTTTGAAGGGCTCTCGTTGGAAACATATATATTTTTTTCAGGGATAATTCCCTTATCAATGATTGCCTGTATCAGCTTATGGGCAAAGTCGTTTACGCCAAGAAATCCGACATGGATGCTGTGCGACATAGTTTTCACCCTCTCTGTTTGATATACTAATCATCTTTAAATTCAGTATACCTTATCCCCGATTCAGATTGCAACCTTTTTTTGTAATCCCCTACAACTTCATAGGAATTCACGAATCATTTTTGTCCATTTCTGCCGCTTTCAGGTAAATTGCACATTCGAGGCGTTTCTTTTCCAGTTCACAGCCCAGTGCGTACGGCTCGTTCAGATCGTGATTCATCCCGTCATTCGCCGCGCTGCAGCCGCCGGAGCAATAGAATTTTGCCCAGCAATCGCGGCATTTTGCGCGTGTATAGATGTTCAATGCGGCGAATTTTGCCGAAATATCCAGATCAAAACTGCCGTCCATCACGCTGCCCTGACGGTAACCCTCACGGCCGACAAACTGGTGGCAGGGGTAAATATCGCCCTCCGGCGTAACCGCAACGTATTCGTAGCCCGCGCCGCAGCCCCGCAGACGCTTGATGACGCACGGCCCCTGTTCCAGATCCACCATAAAGTGGAAGAATGTAAAATCTTCGCCACTGTGGCGCTTTTCCAACATGATGTCCGCAAGGCGCTCATACTCCGCGAAAATTTTAGGCAAATCGGCTTCTGTCAGATCATATCCGCTGCCCGCCTCGCTGGTGACCGGCTCGACGGAAAGACGGTCAAAACCCTGCGCGGCAATGTGCAGCACATCGTTTGCAAAGTCGAGGTTTTTGGAGGTAAAGGTGCCACGCGCATAGTAATCAAGCTGCGGATCACGCTCCCCGACGAGCTTCTGGAACTTGGGGACAATGATATCGTAGCTGCCTCGGCCGTTTACGGTCTTGCGCATTTCATCATTGACCTCAGGACGGCCGTCAAGGGACAGAACCACGTTGTCCATATTTTCATTGATGTAGCGGCAAGCATCCTCATCCAGCAGCACGCCGTTCGTCGTAATCGTAAAACGAAACTTCTTACCGTGCTCCTGCTCGATCGAGCGCGCATATTCGACGGTCTTTTTGACCGTATCAAAGGCCATGAGCGGCTCTCCGCCAAAGAAATCCACCTCGATGTTTTTCCGCGCGCCGGAGCGTTCTATTACGAAGTCAATCGCCTTTTTCGCAACCTCAAACGGCATAATTTTGCGCCCGGTACCGAAATCGCCGGTGGATGCGAAGCAATACCCGCAGCGCAGGTTACAGTCATGCGCGACGTGCAGGCACAACGCTTTAACCGGCGCGCCGACCGGCACGTATTTGCTGACGTCAATATAGTCGTCGTCGGCAAACAGCTGCCCGGCCTGCTTCAGTGCGTACAACTCCGCGTAAGCGTCCGCAACCTCCTGCCTGTCATATTGCGGCAGCGCCTCGAAGACTGTATCCGGGCATGCTTCACCCATTTCGGGCGTCAGATAAGCGGAGACCTCATAAGAAAGGTCGTCCAGTACATGCACCGCGCCGCTGTTGACATCCAGGACAAAATTGATGCCCCTCATGGAATATCTATGTATCATCAGCTTTTCTCCATTTTCCGTTGAATATTGGCAAAACGGCGGGGCGCGCCGTCAGCCAGCACGCCCCGCAGCTTTCCATTTTAAACAGCAGTTTTTACTTGCTGTGTTCACACTTCTGATTGGCAACGGTGCAGGAAGTCTTGCAAGCGGACTGGCAAGAGGTCTGGCACTCGCCGCAGCCGCCCTTGGCTGCGCTCTGCTTCAGGGTTGCGGAAGTTAAAGTCTTGATGTGTTTCATTTGGATTTCCCCCCTCGCTATTTTTTCTTACGCTTCTTTTTTTTAAGGCTTGCGCCAGCCATGCCGCCTATGCAGGCCGCAGCCAGCGTCACACCGAAAACCAGCAGGACGCGTTGGAGCCGCATAGGCTCACCGATCCACACCAGGCTCAGCAGCAACAGGCAAAGAAAAAGGACTCCGCCGGACGCCAGTGCCCAAAGAAACTTGCTCCGGGGCGCGCGGCGCGCCGCAAGCAGCGCCGTGGCAAAGCCGCCGGCCCCAAGCGCCACCAGAGACGCCTGCGGGATCAGGTCGCTACTCAGCTTTCCCCCATAGACTGCCAGCGTGCCGACCAGCATCAGCAGCAGTGTCAGCACGAAGCCGGAAAGCACGGGGAAGCCCAGAATCGCGCTTACCGGCGCCGCGTTTTCAGCCTTTTTCATAATTTCCTCCTCCTGCCCGAATGATCTTCAATTCAAATCTATTCGGCGCTGAGGAAATTATTACGAATTTTCCAGCTTTTCCGCCGGGGGCTCGTTCTGCTGTTCCTTGCCGCGAACCGCCCATCGGTACAGCTTGATTTTGGAGCGGTCGCCGCTGGTCTCCAGCACGAGCGTGTCGTCCTTGATGCTCACGACACGGCCGATAATGCCGCCGATGGTAGAAATCTCGTCGCCTACCTGAATGGAGTTACGCATTTCCTTTTCCGCCTTGTCACGCTTTTTCTGCGGACGGATCAGCAGGAAATAGAAAACAACGACCAACAGGACGATCGGCAGGAACTGTACCAGCATCTGGCCGTAGTCTGCTGCTTTTGGCATTTTACTAACCTCCTATATGCTCTTTCGCATGAATATCTTTATTATAGCGGACAAACTGCAAAAAAACAAGTATTTTATTGGCTTTACATAGAAACATTTCCGGAAGAAACATATTTCAGGTATGCAGCCGCCTTTCTATCTGCTCCGGATGGACCGCATACCGTATAACCGTCTGCTGATCGATACGCCCTTCGCGATACAACGCGAGCAGTGAACCGTCCATACTCACCATGCCCTCTGCCGCAGAGGTGTGAATCACCGTATCAATCTGATGTACCTTGGAATCGCGGATCATATTGCGGATCGCATTATTAACATGCATAATTTCAAAAGCCGGCGTCAGACCGCCGTTTACGTTCGGGATGAGCTGCTGCGTGATCACCGACTGCAGCACCATGGAGAGCTGCACACGGATCTGCTGCTGCTGCTCGGGCGGGAAAACGTCAATGATGCGGTCAACCGAGTTGGCCGCGCCGATGGTGTGCAGCGTTGCGAGCACCAGATGACCGGTCTCGGCCGCCGTCATGGCCGTCTTTATCGTCTCCAGGTCACGCATCTCGCCCAGCAGGATGACGTCCGGCGCCTGCCGCAGCGAAGCGCGCAGCGCGGTCACATAGCTTTCCGTATCGTTTCGGACTTCCCGCTGGCTGATGACGCTCTTGTCATTGCGATGCAGGTATTCAATCGGGTCTTCGATGGTGATGATATGCGCGCTGCGCGTGTGATTGATCTCGCTTGTAATGGTTGCCAGCGTGGTCGATTTGCCGCTGCCCGCAGGCCCGGTGACCAGCACCAGCCCCTGCGTCCTGTGCGCGACCTGAATAACCTCATCCGGCAGGCCGAGCGTACGCCGATCCGGCAGGCCGAAAGCGATCGTCCGGATGACCGCCGCCATCGAGCCGCGCTGCCGGTACGCACAAACGCGGAAGCGCGACAATCCTTTCACCGAGAGCGAATAATCGTCGTCGCCGCTCGAGAGAAAGCGCGAGATATCCCGCTCCGCAAGGTCGTAAAGCTGCCGGACAAGCGCGTTCGCCTTCTCCGGCATGATCATTTCCTCTCCGATCGGCTGGATTTTTCCGTCCACCTTGAGCGATACCGGCAAGCCGGAAATGATAAATATATCGGAGGCGCCGCGTTCGACGGCAGCCGTCAGAAACTGCTGAATCTCTTCCATGCTCACGCTCCTTCTCCGTCCCAGACTTCGATGCTGGTATCCGCCTGCCAGTCCCCCGCAGGCTCCGTCCGCCATTCGCGCACCCCGGTCGAACCGTCCGGCGCGAGCGACAGCCTGACCACCAGCTGCAGCGTATCGCCGACCGGACAAATGTAATGTACTTCATCATCCGTATGTTCCAACGTAATATCGCCGACCTTTGCTGGCAGATTCCCGTCCTGCACAGCCTGCTCCACCGCCCGGCGGATATGCATGGCCCGGACATCCGCTTCATAATACTCCTGCGTCGTGAGCGCCGCCTGATCCGCAAGCGACCGGTCGTTGAGCGCTGTCACAAGAGTCAGCAGGGAAAAGATCGTCAGGCACAGCGCGGATAAAATCACGACGAGAGAAACCGCGCCCATGCCGATGCGGGGCGTCTGTCTGTTCATGGCGCACCCTCCCCCTTGACGGTGGTAAGCGTGTAAATCGACCGTCCCTCCGCGTCCAGTACGGTCAGAAGCACCTCGGTCAGGCCGTCGCCGGCCGCTTCCTCCTCCGTCCGCAGACTGTATACGGCAACACCTTCGGTCGGTGCTCCCTGCGCATCATATGCCGTTTCCGGCAGCCCCTGCCCCGCGCGCACCAGCTCCGCCGCATTGCGTGCGATGGCGACGGCGCGGCTCATAACAGCGCCGTCCCTGGAAATCCGATCCGCGCAGGCAAATACTGCCGTGCAGACTGCCGCGGCAAATGCAAAAATCAGCAATCCTATACTGAGTTCCATCAAAAACAGGCCCGCACCCGATCGTTTGTGATCCATTCGGTTCATGCCGCACCTCCGTCGCTGCGCAGGTATATCTGAGTATAGTCCTGATTCCCCTCCGCATCCGTGAGCACTGCGGATATGCTCTGTCCTTGCTGTGAAAAAGCCAGCGACTCAACCGCAAGCAGCTGCTCGCCGTCTTCGGGTGAAAAGCTATCCCCCTGGCGGCAGTACAGCTCATACATCCAGCCGTCCTGCGCGTAAAGGATCGTATGGTACCGCTCCCCGCCGCTCCACTCCTCCAGATAAAGCGCGCTCAGTCCGTCAAACGTGCCGACCGAAACGCTGCCCGCCACATCAAAGGCATGCACCTTGGCGCCGATGTAGGACAGCGCAATCCGGCTGTCATAGCCCTCCTGCGTGCGGGTTACAATTCCCTGATAGGCACGCACGCCAAAAGCGAGCGACAGCACAACCGATGCTGCGAAAACGCAGCAGACCACCAGCACGGCAAGACTTCCGACCGTGTGGCTGTTCCCCTTCGCGTCCACTTACGATCCCGTCCTTTCCACCACGGTAATCTCCGGCATCAGGTTGGAGGCGAACACTTCATAGTGTACCGCATACAGGCTTTCATTGACCCGAACGCCATACCCCTCTTTGATATAGGTATAACTTGGAGGATATTGACCCTCAATGGCATAGCAGCTGACCGCTGCACGCCGAATGCTCTGCTCGGCAATGCGCAGCCCCTCTTCGTCCGCAGTTTCTCCGGCGTTCCTGACGCCCGTCTGGACAAACGCGAGCACCAGCACAAGCAGCCCAACCATTACTACAACAAGCGGAATTTCGCCCCAGTTTCTTTTTCGCTTCATGCCGCGTCCTTTCTCAACCGATGGACGACAGAATGCCGAGCAGCGGTAGCATCACCGACAGCAGCACCACGCCTACAACCGTGGCCGTCACGATCACGAGGATCGGCTCAATCCAGCCGATCATACGGCCGAGCTCGTCGTCCACGGCCTGCTCGCTGCGACGCGCCACCTCTGCAAAAATATCAGCCTGCGAGCCGGTGCGCTCCCCAAGACCGATCATCCGGCAGGTGCGCGTGGGCAGCATGCCGCTGACCCGCAGCGCGTCCGCCACATGCTCGCCCTTTTCCAGTAATTCGATGCAGTGTGCGGTCTTTCGGTCGGTATGCACATCCCCGCCGCAAACCCCGGCCGCAGCACGCACGGCTTCCTGAATGGGAAGCCCGCTCTGCGTGGCCATGGCCATGGCAGAAGCAAATTTTGCCGAAGCAATCCGTCTCCACACGCCGCGTCCGCCAAACAGGCCGGAAACGAGCCTGCCGGCCCGCGCATGCAGCGGCGGCAAGAACCACGCAAACAGCGCCAGAATCGCGAACGCCGCAATGGCCGCGCCGATGGCGGCGGAAGCCCCGGAAAGCGCCTGCCCTATATGCATCAGCCGCACGGCAATACCCGACATATTGGCGCCAAGCTGTTCAAACACGCCGCTGAAAATGGGCAGCACCTTGGTAAGCAGCACCGCGATGACGATGAGCATCACAACCGACAGCATCGCAGGGTACAGTACGGCGCTGCGGACGCTGTGCGTGATCCGGTCGCTCCGGTCATAATATTCGGATAACGCGCACAGAGCCTCCTCCTGCCGCCCCGTCCGGTCGGACAGCGCGAGCATATCCACCATGTATTTCGGAAATTCTCCGGCCTGCGCCAGCGCTGCGGAAAACGGAAGCCCCTCATCCGCCGCGCGGCAAAGCTTTTCCATCCAGGGGCGGCTGTCCCGGCCGTCTTCGCTATCGCACAGGCTCAGAAGCCCCTCTGAAAGCGGAAGCCCTGCATGCCATATTTCGTGCAGCTCCAGGCAAAAAGCCGACAGTTCCGCGTTTGTCATTCGTTTGGTGTTCATGCGCAACCCCCTATACTATGTCACAGCAAAGCGCCGCGCCCCATCTGTCCGGGATTTGGGCCGCAGCTATAAAATAGGCCTGCATCCAAAACAATGCAGGCCTATTATATCATATCCATTTTTTGTTTTCAACGGGCGGCGGTTAATAGAGATACTTGGCCTGGTAGTTGGTTCCATCGCCAATATATTTCATAATTTCCTTGCTGGAATTGGACGAAGACGCGAACGTCGGATCCATCAGCTTCCACTGCTTCCCATCGAAGCTGATCACGCCGTTGACCCATCCTTTTTCCCCGGAATACACATTGATCCAGGCATGATAGATGCTGCCCGTATAGCCGATCACCAGCTTTGTCGGAACCTCCTGGCTGCGCAGCATAGCAGTCATCAGCGCCGCATAGTCAAAACAGATGCCCTTCTTCCTGGCGAGCACCGCGTCCACATCCGGCAGATATCCGCTCTTCACAGTAGCGGCAAGCTGCTTGTCATAGCTGATATTGCTTACGACAAAATTGTAAACCGCGGCAACCTTTTGCAGTTCGTTAGTCTTCCCCATGACCAGCTCCGCGGCCTTGGCGACCGTCTTGCTGTCCTTTTTGAAATTGACATACTGATTTGGCCGCAAAAACGGAGCGAACTCATCGTTCAGCCGCACATCGATATTGGCCGATTGTGTAATCGCATATTTGTTTCCGGTGGTGTTGCGCAGGACGGTAACCTTGTAGCTGCCATTGCCGTCCGAAAGCGGGAGCGTTTCATACTCCCCCGTGCTGCTAATGTCATAGGTATAGGTTATGCCGCTCGGCCCGGTCACCTGCGCCTTGATTTTAGCCGTACCGCCGTTCAGCCAGCGCACCATAATATAGCCGTCGGCGGCATTGGAATAGTCAATACCGGACTGCGTCCCCGCGGCAACCAGTGTGCCTGAGGCCTCCGGCGTGAGCACCGTGGAAACCGCAGGCGTATCCGCCAGCGGGGTCATATCCAGTTCCATCTGGTCGAGCGACACAATTTGTTCTTCGGCATCCGAAGCCTCTTGTGCGTTTGGCCCGGGCGCCGAACATCCTGCGACCGTCCCGGCAAGCATCGCGCCGAGAAGCGGCAGGGCAAACATTCTATAAAAACGGAATATGCCGTCCACACCCTTTCTCTATTATTACTGTATGAATAGTAACTCTGTTTTCGCAATCCGGTTTCTTAAATTATAGCTTATATGATCCAAAAAGTAAATATGTAACCGCTAGATTTATATAAAAATACTCTTGATGTGGACAAACTGCATAAGAAACACATTGACCTTCCCCGCGCTTTGTGTCATAATATGCTTGTAGATTTATTTAGCGTGCACAGTGCTTTTACGTTGCGCGCGCTATCGAAAGGAGTGTGCCCCGTGGCCACACAAAAGCATTGCCAGGAGCTTTTGCACCAGGCTCTCCGAGATGACCCCGGGAAGCTGCACATCAATATGCTGGGCAGTTGCAGCCTCACCTATGGCTCGCATTATATCAGCGACAAAACCATCCGTTCCAAAAAACCCTGGCTTCTGCTTGAGTTCCTGATCGCCTTCCGCAACCAGGAGCTTACACAGCACGAGCTTGTGGAGGCAGTTTATCCTGACGGAAAAAGTGAAAACCCGGTCAACGCCCTCAAAACGCTGGTGCACCGCATTCGCTCCATGCTGGACGAACTGCAGTTCACCGACAGCAAAAATATTATTTTGCAGGCGCGCGGTACCTATATGTGGAACAACTTTTTGCAGTTCGATATTGACGCGGAACTGTTTGACCTGCTGTACTCCGCCGCTCTGGAGCCAGAAACCGACGAGGAGGACCAGCTCGCCTGCCTGCTTGCCGCCCTCCGCCTGTACGGAGGCGATCCTCTGCCGAAGCTCGCGACAGAGCCTTGGGTCATTCACATGAGCGCACATTATCATTCCTGCTATCTCAACGCAATTTCCCATGTATGCGGCCTGCTCCGTGCGCGCTCCCGTTTTGAAGAGATCGTCGAAGTCTGCCGGCAGGCGGTTAAAATCGACCCCTATGAGGAGCCCATTTATTATCATCTGCTGTGTGCGCTGGTCGATCTCGGCCGTCACCAGACCGCTCTCACCGTCTATCGGGACATGACGGATCTGTTCTTCCGCGAATTCGGTGTGACGCCGTCAGACCATCTGACATCGCTGTACCGCGAGATCATCAAATCCATTCACGCGGTTGAAACCGATCTGAGCGTCATCAAGGAAAAACTGCGCGAGGATACGTCCGAACACGGCGCGTTTCTGTGTGAATATGAAGTTTTCAAGGATATTTACCGTCTTGAGGTGCGCGCCGCTGCGCGTACCGGCGAGTCCGTCTATCTGTGCCTTATGACACTGACCAATACGGAAGGCGGAGAAATCGCGGTCAAGGCGCTGAACACCAATATGGACCGGCTGTCCTCCAGCATCCGCAATTCCCTGCGCCGCGGCGACATCTATGCAAAATACAGCGTGTCACAGTATCTGCTCATGCTGCCCACCATTACCTATGAAAACTGCGAGATGGTGCTCTCACGCATTGTTCGCCGCTTCCGCCGCGAGGCGCCAAACAGCCCTCTCTGCGCGACTTTTTCCATCCAGCCGATTGATATGATCCTATAAAACCAAGCTGTTGTGTTAAAAAACGGGAATCCGTGGCCGAAGTCACGGGTTCCCGTTTTTCGTTTCCTCAATATCCGGAGGCGGAAAGCGCACCCCGATGAAGGTGCCTTTCTGTTCCTCACTCGTAATTTCGACCTGTGCACCATGCACTTGTGCGATGTGTTTGACAATGGAAAGCCCGAGCCCGGTGCCTCCGGTGGCCTTGGAACGGCTTTTATCCACGCGGAAAAAGCGCTCAAAGACCCGCTCGATCATTTCCTGCGGGATGCCGATGCCGGTATCCGCAACCGTCAGCCGCATGCCGTCCGGGCCGCTCTCCGTACGCATCTCGACGCTTCCGCCGGGCTTGTTGTACTTGATTGCGTTTTCACACAGGTTAAAGGCCAGCTCATCCAGCATACCGGGCACGCCGCGCACCACAGCGGCGCCGCCCACGACCGTGACGGACACGCCCCTCGCCGTCGCAGCGTGCGCAAGCCGCTCCGCCGTCTGCCGGACGACCTCGTGCAGATCGACCGGTTCGGTCGGCTGCTGCGCCCTGCCTTCGTCAAGGCGTGAGAGCTTCAAAATATCTTCGATCAGCGCGAGCAGCCGGCCGGCCTCGCTGTAAATCCGGCCTGCAAACTGCTTAATGTCGTCCTGCCGCACCATACCGCTTGCCAGCATCTCCGCGTAACCCGAGATCGAGGTCAGCGGTGTTTTGAGTTCGTGTGACACATTTGCGGAAAACTCCCGCCGCATCTGTTCGGCCTGTTGCCTCTCCGTCACGTCAAGGAAAAGCAGCAGTGCGCCGTGTATCTTATCATCTGCCGCCACCGGGCTTGCGATGACCTGATACTGCCTCCCCCGAAAGGGCAGCGTGCTCTCGGCACGTTCCCCGCTGAGCGCCTGTTCGATCACCTTCTGAAGCTCGAAATCCCGCGAAAGCTGCAAAAAATGGCGCGAAACATAGGAAACTCCCGGATCGCCGCCGAGCAGCTCCCTGGCGCTGTTGTTCATCGTCATGATTGCGGCGTTGCGGTCAAGCAGCAGCAAGCCCTCTCCCATATTTTCTGACAGGAGGCGGAACTCCTCCTGCCGCGCTGTCAACTGGCGCATTTGCCGATGGATGGAGCGGTTCTGCTGCGAGATGCGGACAAGCAGCGGCGACAGCTCCTCATAGGCCTCATTGCGCTCCGGATTTTCCAGATCCAGCGCGTTGAGTGGTACGATAATCGTGTCGGCCATGCGCCGCGCAAGCAACAGGGTGAGCAGCAGAACAATCGCTGCGATGAACACCACAAGCGGTATGAGCGCTGTCACCGTGTCCAAAACGCTTTGCATCGTCGCTGCTATTCGCAGGATCGAGCCGTCGGGCAGCGCGACCGCGTAGTAATAGGTCGCGACGTTCAAGGTGGCGGAACGGCGCACATTTTCACCGCTTGTGGCACCGGCGAGCACCGCCTTTACTTCGGGACGGGAGAGATGGTTTTCCATCTCTCCCGGCTTGGCATTGGTGTCAAACTCCACCACGCCGTCCCGCCGAATGTATGTGATGCGAAACGTCCCGACTGCTTCCCGTGTCAGTTTGCTGAGATATTCCTCCCCACCGTATGTCATGCCGGAGGAAACCAGCACCGTCTCCCGCCGCACCTGGCTCTTCATATCGGAAAAGCTGCGGATATAAACCGTGCCGGAAACAAGCAGGCTGGTCAGCACTACCGCAGTCAGCGCGAGAAGGAACATACTCCGAAAAATGCGTTTTCTCACCGGTCTCCTCCGATGCGGTAACCCACGCCGCGCACAGTCTGAATCAGCGCGCCGTATTCTCCCAGCTTCTGCCGCAGCGTGCCCACATGGACATCCACCGTGCGCGTCTCCCCCTCAAAGCCGTAGCCCCAGACGCCGGAGAGAATATTGTCACGGGCGAGCGCCTGTCCGCGATGCTCCATCAAATACCGGAGCAGCTCAAATTCTTTCAGGGTAAGCGGCAGCTCAGCGTCGCCCGCCGTGACAATATGCCTCGTCACATCCAGCGTGATGCCCCCGACCGTCAGTTCCTCACTGGCCGCAGCTCCACCCGTGCGGCGCAGCACCGCCTTGACGCGCGAGAGCATTTCCATCACGCCAAACGGCTTGGCAATATAGTCGTCCGCGCCGCTGTCCAGGCCGACAACCTTGTCATATTCCGTCGATTTCGCAGTCAATAGGATCACCGGAAGGGTCTTGGTCCGCCCATTTTCACGCAAACGGCGCAGGATGGAAAGCCCGTCCTGTCCCGGCAGCATAATATCAAGCAGCACCAGATCGGGCACAGCGTCGCCGAGGGCGTTCAAAAACGTCTCCCCGTTGCCAAAACCGGTGACTATAAAACCTTCTCCGCGCAGCGCATAGGCGATCAGCTCATTGATCGCGCCGTCATCCTCAACTACAAAAATCGTCTTCATCGTTCCCTCACTCTTTTTCGTCCTTGTGCTGACCTGTGATGGAGAACTCCACCCACTCGGCGATATTGGCCGCGTGGTCGCCGATACGTTCAAAATATTTGGCGACCATCAGGAAATCAATCGCCTGCTCGCCGCGCGAGCTGTTTTTCGCGATAAACTCGATCAGGTCGTCTTTCACCTGATCAAACAAATCGTCCACCACATCGTCATAACGGACGACCGCGCGCGTCAGCTCGAGATCCTTTTTAACAAACGCGTCCACGCTTTCGCTGACCATTTTTATCGTTGCGCGTGCCATATCGCTGATGTGGCCGCTGGCAAGCAGCGGCTCGCTGCGCTGGGAAAGCATCAGGGCAATCTCCGCAATATCCTCGGCCTGATCGCCGATGCGCTCCATGTCCGTGATCATCTTCAGCGCGGCCGAAATCTGCCGCAGGTCGCGCGCCACCGGTTGCTGCTGCAGCAGCAGCTTGAGGCAGAGCCGTTCAATATCGCGCTCCTTCTGGTCAATGCCGTCGTCCAGGCCGGCAATTTCCCGGGCCTTCTCCGCGTCACACTCCAGCAGTGCCTTGGCTGCGCCCGCAATGGCATGTTCGATCATGGCGCCAAGCTGGATCAGTTCACAGTCGAGCTGACGCAGCTGCATTTCAAAACGGTTTCTCATTCTATGGTTCCCTCCGCCCTTAACCGAAACGTCCGGTGATGTAATCCTCCGTCCGCTTATCCTGCGGCACGGAGAACAACGCTTCCGTATCTCCAAACTCGACGATTTCCCCGAGCAGGAAAAAGGCCGTTTTGTCTGACACACGGGTCGCCTGTTGCATATTATGTGTGACCATGACAATAGTATAGTCTTTTTTCAGTTCCAGTACAAGGTCTTCAATCTTGGAGGTCGAGATCGGATCAAGCGCCGAGGTCGGTTCGTCCATGAGCAGCACCTCCGGCTCCGCGGCGAGCGCACGCGCGATGCAAAGGCGCTGCTGCTGGCCGCCCGACATGGAGAGCGCGGACTTTTTAAGGCAGTCCTTCGCCTCGTCCCAGATTGCCGCCTGACGCAGCGAACGCTCGACAACCTCGTCCAGACGGGCGCGCGATTTTATCCCGTGTGTGCGCGGCCCGTACGCAATATTGTCATAGATCGACATGGGGAACGGGTTCGGCTTCTGAAACACCATGCCAACCCGCTTGCGCAGCAGATTGACGTCGCAGTCCCTGTAAATATTTTCACCGTCAAGCAGGATATCGCCCGTAATCCGGCAGCCCTCCACCAAGTCGTTCATACGATTAAGCGAGCGCAGCAGCGTCGACTTGCCGCAACCGGACGGGCCGATAAAGGCGGTGATCTGGTTGTCCGGAATGATCAGATTAACGTCATGCAACGCCTGAAAATCCCCGTAAAACAGGTTCATGTTCTCTATTTTAATTTTATCCATGTGCGTTGTCCTTTCTGGGTTCGGCACGTTATTTTTTAGTCAGTTTCCGCGCTACCAGTGCGGAAAGCCCGTTCATCAGCAGCACCACAAGGAGCAGCACCACCGCGGTTGCGTAGGCCTCATCCATGTGCAGCCCCTCGCCGGAGAGCACATACATGTGGATGGCGAGCGTACGGCCCGACTGCAGCAGTCCGGGGATCTGCGCCATAGTGCCTGCGGTGAAAATCAGCGCGGCGGTTTCGCCGACGATGCGGCCGATGCCAAGAATGATGCCGGACAGAATGCCGGGCATCGCGGCCGGCAGCACAATGCGGAAAACCGTGCGCAGCCGTCCGGCGCCGAGGCCGAACGAGCCCTCACGATAGATATCCGGCACGCTGATGAGCGCCTCTTCCGCCGTGCGCATGATGAGCGGCAGAATCATAATGGCGAGCGTCATTGCGCCCGACAGCAGGGAGTAGCCCCAATGCAGCCGCGTGACGAAAAACAGCATGCCAAACAGGCCGTACACAATGGACGGAATGCCGGACAGCGTTTCTGTTGTGATGCGGATGATCCCTACCAGCCGGTTTCCCCGTGCGGCGTATTCATTGAGGTAAATTGCCGTAAACAGCCCAAACGGCACGGCAAGTAGCAGCGCGAGCATGGTCATTTCGACCGTTGTGATAATGGCGGGTATCATAGAAGCGTTCTCGGAGGTGTAGGTCCAGGAGAACAGGGACGGCTTCAGGTGCGGGATGCCATTGATCAAAATATAGGAGATCAGAAACAGCAGAACGGCAAAGGTAACGCCCGCAGCGCCGTAGACAAAGCCCTTTTGCACCCGCGCCTTACCCACGCCGTGCAGCTTTGCCCGAGTTTTTTTCTGTGCCTGCGGACGCGAGGCTGGGGTCGCGTTGACCCGCATGTTTTCCGTCATACGTTTTTCCTCCGCTTCAGTACCGAGAAGAACAGATTGATCAGCAGAATAAAGATAAAGAGCACAACGCCGGTAGCAATCAGCGCTTCACGGTGCAGGTCGGTCGCATAGCCCATTTCGAGGACGATATTCGCCGTCAGCGTGCGGATGCCTTTGAGAAGGTTGCCCGTAATGCGCGCCTGGTTGCCCGCGACCATGATGACCGCCATCGTCTCACCGATTGCGCGGCCGATGCCGAGCACAACCGCCGCCAGCACGCCGGAGCGCGCCGCGGGCAGCATCACGGAAAATACCGTGCGCTCATGGCTCGCACCGATAGCGACCGCACCCTCGTAATAGCTGCCGGGAACCGCGCGCAGCGCAGCCTCGGACACGCCGATGATGGTCGGCAGAATCATGATGCCAAGCAGCAGCGACGCCGCCAGAATACTGGAGCCCGAGCCGCCCAGTCCGGTCACGTCTTTTGACCCGAACCAGCGAATAAACGGCACGATTACCACCATGCCGAAAAAGCCGTAGACGATGGACGGGATTCCCGCAAGCAGCTCGGTGCATGGTTTCAGAAAGCCATACATGCGCTTCGGGCAGTAAAACGCCATGAAGATGGCTGTGAGCAGGCCAATCGGCACGCCGACCACAATCGCGCCCGCCGTGATGTAAATGCTGCCCAGGATCATGGGCAGCACGCCGAAATCAGGCGGCACATTGGTAGGAGACCACTTTGTGCCCAGCAGAAAATCCAACAGGCCGATCTCGCGCATCGCAGGCACGCCGTTGGCAAAAAGGAACACACAGATCAGCGCGACGGCCAGAATAGAAGCCAGCGCGCACATAAAAAACACACCGTGCATGACCTTTTCCCAGAATTGTTTCATGTTTTCACCTCACGTGCGAATATGGGCAAGGGGGCGAATCATTCCTTCGCCCCTGCCCCGCTTATTCATATTCTTTTTTATTTTTTATTGCGCAACGTCGGCCCAGTCGGTGATTTCGCCCGTATAGATTGCCTTGATCTGCTCGGAGCTGATGTTCTCCAGCGTATTGTCCGGATTGACAATCATCGCGATGCCGTCCATAGCGATGGCCGTGGCAGTCAGCGCGGATTCGGAATCCTTGAGCTCGCGGGACGCCATGCCGATGGCAAAAGTGCCGTCCATTGCACCGGTCATGCCGGCAGTGGAGTCCGAGGTCTGGAGCTCAATGGTCGCGTTCGGGTTCACTGCCTTATACGCTTCGATCAGCTTTTCCATAACCGGAGAAACCGAGGAGGAACCGCCGACTGCGATTTTGCCGGAAGAGCCGTCAGAAGTGAAAGTCGCCGCCGCGTCGTCCACGGGGATGTACTTGTTGTCCGAAATGACCTGTTGGCCTTCCTTGGACATAATGAAGGCGATAAAGTCCTTGGCCACGCCGGCCGGCTCGCCCTTGGTCGCAATGTTGAACGGACGCGCGAGCTTGTAGGTACCGGACTTTACGTTTTCGGGAGTCGCCTCAACATCGTCAACCTTAAGCGCCTTTACCGTATCATTCAGAGAACCGAGCGAGATGTAGCCGATAGAGGCCTCGTCACCCGCGACGCTGGTCAGCACCACGTCGGTCTTGTTTGCAATCTGTGCATCCTCGGTAGTGCGGTCAGTCTTATTGCCATTCGCGTCCTTCTCCTCAACGCCGGTCAGCTCGACAAACGCGCCGCGCGTGCCGGAGCCTTCCTCACGGGAAATGACCGTAATGGCGCCGCTCATGGCGGCAGGAGCGGCGTTGCCGCCGTCGTCCGTCGCGGCACTGTCAGTGCCCTGCGTTTCACCCTGCGCCGCACCGGTATCGCTGCCGCCGCAACCGGTTAAAGCAGCCGCCAGCATCGCGCCAGCCAGCATCATGCTCAGTGTTTTCTTCATATTTGTGTTTCTCCTTTGCAATCTTGTTCTGCTTACAGATTTTATTATACGGATGCTTTGTAAAGTTGTAAC
>JBFWIM010000012.1:0-30144 GCA_050255995.1 Intestinibacillus sp.
CCTTTGTGCCCTGATGGAAAAACCGCAAACCGTCGGTCGACTGCTGGAAAAGACCCCGTATATCGGCCAATCCGCTATGTCGCAGCATCTTGCGCTTATGAAGGCACACGGTATTCTGAAGTCGCAAAAATCCGGCCAGAGTATCACCTATTCCATCGCGGATCACAGGATCGAAGCGGTTATCGGCATTCTCAAGTCACAATATTGTAACTAAAACAACATACTATACAGTAAAAAGTGCGCAAACCGCGTGGCCTTGCCTTCGGTTTACGCACTTTTTGTTTCGCATCAGCGCTTTGCATTTATGAACTTTTACGGGTCTTACATGCGGCCGGTTTTCGCGAACTGACCAATTTTTTTGTCCATTGTGGAGATATGCTCTGTCAGCCAATTCAGCACCATCATGTTTGCTTTCATGATGACAAGCAAATCGCCGCCGGAAGCGTCATATGCACTGCGCAGCTTGGTCAGTTCCGCGATAAAAGCGGTATGCGCCTTTTTCTGTTCATCATAACCGGGATAATGAATACTAAGCATGTACTTTTCTTCATCTGCAAAATGCTTGATGGTATAATCCTCGAGAAAAGCAAGCAGTTCTCCGATGTATCCCTTCGCCTGTTTATTTTTTCCGGCTTCGAAAAGCATTTCTGCCTTTTCAAAGCAAATTTTGTGCTGTTCATCGATCTCAGCGACGCCAACCGAGAGATTCGGTGTCCACGGCATAGTTACCCCTCCCTACAAAATGGATAAGATTTCTTGTCTTTTGTAATCTATTGTACAGGGAAGAGCGCGTACTTGCAAGCGGCCGATCGAAAAATAGATAAACTTTATGAAAGCGAATCCCGCAGATAAGCCCCGTTCCGTTCAAACCATACCTGATTGCGTCCGTCTCCTTTGGCCTGATACAGCATCCGGTCTGCCCTTTCAATGAAATCTGTCAGCTGATCCGTCTCGGAAGGCCGTGCGGAAACCACGCCAATGCTCACCGTCGCGCTGGTAACAATCTTTTTATCAAAGCACGGCACCTGCATTTTCTCCACATTTTCACGCATGTGTTCCGCAACCGCCAGCGCTCCCTCCAAACCGGTATCAGGGAGCAGCACAGTAAATTCCTCGCCGCCATAACGGTAGAGCATGTCGGTAGAACGCCTCAGGGATGCTTTCAGCGCGTTTGCAGTCGATTGCAGCATCAGATCCCCCTGCTGGTGGCCATATGTATCATTATAGGACTTAAATTTGTCAATATCCAGCATCATCATGCTGATCTCGCTCTGCTGCCTGATCGCACGCCGCCACTCGTGCTGAATCTGGTTGTCAAACGCACGGCGGTTGGAAATCCCTGTCAGGGCGTCAATGAGTCCCATCCGTTCAATGGTCTGCATTTGCCGGATGATGTGTATCTGCGTATTGACGCGCGCCCTGACGATTGCATTTTTAAACGGCTTCTTGATATAATCCACCGCGCCGAGCAGGAAACCCTTTTCCTCATCCTCGTCACTGTCGAGGCCGGTAATAATGATAACCGGGATATTGCGTGTTTCCTCCATCCCTTTCAGGGCGACGAGCACATCGAACCCGTTGGCATCGGGCAGGATGATATCGAGAAGGATCAGATGCGGCCGGAATTCGAACACCTTCATCATTGCCTCTTCCGCTGTCAGGGCTTTTTCCAGTGCGTAGCAGTCCTCTAGAATCTTCCGCAGGACAAACTGATTCAACAGACCATCCTCGACGATCAATATTTTATACTTGGAGTCCTCTTCAAACACACTGCTTCCTCCCCTGCACCTGAAATATTCCACAGAACAGCAACCGGCTGCGAAACGCACGCCCGAATGCCGAAACTCCTGTTTGATTCCTTTCAGCTCTTATACAATTTCAAAAGGGCAACTGCTAACAGATACATGACTCGTATAAAATTGATTGTACCAGACATTTCCGAACTCTACAAGCAAACTTTGTCCTGTAAGAAAAAAATTTCAAATTTAATACAGAAAAAATGCAGATACCGCATTACCAGGCGGCAAACCGTCCGGCAATGCGGTATCGTGTATACGCCGGTTTATCCGCGTGCACGGACAAACCTCCCGTTATACTAGAGCCGCTGCATAAACTGCATGGCGCTTTTGGCAAGCAGACGCTTTGTGCCTCCTCCAAACGCAATTTCCAGCAGCTGATCGCCACCCATCGGCTTGACGCTTGTAACCATGCCTTCACCGAATGCCTTATGCATGATGCGGTCACCCGCTTTCAGGGATGGGACATCCGTCGATGCGGCGTTCTTTTGCAGCACAGTTGCGCGATACGTATCGTTCGAGCGGAACGCGCTGTTCTTGGATCCCGCCGCGTTTTCGTCACGCTCCGCCGCGGCGCGCATCTGCCGCCCTGTAATATTGGAGTCCAGATATTGTTCCGGAATCTCCTGAACAAAACGCGACGGCATCGAATAACGCGTCTGTCCATACATCATGCGGCGCTCGGCGCAGGTAATATAAAGCTGCTCCTTGGCACGGGTCACAGCAACATAACACAGGCGGCGCTCCTCCTCCAGATCATCCCCGCTCTCATGGGTGCGGAACGAAGGGAAGATCCCGTCCTCCAACCCGGCGAGAAAAACCGTCGGAAATTCCAGACCTTTGGCGCTGTGCATGGTCATCATGAGCACAGCGTCCTCGTTTTCGTCCGTATGGTCGGCATCGGTATAAAGCGCCATCTCTTCCAGAAAACCGCCGAGGGACGGCTCTTCCGTCTTTTCCTCATAGTGCACAATGTTGGATTTCAGCTCCATGATGTTCTCTGCACGGGAGCGCGATTCCATATCGGATTTGGCCTGCAACGCACCCAGATAACCGGTGCGCGACAGCATCTCATCATAGAGCTCGGACAGCGGGAGAAACTCACGCATGGCACGCAGGTCGTCCATTAATTTTCCGAACTTCTCCATCGCAGAAGCCCCGCGCGACAGGGCCGGATATTCCGAAGCGTGGCGCACCACCGTATACAGGTCATGCCCTGTTTCCGCCGCAACCTCTTCGGCTATCTCGACCGAACGGTCGCCGATCTTGCGCGCCGGAACGTTGATGATACGCTTAAGGCGCAGCGCGTCGGAAGGATTTTCAATAACCCAGAGATAGGCAAACATATCGCGGATCTCCGCGCGGCTGAAAAAGTCGCGGCCACGATAAATCCGATACGGGATGGAGTTGCGGCGAAACGCGCTTTCAATGTTATTCGACAATACGTTGTTGCGATAAAGAATCGCGTAATCGCTCCACTTTTTGCCCTTGGAAATGCCGTCCAGAATGCACTCCGCGATATAGGCAGCCTCTCCCTCCTGGGTGTCGGAGCGGTGCAGCTTGATCTTCGCACCCTCGCCCGCGCACGTCCACAGCTCCTTGCCCTTTCGCTGGGCATTGTTGCGGATCAACTCATTCGCAGCGCTCAGGATGGTGCCGGTAGAGCGGTAATTCTGTTCCAGCCGAATAGCGGTCGCGTTCCGGTACTGCTTCTCAAATTCCAGAATATTGGTGATGGTTGCGCCGCGGAATTTATAGATCGACTGGTCATCGTCGCCGACGACGCAGATATTCTCATGCCCGCCCGCAAGCAAAGAGGTCAGCACATACTGCGCGTGGTTGGTGTCCTGATACTCGTCCACCAGCACATAGCGGAACTTGTTCTGATAGTAGGAGAGCACATCCTCGTTTTCGCGCAGAAGCTTAACGGTCTTCATAATGATATCGTCAAAATCCAGCGCGTTTGCGTGGCGCAGTTCCTTTTCGTACAGGGTGTAGATTTCCGCAACCTTGCTCATGAAGAAGTCGTTGCCCGCCTGCACGGCGTACTGTGCCGGGGTCTGGAGAGAGTCCTTGGCGCGGCTGATCATGCTTTCTATCTGCTTTTGGTCGAAAACCTTGTCGTCAAGTTTCAAACGCCCGATGATATCATTGAGCACGCGCTTCTGATCGTCGGTGTCGTAGATTGTGAAGCTGGAGTCATAGCCGAGCCGCTCGATGTCCCGGCGCAGAATGCGCAGACAGGCCGTGTGAAAGGTATGCGCCCAGACCGCGTCCGCATCCTGCTCGCCGATAGCGCGGGTCAGCCGCTCCTGCAGCTCGCGTGCGGCCTTGTTTGTGAAGGTGATCGCAATCACCTCCCAGGGCTTTGCCGGAAAGACAGCGCAAAGACGTTCGGCGCGTGCACGGTCCTCCTCCCTGGGATCAACCAGATAGCCCGCGAGGAAGGCGAGATCGTCCTCTGTTGCGCCCGGCGTGGCGTATTCATCCTGATACCCCCGGCCAAAGCGCAGAATGTTGATAATGCGCTGGATCAGCACGGTGGTCTTGCCGCTGCCCGCACCTGCGAGCACCAGCAGTGGCCCTTCGGTGTGAAAAACCGCCTCACGCTGCCGATCGTTGAGCGACCCAAAGGTTTGCTCAATGACCGCACGGCGTACGGCGGCATATTTAATATCAAACTTCGTCGGTTCCATAAGTATGATTCCTCAATCCGGATGCGTTAACTTACATAAACAGTATATCATACTTTTTCAGGTAAAACAAGCGATGTTCCAGCCGACATCCGCGCGCCCGAATACCCTGTCTACAATATGGCGGCGCGCAGGTGTTCCACCGCCTTGCGCTCAATGCGCGATACCTGCACCTGCGAGACGCTCAGCACGCGCGCGGTCTGCGCCTGGGTCAGCGAGCGGCCAAAGCGCAGCGCAATCACCTCCCGCTCCCGCTCCGGCAGCTCCTGCAGCGCCTGACGCAGGCTGAGCCGCGTCGCGATTGCCTCCTCCATGCCGCCGTCCCCGAGCAGTTCGCCAAGCGACGCGCCGTCCTCAGAAAGCTGACGCTCAAGCGAATCGGTCGCCTGCATGGCCTGGTCGCACATGGCGGCCTCTTCAACCGTCACGCCGGCCGCTTCAGCCAGTTCGCTGATTGTGATTTCGCGCCCGTACCGGTTTTCCAGCTCGCTCTGCAGGCGGCGCAGCCGGGTCGCCATGTCCTTGACCGAACGGCTGACCTTTATCGGTCCGTCGTCCCGCAGAAACCGCCGGATTTCGCCCGCAATCTTCGGCACGGCATAGGTCGAGAAGGCCGTGCCGTATGTGCAGTCAAACCCCTGTACCGCCTTGATGAACCCCAGGCTCGCAAGCTGATAAAGGTCGTCCGGTTCGACGCCGCGTCCGAAAAAACGCCGTGCAATACTCCAGATCAGGCCGTTGTTGTCCTCCACAAGCTGTGCCATAGCGTCCTGGTCACCCGCCTGTGCCCGCCGGATCAGCGCGCCCACATCCTCTGCGATCATGGTCACCGTCCTCCGGTGCGCAGGGCGAGCGTCCGCGTCATTGTGACAATCGTGCCGCGCCCGGCCGTGGAGCGCACGCGCAGCTTGTCCATAAAGCTCTCCATGATGGTGAAGCCCATACCGGAGCGCGTATCGTCCCCTGTGGTGAACATCGGCTCCCGCGCCTTTTCCACATCCGGAATGCCGCAGCCTGTGTCCTTGACCTTGATTTCCACCCTGCCGCCCTCAAGGATCCTGACAGAGACCGTTATGTACCCCAGCTTGTCCGCATAGGCGTGGACAATGCAGTTCGTCACCGCTTCGCTGACAGCCGTTTTGATATCGTTCAGCTCGTCGAGCGTCGGATCCAGCTGGGCGACAAATGCCGCAACCGTCTGCCGGGCAAAGCTCTCGTTGACCGATCGGCTTTCAAATTTGATGCTCATCATGTTAATTACGTTCTGCATGGCTTATTCCCCCGTTTCAAAGCTTACAATACTGGGCAGGTTCGCGGCCCGGAATACCCGCATCGCCTGCGGCGGCGTGCCGCGCACGGCAAAGCCCCGGCCCGCACGCTTCAGTGACCGGTGCAAATTGAGTACGACTGCCAGTCCCGAACTGTCCATAAACTTCAGTTCAGACAGGTCGAGCACCACCGGCTCCGTCGGGTACAGCGCCAGCACCGTGTTCATATACTCGAGGATCTGCCGTGCCTCATGATGCCCCAGCTCGTCCGCAAGTGCGATGATGATGGTATCTCCCTCGCGTCTATGTGCGATTTTCATGCTCCCACCTCACAAATTTGCAAAAAAATAAACCTGCAACAACCGCTGCAGGTTTATTTTACAGTTTATTCCACTTCTAGTCTGGCGCTTTTTGTCGCATGGATAAGTTTTTCTCCGCTTCTCCGACCAGATAGAGCGAGCCACAGACCACCACGCAGTCATTTATACCGGCCGCAGCCAGCGCGGTGTCGATCGCCCGTTCCGCCGTACCGCAATCCGTAACGTGCGGACAGTCCCGTTCGGCCAGGGCTGCAAGCTCTCCGGAAGGCAATGCGCGCTCGTTCTGCGGTGCGCAGGCATAGACCGAGAAGGCGCGGCGCACAAGCTCCCGGACGCAGTACCGGGTCGCCTTGTCCGCCACCATACCCAGCACCATCCGGATGCGGCGGCCGGAAAGGTACTCGTCCAGCGCGCTGCCAAGCGCATCGACGCCGCCCGGATTGTGCGCGCCGTCCAACAGCACGAGGGGACTGTCCGAAACCCTTTCCAGCCGTCCCGCAAAGCGTACCCGCGCCAGCCCGCGCAGAAGCGCCTCATCACTTACCGCAAATCCCATCGCACGAAGGGCATGAACCACATGGATCACGGTCAGCGCATTTGCCACCTGATGCCGCCCGATCAGCGCGAGTCGGTACGTATCCACGCCGTATCGGAATTCCGTAGCGGAAAGCCCCGCGGACAGGATTTCCGCATTTCCGGGAAGTTCCAGCGGAACATCTGCGCGCGCGCAGGCCGCTCGGATTTCCTGCAGCGCCGCTTCCGGCTGTCCGGGCGCGCAGACGACCCGGCAGCCCGTTTTAATAATGCCCGCCTTGGTATGGGCAATTTCCGCGACCGTATTGCCAAGCACGGCGGTATGGTCGAGCGAAATGGAGGTCAGCACGGCAACCAGCGGCGCATCAATCACGTTTGTCGCGTCGAATGCACCGCCGAGTCCGGTCTCCAGCACGACGAGATCGCACCCCTGTTCAGCAAAGTACAGAAAACCGACCGCCGTTACAAACTCAAACTCGCCGATGTGCTCGCCCTCCGGCAGCGTCAGCCCGCCGGCGGCAGACGCGACCTGTTCCGTGAGGCGCGCGAGCGCTTCGTCCGGGATCATCTCGCCGTTCACGCGGATGCGCTCGTTGAACACAGTCAAGAAAGGCGACGTATACAGGCCGGCGCGGTAACCCGCACACTGCGCGACCTCCGCGAGCATGGCAGCCGTGCTGCCCTTGCCGTTCGTCCCGGCAATATGGATGAACCGGAGCCGCTTCTGCGGATCGCCCAGCGCGCGGCACAGCGCGCGGATGCGGTGCAGCCCAGGTTTCCCGCTGAACCGCCCGAGGCTGTGAATATAATCCTGCGGCAGCAAAATCAGACCGCCTCTCTTTCCAAAAATCCGCCCGGACGCCCCGAAGCCGCGGCTCCGGGGCGTCCGGGTGTTAATGACAGCGTTATCCCAACGCGGCCAGCGCGGCGTCCAGCTTGGAGATCAGCTCGCGCGCCTTGTCCGCCTTTTCCCGCTCGACGGCAACGACCTTTTCAGGCGCTTTTTCCGTGAAACCCGGGTTTTCCAGCTTCTTCAGGACAAAGGCAAGGTCGGATTCGGCCTTTTCCCTCTCTTTGGTCAGGCGGGCGCGCTCCTTCTCGAAGTCGATCAACTCATTCATCGGCATATAGAGCTGCGCATCCTCCGTAACGACCGAAACCATCTTACTTGCATCGGCTGGCGCCTCGTCTGCCAGCTCAATTTCCGAAGCATACGACAGCTTGGCAAAGAACACGGCGCCGGCGTCAAAGGTGCCGCGCTTTTCGGACTGCACGATGACCTTGGCCTTCTTGGAGGGCGGGACGTTCATCTCCGCGCGGCGGTTGCGGATGGCGCGGATGGCGTTCATCAGCGTCTCCATCTGCGCCTCCTCGGCCGGGAAGTGCAGCGCTTCGTCATATACCGGCCAATGGGAGACCATAACGGACGCGCCCTCGTGCGGCAGTGCCTGCCAGATGGTCTCCGTGATAAACGGCATGAACGGGTGCAGCAGCTGCATCGCGCCGGACAGCACATAGCACAGCACTTTCTGCGCGTTCTCGCAGGCTTCCCTGTTGTCCTTGTCCTGCAGCCGGGTTTTTGCAATCTCAATATACCAGTCGCAGAAGTTGTCCCAGATAAAATCGTTGAGTTTGGAAGCGGCCAGACCGAGCTCGTACTTGTCAATATTGGTCGTAACGTCACGCACCAGCTCGTTGTAGCGGGACAGAATCCACTTGTCCTCAAGCGTCAGCGTCTCCGGCAGCTCCGCCTTGTCAATCGTCAGGTTCATCTGGATAAAACGCGATGCATTCCAAATCTTGTTGCAGAAGTTGCGGCTCGCCTCGACGCGCTCGGTGGAGAAGCGCATGTCGTTTCCGGGGCTGTTGCCCGTTGCGAGCGTAAAGCGCAGCGCGTCCGCACCGTACTGGTCAATGACCTCAAGCGGGTCGATGCCGTTTCCGAGGCTCTTGGACATTTTACGTCCCTGCGCGTCACGCACCAGACCGTGGATATAAACGGTGTGGAACGGCGTTTCGCCCATGTTTTCCACGCCCGAGAAGATCATGCGGGCGACCCAGAAGAAAATAATATCATAGCCCGTGACGAGCACACTCGTCGGGTAGAAGTATTCAAGTTCTTTGGTCTTTTCCGGCCAGCCGAGCGTGGAGAACGGCCACAGCGCAGAGGAGAACCAGGTGTCCAGCACGTCCTCTTCCTGACGGACGTTTTGGGAGCCGCATTTCGGGCAGACGTGTACGTCTTCCTTGGATACGACCATCTCCCCGCAGTCGTCGCAGTAAAACGCCGGAATGCGGTGTCCCCACCAGAGCTGGCGGGAGATGCACCAGTCGTGCACGTTTTCCATCCAGTGCAGGTAAGTCTTGGAGAAACGGTCGGGGACAAACTTCGTTTCGCCGTCCGTCACAACCTTCATCGCGGGCTTGGCGAGCGGTGCCATCTTGACGAACCACTGCGCGGAGGTCATGGGCTCCACGGTCGTACTGCAGCGGTAGCAGGTGCCGACGTTGTGCTCGTGCTCCTCCGTCCTGACGAGGAAGCCGCCTTCCTCAAGATCGCGGATGACCGCCTTGCGGCAGGCGTAGCGGTCGAGCCCTTCGTATTTGCCACCGTTTGCGTTCACGGTTGCGTCCTCGTTAAAGACCAGAATCTGCTCCAGATTATGGCGCTGCCCCATCTCGAAGTCGTTCGGATCATGACAAGGCGTAACCTTTACACAGCCGGTTCCGAACTCCATATCGACATAATCATCTGCAAAAATCGGAATTTCGCGGTTCATGATCGGAAGCATACAGGTCTTACCGATCAGGTGCCTGTACCGCTCGTCGTTCGGGTTGACCGCTACGCCGGTGTCGCCCATGAAGGTTTCCGGACGCGTGGTTGCGACAACGAGTTCGCCCGAGCCGTCCGCCAGCGGATAGCGGATGTGCCACAGATGGCCCGGCTGGGTCTGGTACTCCACCTCTGCGTCGGACAGCGCGGTGGCGCAGTGCGGACACCAGTTGATAATGCGGTTGCCCTTATAGATCAGGCCCTTGTTGTACAGGTTTACAAAGACCTCGCGGACTGCTTTGGAACAGCCCTCGTCCATTGTGAAACGCTCGCGCTCCCAGTCGCAGGAGGAGCCGAGCTTCTTGAGCTGCTCGATGATACGGCTGCCGTACTTCTCCTTCCAGTCCCAGACGCGTTCCAGGAATTTTTCGCGGCCCAAGTCATAGCGGGTCTTGCCCTCTTCGCGACGCAGCATTTCCTCCACCTTGATCTGTGTGGCGATGCCCGCATGGTCCGTGCCGGGCATCCACAGCGTCTCAAAGCCCTGCATACGTTTGACACGGATCAGAATATCCTGCAGCGTTTCGTCAAAGGCATGACCCATGTGGAGCTGTCCGGTAACGTTCGGGGGCGGGATGACAATGGTAAACGGCTTCTTCTCCGGATTCACCTCGGCATGAAAAAAGCCGCTCTCCTCCCAGAACCGGTACAGCGTCTCCTCGGACGCCTTCGGGTCATAGACCTTTGGTAATTCGTTTGACAATTCTATCTCTCCTTATCGCTTTCAAATGTTTGTACGCCGCGCCGCGGCAAATAAAAAGGCGGCCTTCGTCCCAGCTAGGACGAAAACCGCTCGGCTTCCGTGGTACCACCTAAATTCGCGGGAAGTCACCCGCGCACTTCATCGCCGGTAACGGGGCGAACCGGGAAGCGTTACCGGCTGAAAAGCCCTCCCGCTCCCTGCTCCAAAGCGACCTTCACCCGTACAATCCAAAGGCTCGCACCAACCGCCTTTTCTCTGCAGGATTGCCAACAAGCTACTCCTCTTTTTCATCGCATCTGCGCTATTCATTCAGGTAATTCGTTACATGGAGGTACCACCCAGAATCGAACTGGGGATCAGGGAGTTGCAGTCCCACGCCTTACCGCTTGGCTATGGTACCAGGTAATTCGTTCATAAAGTATACTCTATTTATTTTTCTTTGTCAAGGCTTCTCTGCAGCCTATATTCTCTTTCGGGCATCCATTTTCTGCATATCAGCAAGAAAACACTTGCAAAGCAGAATTATATGTGATATAAATAAGTATTGTTTGATATTGTACGACCTGCGATGAGCAGGGAAAGTAACCTTATCCCCTCCTTGCACAGAGAACGGCGGCCGTCGGCTGAAAGCCGCCCCATTGAGCATAAGGCGAAGTTCCCCTGTGAGCATCGGCGCTGAACGGATTCCAGTAGGCGCCGGCGGAGTAACGCCACGTTACCGGCGGTCAATGAGCGCCTGCCCTTCGGCGGGAATCAGGGTGGTACCACGGAATGCATTTTGCCTTTCGTCCCTTTTTACGGGACGAAAGGCTTTTTTGTCCTGCAAACCAAAATCCAATTTCTCAAAGGAGAGTTATTATGAAAGACAAGCTGCAAGGCATTTTGCAGGCCGCCAGGGATGAGCTTGCCGGGGCGGTGGATGTCCGCGCGCTGGATGCTGCGCGCGTCAAATTCCTCGGCAAAAAGGGCGAGCTGACTGTGCTGCTCAAGGGCATGAAGGATGTCGCCGCAGAGGAGCGTCCGTTGATTGGCCAGCTGATCAACGATGTGCGCGCTGAGATTGAAACCATTCTTGACAAGCAAAGGGCTCTCGTCGAGCAGGCTGCGCTGGAAGCCAAGCTGCGTGAGGAGGCCATCGACGTCACCCTGCCCGGCGAGGAGCTCGTCATCGGCAAGAAACATCCGCTGAACATCGTGCTTGACGAGCTCAAGGAAATCTTTATCGGCCTCGGTTTCTCGATTGCCGAAGGGCCGGAGGTCGAGCTGGACTACTATAACTTTGAAGCGCTCAACATTCCGAAGAACCATCCTGCGCGCGACACGCAGGACACGTTCTACATTTCCGACAATGTTGTTCTGCGCACCCAGACTTCGCCCATGCAGGTGCGCACAATGGAGAAAAAGAAGCCGCCGATCCGCATTATCGCGCCCGGCCGCGTATACCGCTCCGACGCGGTGGACGCGACGCACTCCCCGCTGTTTCACCAGATCGAAGGGTTGGTTGTCGACAAGGGCATCCGTATGTCCGACCTCAAGGGCATCCTCCAGCTGTTTGCCAAGAAGCTGTACGGCGACGACACGGTTGTCCGTTTCCGTCCGCACCACTTCCCGTTCACCGAGCCTTCCGCCGAAATGGATATTCAGTGCTACCGCTGCCATGGCGAAGGCTGCCCGCTCTGCAAGGGCGAAGGCTGGATTGAAATCCTCGGCTGCGGCATGGTGCATCCGCGCGTGCTCGAAATGAGCGGCATCGACCCGGAGGAGTATTCCGGCTACGCCTTTGGCATCGGTCTGGAGCGCACCGTTATGGGCCGCTTCAAAATCGACGATATCCGCCTTTTCTATGAAAACGACGTGCGGTTCCTGCACCAGTTCTAATAATTTCCCATGCCGCGTCGCCGCGCGGTCCATTCCTGATTCTTTACAAAGGAGCAGAACGAAATGAAACTGCCGCTTTCCTGGCTTTCCGATTATACGGATATTACCGGCGTCACTCCCAAGGAATATGACGCCAAAATGACCATGTCCGGCTCCAAGGTCGAGGAGGTCTACTACCTCGGCGCGGAGATTGAAAACGTCGTGACCGGCGAAATCCTGTCGGTTGCCGACCACCCGGACTCCGATCACCTGAAAGTCTGCCAGCTGAATATTGGGCAAGCCGAGCCTGTGCAGATTGTCACCGGTGCGCCCAACGTTACCTCCGACTCCGTCGGCGAAATCTGTCCGGTCTGCCTGCACAAGTCCACCCTGCCAGGCGGTGTTAAGATCACCAGGGGCAAGCTGCGCGGCGTAGTCTCGAACGGCATGATGTGCTCGTTCCAGGAGCTTGGCCTGACGCACGGCTGCGTCCCCTACGCCTGCGAGAACGGCATCCTGTTTTTACCGGAGGGCACTCCTGTTGGCGAGGACATCCGGAAGGTACTTGGCCTTGACGACTATGTCGCGGATTTCGAAATCACCTCCAACCGTCCCGATTGCCTCTCTGTGATCGGTCTGGCGCGCGAGACGGCCGCAACGTTTGAGCGTCCGTTCCGCCTGCCCGAACCTTCGGTCAAGGGCTGTGGCGGCGACATCCGCAATGACGTTTCCGTTGAGGTGGAGGATGCGGAGCTGTGCCCGCGCTATACTGCGCGCATCGTCAAAAACATTAAGATTGAGCCGTCCCCCGCGTGGATGCGTGAACGCCTGCATGCGTCCGGCGTGCGCCCGATTAACAACATCGTCGATATCACAAACTATGTGATGCTGGAATATGGTCAGCCTATGCACGCGTTTGACTACGCCTGCCTGTCGGACGCTAGGATCGTTGTCCGCCGCGCCAAAACGGGTGAGGCGATTCAGACGCTGGACGGCGTCGATCACGAACTGAACGAATCCATGCTCGCCATCTGCGACGGTGCGAAGCCGGTCGCGGTCGCGGGCGTCATGGGCGGCGCGAACAGCGAGATTACGGACGCGACCCGTACGGTCGTTTTTGAATCCGCCTGCTTCCACGGCGCCTCCGTGCGCATGACGGCCAAGGCGCTCGGCATGCGCACAGAGGCCTCCGGCCGCTTTGAAAAAGGGCTTGACCCTCGCCAGACGCTGGCCGCTGTCGAGCGCGCCTGTGAGCTCGTGGAGCAGCTCGGCGCCGGTGAGATCGTCGACGGCGTGATCGACGTCGACCATTCCGATCCCGCGCCGAAACGCCTGCCCTTTCAACCGGAAAAGATGAATGCCCTGCTGGGCATCGGGCTGACCCGTGAACAGCAAATCGCCTGTCTCGAGCGTTTATTCTTCCGTATCGAGGGCGGCGAAGTCGTCGTCCCCTCCTTCCGCACTGATATTGAGCGTATGTGCGACCTGGCCGAGGAGGTCGCGCGCATGTACGGTTATGACCAAATTCCGACCACGCTGTATGCAGGTGAGATGGTTCAGGGCGAGTACACCCCCAAACAGCAGACCGAGCGCATGATCTCGCTTATTTGCCGCGAAGCAGGCTTCGATGAATCCATGAGCCATTCCTTCATTTCCCCCAAATTCTACGACATGATCGGCTGGCCGTCCGATGACCCGCGTCGCGTGTCCACCACCATCCTGAACCCGCTGGGCGAAGATTTCAGCATTATGCGCACAACCGTGCTGCCCTCCATGCTGGACAATCTGGCGCACAACCATGCGCACCGTAACCCTGCCGCCTCGCTCTTTGAGCTGGGCATGGTATACCTTCCCGCCGTCAAGGACGGCAAGGCCGACTCCAACGTGCTGCCGCATGAAGAAAAGATTCTTACCCTTGGCTCCTATGGCCGTCTGAACTTCTTCGCCTTCAAGGGTGTTCTGGAAGCGCTCTGCCGCGAGTTGAACGTCAAAAATATTTCCTTTGTGCCGGAAAAGAGCAACCCATCCTACCATCCCGGCCGCTGTGCGCGCATCCTCGCAGGCGATCGTCCTCTTGGCGTTTTCGGCACAATCCATCCGGCGGTTGCAAAGGCTTACGACCTGTCCGGTGAAGTGCTGACCGCAGAGCTCTCTCTTGACGCGCTCTTCGATGCCGCAGACAGCCTCAAACTCTATCAGCCGCTGCCCAGGTTCCCCGCCTCCTCCCGTGATATCGCGGTCATCGTGGATGATGAAGTCCCCGCAGCGGCGCTGGAAGATGCGGTTCGCAAAGCTGCCGGCAGCCTGCTTGAGAACGTCAAACTGTTCGATGTTTATAAGGGGCAGAACATTCCGGAAGGTAAAAAGAGCATGGCCTATTCCATGAGCCTGCGCGCCCCGGACCGCACACTGACGGACGAGGAGTGCGACAAGGCGATGAAGGATGCAATTGCCGCGCTGGAAAAAGAATTTCACGCCGCTCTGCGCGGATAATCCTTTACTTTTTATGCGATCTGTATTATCCTATAGGTAAGGCAAGTATTCAATGAAAGGGGGCAGCCTACATGCTCGACGGAACCAGAAAATTCAGCCTGGTGGATGAATCCGACAAGGAGATGAAGCGCACGCTCATTGCGGTTTACGACGCTTTGAAGGAGAAGGGCTACAACCCGATCAATCAGATCGTGGGATATCTTCTCTCCGAAGATCCCACCTATATTACAAACCACAACAATGCCCGCAGTCTGATCCGCAAGATCGACCGCGACGAGCTGATGCAGGAGCTTGTCCAGCGTTATCTGGACACCTGATCTCGGACAGACATTTGAATGGAAACGCAGCAGGCGCCGTTTGCAACGGCGCCTGCTTTTATAAACAAAAGGAACCGGCCAAATGGCCGGTTCCTTTTTCAGCTTTTTTTCTTTGGGCTAAGGCTTAATACATGCCGCCCATGTCCGGAGCCATCGGTGCCGCGGGAGCCGCAGGCTCCTTCTTATCCGTTACAAGAGCCTCGGTCGTCAGTACCATGGCCGCGACGGAAGCTGCGTTCTGCAGCGCGCTGCGGTTGACCTTGGTCGGATCCACGATGCCGTTGTCGATCATGTCGCCATAGTTTTCGGTCGCGGCATCAAAGCCGTAGCCAATCTTATTCGCAGTCTTGATCTTGTCGACAACAACCGAGCCGTCGATACCGGCATTCGCAGCGATCTGCTTCATCGGCTCCTCCAGACCGCGGGCAATGATGCGCACACCGGTCTTTTCGTCGCCCTCGGTGGACTCCAGCAGCTTCTCAACCGCAGCGATTGCGTTGATGTAAGCTACGCCGCCGCCGGCAACAATGCCTTCCTCAACTGCTGCGCGGGTCGCGTTCAGCGCGTCCTCGATGCGCAGCTTCATTTCCTTCATTTCCGTCTCGGTGGCTGCGCCGACCTTGATGACTGCAACGCCGCCGGCCAGCTTTGCCAGGCGCTCCTGCAGCTTCTCACGGTCGAAGTCGGAGGTGGTGCGTTCAATCGCCGTACGGATCTCGTTGACACGCGCCTCGATAGCAGACTTTTCACCTGCGCCGCCAACAATGGTGGTAGTCTCCTTATTGACCTTGATCTGACGGGCAGTGCCCAGCATATCCATTGTCGCTTCCTTCAGCTCAATGCCGATCTCCTCGGAGATGACGGTGCCACCGGTCAGAATCGCGATGTCACGCAGCATGTCCTTGCGGCGGTCACCAAAGCCCGGAGCCTTGACCGCAACGCAGGTAAAGGTGCCGCGCAGACGGTTGACGATCAGGGTAGACAGCGCCTCGCCCTCGACGTCCTCGGCAATCAGCAGCAGCTTGCGGCCGGATTTGACGATCTGCTCCAGAATCGGCAGCAGCTCCTGGATATTGCCGATCTTCTTATCGGTGATCAGAATCAGCGCGTCCTCGAGAACGGCTTCCATCTTGTCGGTATCGGTGACCATGTACGGCGTGATGTAGCCGCGGTCAAACTGCATGCCCTCGACAACCTCGGAATAGGTCTCAGCAGTCTTGGACTCCTCAACGGTGATAACGCCGTCGGTGGAGACCTTCTCCATCGCCTCGGCAATCAGCTTGCCGATCTCTTCGTTGCCGGAAGATACCGCGCCGACACGCGCGATGTCGTTCGTGCCGTTTACCTTCTTGGAGTGCTGCTGAATCGCCTCAACCGCAGCGTCAACTGCCTTGGACATACCGCGGCGCATAACCATCGGATTTGCGCCCGCCGCAATGTTCTTCAGACCCTCGCGGACAAACGCCTGCGCCAGAACGGTTGCGGTGGTGGTGCCGTCGCCCGCCACGTCGTTGGTCTTGGTGGCAACTTCCTTCACCAGCTGTGCGCCCATATTTTCATAGGGATCGTCCAGCTCAATCTCCTTAGCGATGGTCACGCCGTCGTTCGTGATCAGCGGAGAGCCGAACTTCTTGTCCAGAACCACGTTGCGCCCCTTCGGGCCAATGGTAACCTTAACGGTGTCTGCGAGTTTGTTAATGCCGCGCTCCAGCGCCTTGCGTGCGTCCTCACCAAATTCAATCTGCTTTGCCATGATGAATTTTCCTCCTATTTCAGTACGTTATGATCTGCTTGAAGGGCTTTGCGCCCACAATTCTTGGCCGATCGGCTAAGAATCACTCTACGATTGCAAGAATATCGCCCTGCTTAACGACAAGGAACTCCTCGCCGTCAACCTTAACCTCGGTGCCGGAATACTTGCTGGTAATGACCTTATCGCCGGCCTTAACCTGCATCACAATTTCTTTGCCGTCCACAACACCGCCGGGGCCTACCGCGATAACTTCCGCGACCTGCGGCTTTTCCTTGGCCGAACCCGCCAGAATGATCCCACTTGCGGTGGTCTCCTCCGCCTCGAGCATCTTGATCACAACGCGATCGGAAAGGGGTTTGAGTGTCATGATTCTATTCCTCCTAAATTTTAAATTAACGTAAATCAGCGGATTAGCACTCTTTCTTCTTGAGTGCTAATCCGCTTATTATAATACATCAATCTTTTCCTTTTCGCAAGATATTTTTTGGAGAGTTTAGTAAGGATTTTATGAATTTTTTATGAATATCGGAAATTAGGACGCATTTGCTTTCAAATACTCCCGAAAGCTGTTTCTCCAGCCGTTTTTCTCATTGTCTACAGTCTGGCACCGGGCGTCCCAGACTGCTTTTCTGCCCCCTGCCCTTTAAAATACATATACAGGTCGCATTTGATCATGCCATTGTACAGTTTGCGCCGTTTGTCCGCTTTACATCCATAAAACTGCTCAAATGAGGTGTCCGAGCTCAGGATATACTGTCTTAGAGCGGTACCGCGCGTCGCGCGGCCGAACGCCGCGTACAGGCGTTCAGCCGACTGAATATCCAGCAGCCGCTCGCCATAGGGCGGGTTTGCGAGTAAGACGCCCTCCCTTCCCTGATAATCCAGCTCTGTGGCGTCCGCCTGGTCAAAGCGTACCGTGTGCAATACGCCCGCTTTACGCGCGTTGTCAACCGAGAGCCGGACGCATTCCGGATCAATGTCGCTGCCGAAAATGCGGAAATCCGCCTGCGGCGCAATCCGCGCGACCGCTTCCTCCCGCACCGTATTCCAAACGCTTTCTCCCACCCACGCCCATTTTTCCGCATCGAAAGAGCGCATAAGGCCGGGAGCGCGGCGCATGGCGATCAGCGCAGCCTCGATCGGCATGGTGCCTGAACCGCAGAACGGATCCAGAAGCTCGTCCCGCCCGCGCCAGCGCGCCAGCTTGACGATGGCGGCCGACAGTGTCTCGCGCAGCGGCGCAGCGTTGGCGTTGGCACGGTAGCCGCGCTTGTGGAGTCCGGCCCCGGAGGTATCGAGATACAGCTCCGCCCTGTCATGCATGATGGCAAACTGGATTTGGCAGCGTGCGCCGTTCTCCTCAAACCAGCGAACGCCGTATTTTTCAGAAAGGCGTTGCACGACCGCCTTTTTTACAATCTTCTGGCAGTCCGGGATGGAATGCAGCGCGGAATTCAGGCTGTACCCCTTAACCGGAAACGCCGCGTCCGCCGGGATAAACGCCTCCCAGGGCAGCGCGCGTACCCCTTCAAACAGCATATCGAAGCTGGAGGCGGGGAACGCGCCGAGGCGTACCAGCACGCGCTCGGCGCAGCGCAGGTTCAGGTTTGCCCAGGCGAGCGTACGCTCATCACCCGAAAAAAAGACGCGTCCGTTTTCGGAGCGTACATCCTCAAGCTTCCCCTCAAAACGCAATTCGTCCGCGACGATTCCCTCCAGCCCGAACAGGGTGGGGCAGCAAAATTCCAGCTTCATATTTTTCAAATTCCTTCCGTTTCATGTGTTATCAGTATAGCATCCCGGATGTTTTTTGTCTATTCCATCGCAGCGGCCAGCTTGATGACCAGCTCCTTCCCGTGCGGATATTCCAGCAGATAGTCCACGGCATGCTGCTCAATGCCCGTTTTCTCCAGAATAATATCCATGGAATTTTTAACGGTGCTGTCATTATCCGGCCTCCACGTGATGCCGAGCGTACGTAAAATACCCTTGGCGCACGCCATACCGAACCGGCGTTGTTCGCCAGGCTCGCCGAGCAATTCGCGATCCTCTGCATCTGGGAAGCCGGCCTCCAGAACGACTGCCGGACATTTTGTGCCGCGGATAAACGCAAAATCATCCCTTCCCTCGTCGTTCACACAAATTTTCAGCCCGTGGCTATTCTGCCCGATTTTTTTGACCTCCTCCTCAACATTCTTTGCCAGCGTTTTACCTACCCCGCCATAACGCGTGTGATAGATTGCAAAGCCGCTCCGCCCGTTGCAACAGATATGGATTGCGATGGCAGCGTCCGGGGAATAGACGTTGCAGGCGCGAATTTCCTCAAGCATGCAGTCTTCCCCGCCGCCCTCCCGGGCTATCTGCACGCTAACGCCGTGGCGCACCAGCTCGGCCTTGCAGTAAAGCGCCACGGATAACGGTAAATCCATTTCCGCAAGGCCACCCGTCGGCGCTTCACTGTTTTTGGCGTCCTGTCCGACGCCGATCAATACTTTTGCCATACAAACCTCCTTACTGCATGTTCAGGTCTTCTTCACAAGCAGTATATGCCGCCAAACTTGTCCGATATTTCCGCCGGGCCGTACACAAAAAAATACGCCCCGGAAATTTGCCTTCCCGAGGCGTATTGATTGCCGATTCAGTTGCCGCATTCGATTGAAATCGAGGTAAAAAGCTGCAAAATCTCATCAACCGAGGTGTTCTGCTTATCCTGCCCCGATTTGTCGAGCAGCGCGCTGCCCTGATGCATCATGATAAGGCGCGAGCCGTATTCGACCGCGTAACGCAGATTGTGCGTGACCATGATAGTCGTCACGCCCTTTTCCCGAACGATTTTGTCGGTCAGGCGCATAATGGTGTCCGCGGTTTTGGGGTCTAAAGCGGCGGTATGCTCGTCGAGAATGAGGAAATCAATCGGCGTTAGCGTGCTCATGATAAGCGCCATCGCCTGACGCTGCCCGCCGGACAGCACGCCCACCCTGGTCTCCATCTTGTCTTCCAGTCCAAGGCCAATATCGGCCAGCATGGCGCGGTATGTCTCATATCGCTTCCTGTTTACGCCGCGCGACAGGCCATAGGCGCCGCTTTTGTTATCCGCGAGCGACATATTCTCCAAAATGGTCAGCGACGGACAGGTGCCTGCCGCGGGGTTCTGGAAGACCCTGCCGATATATTTCGCGCGCATAAATTCACTTTGCCGCGTGATGTCCTTGCCGTCCAGCAGGATGCGGCCGCCATCCAGCGGAATGGAGCCGCAAATGATATTGAGCATGGACGTCTTGCCCGAACCGTTTGAGCCCACAACCGAGACAAACTCGCCCTTTTCGATGGACAGATCAAACCCGTCGAACAAACACATTTCATTCACCGTACCGGCATTATAATGCTTCACAATTTTTTGCAGTTCAAGCACGTCCCGCACCTCCCTTCCGCTTTTTCTTATGGGTATAGAGCAAGATCAGTAGGAGCAGCAGCGCCATAAGCAGCTTCATGAAGTTCGGGTTGATGCCGAGGAACAGCACGGCCGCAATCACTGCGCGGTACAGCACCGCGCCAACCAGCACCATGGCTGTTTGCCGCAAGCGGCTCCTCCTGAACAGGTTTGTGCCGATAATGACCATGGCAAGTCCCATCACAATTGTGCCGGTGCCGGAGGAAATGTCAAACACACGCTGCTGCTGACACAGCACCGCGCCTGACAACGCGGCGAGCGCATTGGCGATGGCGAGGCCGACGATCTTGACAAAGCCCTCGTCCCGGCCGAGATAGGTCACAAACAGATGGTTATCGCCCACTGCGCGCAGCAGCAGGCCGGATTTTGTTGCGAGATACCAATCCATCAGATACTTGCAGCCGAGCGCGAGGAGCAGCGTCAGAATCAGCGCACCGAACCCCGGCAGCGTCTGTTCCAGCAGGCCGCCAAAGCCCGCGGTAAAGATGCTGTCGTAGTTGAAAATCGGCAGATTGGGCGAGCCCGCAATCATCAGATTGACGGAATACAGGCCGGTCATGGTAATAATGCCGCTCAGCAGATCCTTGACGCCGATCTTGACATGAATCAGGCCGGTCACCACCCCTGCGGCGGCACCTGCGACGGTTGCGGCAAGCAGCGTCAGCCACGGGTTCATGCCATGGGCAATGAGCGACGCCGTAATTGCCGCGCCGAGCGGGAAGGTGCCGTCTACCGAAAGGTCGGGAAAATCCAGGATACGGTAGGTGATATACACACCGAGCGCCATCAGCGCGAAGACAAAGCCTTGTTCAAAAATGCCCACAATCAAGCTGACGGACATGGAACGCACTCTCCTTTAAAACGACCGAAAACCTCTCCGCCAAAAGGCGGAGGGGTTCGGGCCGGTTGTATTCTTTGCTTATTCGTGCAGGGTCGCGGTCTTTCCGATTTCATCCGGCATGGTCAGACCGAGCTTTTTAAGCGTCGTGGTATTGACGTCCGCGCTGTAATCGGTAACCGTTTCAAACGGGATCCCCGTGATATCCTCGCCGTTCAGCACGCGCGCAGCCATCTTGCCGGCCTGCTTGCCCAGCGCGACGTAGTCGATGCCCTCAGATGCCAGGCAGCCGTTCTTGACCTGCTCCACCTCGGAGCCGAATACCGGGATCTTTGCTTTGTCTGCCTTATCAAGCAGGGTGGGCAAAGCGGAAACAACCGTATTGTCCGTCAGATTGGTGAAGCAATCCACCTTGGCGGCCAGCGCGTCGGCGGCGGTAGCCACGTCCGCAGTAGAGGAAATGCCGCTCTCGACGATCTCAAAACCGTACTGCGGCGCAGCGTCCTTGTAAAGCTGCAACTGCGCCTTGGAGTTGGGCTCGCTCGTGGAATACAGAATGCCGATCTTCTTGGCGTTTGGCAGGAACGCGCGGATCAGCTCCAACTGCTTTTCCGCCGGGATCAGGTCGGATACGCCGGTGACCGCCTTGCCGCTCTTGCCGTCCTTGCCAGTCAGCTGCGCGCCGACTGGGTCAGAGACCGCGACATAAACCACCGGGATGCCTGCCGGCTCTGCCGCATTGAACGCAGCCTGTGCGGAATTTGTGGCGACCGCGCCGATCATATCCACTTTAGAGGAGACGAACTGCGTCGCAATCTGCTGATTGATGGAGTTATCTGCCTGTGCGTTCTTATATTCGAACCTGACGTTCTCGCCCTCTGTAAAACCGGCTTCCGCCAGTCCTTCAATGAAGCCCTTACGGCAGTTGTCAAGCGACGGATGCTCGGCAAATTGCAGCAGCCCGATGATATACATATCCTTCTTCGCCACCGTCCGGCTCTCCTGTGTCTGGTCCTGCGACGCGTCGGCAGCGCCATCCTGCTTTGCGGCACTGCCGCAGCCTGTGAGCGCCGCAGCCATAGTAAGCGCGGCCAGGAAAAGCGCTGCAAATTTTTTAAGCATATGATTCATGCTCTCCTTTTCATCCGAATATTGAATATGGTTCGTTTGTGTATTGCCGCGTTCCGCGCCACCAGTCATATGTCATCAGAATGCCCCCTTTATCTCGGTTAACTCAAACGATGTCCGGGCAAAAGAAAAGCCCCCGCCCCATCATGGGACAAGAGCTGAAAATTCTCCTGCGGTACCACCCAAATTAACCGGAAACCGGTTCCCTCAGCGGCGCACTAATATGCGCCTTCCATCATAACGGCCGGATACCGTCGGCTCCTACTATTCCCCTCTCCGGGAAAATTCGGGCCGCCCTCCTGAGGCCATTCGGCAAGCCGTCCGCCGCCGCGATCCCACCCTCCGCGGCTCTCTGTGCGCATTCGCCTCTTGCTTACTTTTCTCAGTCATCGGTTTGAACGTGTTTTATCTTATGCCAGTTTTCCCGAATTGTCAAGTGTCAATTTTACAAAAAACCAAAAAAAGCTAAGGTTTCCGTACGGGATATCCGGCTGGCGATATATTCGGCTACGCGGATTCCGAGCAAATGCAGCAAGCCGAAGTACAGCACCGCCGCCCCCGCTGCCGCAAACAGCGCCGCGCTCCACTGGCTGCCGCAAGCCCCAAGAAAATAGCCGTAGAACACCCGTACCCATAAAAACACGGTCGCACCGCATAGTAAGGGCGCGCCGAAAGTGTGAAGCACGCGCAGGCGCAGCCCGGTTTTCTTCAGCAAGCCCCACAGATTGACCGCAATCACCGGAACCGGACTGATGAGCATCGCAAGCAGATAGCCGTAAATCTGGAGTGACGGACGCGCGGCAAGCACCCAGGTCAGTCCAAGCTGCAGCGCTTCGCCGCAGACTGCCGCAATCACCGCACGGCGCTGCTCGCCAATGCCGTTAAGCAGACTGGCCGTCATCATCTGGTAGTATCCGAGGATCGCCGCCAGCCCCAGAATCGCCATATAGGTCAGCGGTATCCCCTGCCCGAAAAACACGCGCGCCAGCGAGGGCGCCAGCGGCACAATCGCGGCGGTCGCCGGAATGCAGATGAGCCCGGTTACGGTCAGCGTCTTATCTGTCAGGGCGCGCACGCGCCGGAGGTCGCCCCTTGCCTGCGCTGCGGTGATACTGGGCACCAGCACGGCGGAGACTGCGCTCACAAGCGCGATCGGCAGCGTAATCAGCGGCCCGGCCATGCCCGATACCACGCCGAGCGCGGACAGCGCGCCGCTGTTCGTAAGCCCGGCCTGCACGAGCCGCCCGGGCAACACAACCGCGCTGGCCGAGGAAATGACATTGCTGGCAACTGCCGCGAGCGATAACGGCACCGCAATATCGAGCATGCCGCGCAGCATACCCGGTGCAGCCCGCACGGTCTTTCCGCGACGGTAGCACCCAATGTAGCGGCGGTAAAGCAGCCCAAGAAAACCGGCGCTGAAACACTCCGAAAACGCCATGCCCAGCATAATGAGCGCGGCAATGCGGCCATAATCATTGTCTCCAAAGGTCACGAGCAGCGCCACCACCGCAATCATTCGGATGATCTGCTCACCTGTTTCCGACACAGCGGCGTATTGTACCTTACCAATCCCTAAAAAGAGCGATTTGATGATATTTTCAAAGCCGGTCAGGAAAAGGCAGAACAGCATGATGGGCAGCGCGGCCGCGGTACGGTCATCCCCCAGCAGCGTATTTGCAATAAAATCATGGAACGGCAGAATAATGGTGGCGCAGAGCGCAAAGAGCAGCAAAAACAGTCCGGTCGCCAGCCGCATCAGTGCACGGAGCTGCTCCGGTCTGCCCTGCGCCTGTTGCGCTGCGCCAAGGCGGGAACAAGCCAGCGTGATTCCCGAGAGACAGAACGAATTGATCACGATATACACCGAGAATACCAGCCGGTACACGCCCAGCCCTTCCGCCCCCGCCAGGCGGGATAACGCGATGCGGTAAACAAAACCCAGAACCTGCAGGCCAAGATTGGAACAGGCCAGAACCGATGCGCTGTATAAAAATGTCCGTTTGTCCAGCCTCACTTAACCCCGCCCTTTCTCCTTCAAACGCAATCATACTCTTTCCACTGTATGAGAAGGGCGGACAGAACATGCAGAAAGGCGGCGCACCACGATGCGCCGCCTTTCCTGGCGGATTTAAATTCTCCGGGCAAGCTTTTCGCTGTACACCGCACGGAACTGCGCGAATGTGCCCTGTTCGATTTCGGCGCGGATGCGCTCCATCAGGTGATTATAGAACCACAGGTTGTGCATGACCAACAGACGCTGCGACAGCATCTCGCCCGCCTTGAGCAGGTGGCGGATATAGGCGCGGCTGAAGGCGCGGCAAGCCGGGCAGCCGCATCCCTCCTCAATCGGACGGTCGTCCGTCTGGTATTTGGCGTTCTGGATGTTCAGAATGCCGTTCCAGGTGAACAGGTGCCCATGGCGCGCGTTGCGCGTCGGCATGACGCAGTCAAAAAAATCGATCCCACGCGCCACGCCCTCAATAATATTGGACGGCGTGCCGACACCCATCAGATAACGCGGTTTGTGCACCGGCGCGTGCGGCAGGACAACATCAAGGATGTGATACATGACCTCGGTGCTCTCGCCCACTGCAAGGCCGCCGATGGCGTAGCCCGGCAGGTCAAGCTCCGCAATTTCGTGCATGTGCTGCACGCGCAGATCGTCGTGTGTGCCGCCCTGGTTGATGCCGAAGAGTAACTGCCGGGGATTCACCGTATCCGGCTGGGCGTTCAGGCGGGCGAGCTCGGTCTGGCAGCGCCGCAGCCAGCGGGTCGTCCGGGCGCAGGAGTCCACGACGTATTCGTGCGGCGCGGGGTTCTCGATGCACTCGTCAAACGCCATCGCGATATCCGAACCGAGATTGGACTGGATGCGCATGCTCTCCTCAGGCCCCATGAAAATCTTGCGTCCATCCACGTGGGAGTTGAAGTATACGCCCTCCTCCTTAATTTTGCGCAGATCCGACAGTGAAAAGACCTGGAAGCCGCCTGAATCGGTCAGCATCGGTCCCTCCCAGCGCATGAATTTATGCAGGCCGCCGAGCTGCCGGATGATCTGGTCGCCCGGGCGGACATGGAGGTGATAGGTGTTTGACAGCTCGACCTGGCAGCCGAGCTCCTTCAGGTCAAACGCGTCCACCGCGCCCTTGATCGCGCCCTGTGTGCCGACGTTCATGAACACCGGCGTCTGTACTGCGCCATGCGCGGTCATGAACGTGCCGCGGCGTGCGTTCCCCTCTATTTTTAATATTTCAAAGCTTCCTGTTTGCATAGTTTCCTCTTTACACTTTATTTTGACCCTTTTACAGGATCAGCATGGAATCGCCGAAGGAGAAAAAACGGTACTCCTCCTGAATGGCCTGTCTGTACGCCTCCATGATGGCATCACGTCCGGCAAAGGCCGAAATCAGCATCATAAGCGTTGACTCCGGCAGATGAAAGTTCGTAATAAGATGATCGACGAGCTTGAAGCGATAACCCGGATAAATGAAGATATCCGTCCAGCTGGACTGGGCGCGCACCCGTCCGGTTGCGTCCGCAATGGTCTCCAGCGTGCGGCAGGCGGTTGTGCCAACCGCGAACACGTCGTGTCCTTCTTCCTTCGTGCGGTTGATGAGCGCCGCGGTCTCCTCGTCCATCATGTAGTATTCGGAATGCATCTTGTGGTCGGTAATCTCGTCCTCCTTGACCGGGCGGAAGGTGCTGAGACCCACGTGCAGCGTGACATAAGCAAGGTTTACACCCCGCGCTTCGAGCTCTTGCAGCAATTCCCTGGTAAAGTGCAGGCCTGCGGTCGGCGCCGCGGCGGAGCCCGGCGTTTTGGAGTAAACCGTCTGATAGCGTTCCGGGTCTTCGAGTTTTTCCTTGATATAGGGTGGAAGCGGCATGGTGCCAAGCCTGTCAAGCAGCTCCAGAAAAACGCCTTCGTAATGGAACCGGATCAGGCGGTTGCCGCTTTCCGGCTCGACCTCCTCGACCTCACCGGTCAGCAGCCCGCCGCCGAAAGACAGCTTTGCGCCGACGCGGGTTTTCTTCCCCGGGCGGGTGAGGCATTCCCATACGCCATCGCCCTTATCGGTCAGCAGCACCACCTCGATCGGTGTGGTGCGTCCCTCGGCGGAACCCATCAAGCGCGCCGGAATGACGCGGGAATTGTTCAGGACCAGCGTGTCGCCGGGCTTTACATAGTCCGTCAGATCCGTGAAGCGCCGGTGCGTCACGCTGCCGCCCGCAGCGCGGTTCAGCACCAGCAGACGGGACGCGTCTCGCTTTTCCAGCGGGTGCTGCGCAATCAGGCGCTCCGGCAGGTCAAAATAAAAGTCGCTTTTTTTCATTGCAAAGGCATGGGCGTCCTGCGGACGCCCATGCTGCCTCCTTCTTTTCTGTTTCAACAAAAACTGTTATTTTCCGGCGATCTCAATACCGGTATAATAGAATTTCAAAATCTGCTCGTAGTTCTTGCCCTGATCCGCCATCGCCTTTGCACCATACTGGCTCATGCCGACATGGTGTCCCCAGCCGCGGCCGGAGAAGGTGAAGCTGGTGGAAACAGCTCCGGACGAACTGCCCGTGGAGACGCCTCCCGTCAGCTTGCCGCCGCTCATCGCCGCCTTCGCGCCGCTCAGGATGCTGCCGCCCAGCCCCGTTGACGTCTGCGTGCCGCGTGCCGCCGCGTTGCCGGTCACGGTATAGCGCTGGCTGTTGAGCCCGAAAACGGAGCGGGTCTTGCCCTTTTCCACCGTGACAGCGTTGCCCGCGGTATCGGTGACCGTGATGGTCAAAACATTATCCATGGCTGTGCGCGCGGTCACCTGGACGTTCGCCACGGTGCCGATAGAGTAGCCCGCGGACTTCAATTTCGCGGCCACCTGCGACGCGGTCATAGTGACCGACCACACGCCGTTCTGCGCGTTTTCCGTGTTCTCGTAAGGATCCCTGATCCCCTTCAGGTAGCCGTAATCACCGCCCCAGACATTGGCCGCGTCCTCGGTCGCGCCGCCGTCCGCTGCGAAATAATAACCCACGGCCGGCTTGCCGCCGTAGGACAGTGTCTGCCCCGCCGTCTGATCAACTGCCGCGTCCGAATTTGCGGTTGCCTGATTTGCACCCTTGTAGACCTGACAGTCCGTCGTGTTGCACACATCAAAACCCTGCGAGGCGTGTTTGCTTGTCCCGCTTGCCACGAAGGAGCGCGCGCAGACCGCCTGTGCCTTTAAAGCCTCCACATTCCAGGAAGGACTCATCTCATATGGAATGACACCTTTCACATAATCCTCCAAAGAGACATAATTTATAACAGAAAGGTTTCCGCCGTCCTTATGCAAATATGCAAAATTGCCGTAGTACTTATAACCCTTGAACCAGGTCAGCGTATGGCTGCCCTGCGGCGCCATCGTAAAAATCTGATTGCTGTCGTATTCAAACAGAATGGTATTGGTTCCGGTCGCAACCACGGTAATCCCGATACCCGATCCGCCAACAGCCGAACCGCCGGAAGCACCCGCCGCAGTCTGGGCCGCGCTCAACGACGGATACGTCCCCTTGCGCACATAGTATGTACCGCCCAGATAACACACAAACGCCCCGGAGCCCGCGCTCTGTGCAGCCGTCTGCGCAGCCGCTGCCGTATCGTAGCTCTGCGGCAGCTGGACGTGGTATGCGCCGACTGTGTCCGTGCCGCCCGAGGTTCCCTCAGCGTAGGTGCCGTCGCTCGCGACGACGTAATTCGCATCCTTAAGGATGGCAACCTTCTCCTGCGAGATCGGATACAGGCTGTGGAAAACCTCATTGTCGTCATAGTAGCCCGCCTGATAGCCACTGCCCTGATAGTTTTGCAGCTGCGGCGCAGCCAGCGCGCTGGAACCGTAAAACAGGCCAACACGCACGGTCTCTGTCGTCACCTCTGCAGAAGAGGCGGGACACACCAGCAACGATGCCGACAGGCAAACTGCAGTTACCATACAAAAAAAGCGTTTCATGGATTCTTTCTCCTTTATGTTTCTCCCTATTGACAAAAAAGGTACTGTACTCTACAATAAAAATGAAATACACATATAAAACAGATAGAGGCGCGGTTTTCATCAGTACCGTTCGTGAGGGCGCACCCCCTTCGACCGGATGGGAAAGGGAAATTCCGCCGAAGGCAGCCGGCCCGGTGCAGGGCAGCTGTACTGGATGGTTCGGAGAATATCCCGCCATCTGTCACCGCGAAGACCGGTGGAGAGCTATCACGATAATGATATGGAGCATCTGCTCCTTTCTATTATAGTATAGCCAGAACCGGTTTTTCAACCGGTTTTTTCTTTTCCTGGTGTATTCCCCCCTGCGGGCCGCGCCGGACGCGCGCTTCCCCCCGCAATTGTAATCCAAATATTAGGAGGAAGATAGAGGCATGAAACAGTATAATGTGGGTATCGTAGGCGCAACGGGCATGGTTGGTCAGCGTTTTGCGACCCTCCTTGAAAACCATCCGTGGTTCCACGTTGTCGCGGTTGCGGCGAGCGCGCGCAACAAGGGCAAAACCTATGCGGAAGCCTGTGAAGGCCGCTGGAAAATGGCAGCTCCAATGCCGGAAAAAATGAAAGACATGATCATGCTTGACGCGGAAGCCGACGCTGAGGAGCTGGCCTCCCGGGTGGACTTCATCTTCTGTGCCGTTGATATGAAAAAAGAAGAAATCCGCGCGCTCGAAGAGCGCTATGCCAAGCTGGAATGTCCGGTTTGCTCCAATAACTCGGCGAACCGCTTCACACCCGACGTACCGATGATCATTCCGGAGATTAACGCGCAGCACGCCGAAATCATCCACGCACAGCGAAAACGCCTCGGCACCAAGCGCGGCTTCATTGCCGTCAAGTCCAACTGCTCCATCCAGAGCTACGTCCCCGCGCTGACCGCGCTGATGGAATTTGAACCGACCGAGGTTGCCGTTTGCACCTACCAGGCCATCTCCGGCGCGGGCAAGACCTTCGAATCCTGGCCTGAAATGATTGACAATGTTATCCCCTACATCGGCGGCGAGGAAGAGAAATCCGAAAAGGAGCCGATGAAGGTCTGGGGCCGCGTTGCGGGCGACCACATCGAAAACGCCACCTCACCGGTCATCACTGCACAGTGTCTGCGCGTCCCCGTATCCGACGGCCACATGGCGGCGGCCTTCGTAAAGTTTGCAAAGAAACCGACCCGTGAAGAAATCCTTGACCGCTGGAAAAACTTCTCCGGGCGCGCGCAGGAGCTGAAGCTGCCTTCTGCGCCCGCGCACTTCCTGACCTATTTTGAAGAAGACAACCGCCCGCAGACCCGACTCGACCGTGACCTTGAGGGCGGAATGGGCGTTTCGATCGGCCGGCTGCGAGAGGATGCCCTGTATGATTACAGGTTTGTCAGCCTGTCCCACAATACCCTGCGCGGCGCAGCAGGCGGTGCTGTCCTGATGGCCGAGTTGCTGTGCGCCGAGGGCTACATTGACTGAGGAGGTCCCTTTTATGAAGAATCCCGTATTCACCGGTGCGGGCGTTGCGATTATTACACCCTTTACGGCCACCGGCGAAGTCAACTACGAAGAGTTCGGCAAGATGATTGACCACCAGATCGCCCACGGCACGGACGCTATCATCGTCTGCGGCACCACAGGCGAAGCCTCCGCCCTGCACGACCAGGAGCACCGTGAAGTGCTGGCCTGGTGCTGCGAATACGTCAATCATCGCGTGCCTGTTATCGCGGGCGTCGGCTCCAACCACACCGATTATGCGATTGAACTGACAAAGTTCGCCGCCGAATGCGGCGCGGATGGCGGTCTGTCCGTCACCCCGTACTACAACAAGACCAGCCAGCGCGGCCTGATCGCGCACTTCACCGCAATCGCCGACTGCGCCGACCTGCCGATCATCCTTTATGACGTCCCAAGCCGTACCGGCCTCACTTTTGCGCCCGACACGCTGTATGAGCTGTCGAAGCATCCGAACATCAACGGCCTCAAGGCTGCGTCCGGCAACTTCTCAAGCCTGACGGCGACCATGTCCAAGTGCGGTGACAACCTGAACGTCTGGTCCGGCAATGACGACCAGATCGTCCCGCTGATGTCCCTCGGCGGCAAGGGCGTGATCTCTGTGCTGTCTAACGTCGCGCCGCAGGCTACACATGACCAGATCGGAAGAG
>JBFWIM010000013.1:0-27627 GCA_050255995.1 Intestinibacillus sp.
GATTTACAGATTTTAGCATACCCATTATCCCGTTTTTTTGCGCGCAGCCTCTTGACAAATGCGCGCTTTCCTCTTATATCTAGAGTAGGAGGAGGCGATCATTATGAAAACCAATCTCAAACCGTCGGAGGTTTTGAAGCGTTATCGCTCCGTGGAGCGCCGCCAGTCCATTGTTTCGGTGCTGTTTGTACTTATGGTCGCCGCCGTGCTGCTGATGAGCCGCTTCGGTGTCGAGCACAGCGTGGCGGTGACACTGCTCGTGCTGGCCCTGCTGTCGCTGGGCTGGTCGTATTATATCATCCGGCGCTGCCCCGTCTGCGGAATGCTGCTGCTGTCCTGGCCGCCGCATTTTTCGCTGCCGCTTGAGTGCCCCTGTTGTCACACCAACTTTGCCACCGGACTGACGCCGGAACTCACATTGAGACAGCTGCCAAACGCATAAACCGTTTCCCGTCCGCAGGGCGGCCCTCCCGGGCCGCCTTTTTGGGTTTACCAGAGCTCTGCAAACAGAAAAAAGGCAGAGCCGGTATGACTCTGCCTTTTGAAAATTCTTATTTGAACTTTTTCTTTTTCGCTCTAGCGGCCTCAGACTTCTTGCGGCGCTTTACGCTTGGGCTCTCATAATGCTCGCGCTTGCGGAGCTCGGAAAGCACACCCGCTTTTGCACAGGATCTCTTAAAGCGTCTCAGAGCACTGTCTAAAGACTCGTTTTCCTTAATGCGGACTTCCGACATCGTTTTCCCTCCCTCCGCGCGTTCCAAAGGATGAACGCTTCAAAAACACGGCTCACAGTCCTTTGTTTGGAACCTCTGCGAGAACACTGAGCGGGCCCCACATGAAACCGTAAAACTATTATATCGTTTTTGGCGGACGGTGTCAAGGGTAAACTATAATTTTAGCGAACAACCAGATTGACAATCTTATTTTTCACCACAATCGTTTTGAAGACCGGCTTGTCGCCAATCGCGTTCTGCACCTTTTCGTCCGCGAGCGCAGCGTCCACGGCCTGCTTCTCCTCGCAGTCCATGGGCAGGCGGATGGTGGACTTGAGCTTGCCGTTGACCTGCACCGCGATCTCGACGGAGGACTCCACGGTTTTGCTCGCGTCAAACGCGGGCCACGCCTCCAGCGACAGCACCTGGCCGTCGTGCGCAAAGCCGCACTGCTCCCACAGCTCCTCGGTGATATGCGGCGCAAACGGGTTGAGCAGTGTCAGCAGCGTCTTGTATTCCTCGCGGTTCACGCCCTTGTCGTAGAACTCATTGATCATGCTCATCATTGCCGCAATGGCGGTATTGTGCTTGAGGTTTTCAATGTCCTCCCCGACCTTCTGAATGGTGCGGTGCATCAGCACCTCGTGCTGTTCGGAGTAGGCGTCACCCTCCTGCACCTGGTCGGCCAGATTCCACACGCGCTCCAGAAAGCGGCGGCAGCCCTTGATAGACTTCGGGCTCCATGGAGCGGCCTTTTCAAAGTCGCCGATGAACATTTCGTACAGGCGCATGGTGTCCGCGCCGTAAGCGTCCACGATCTCATCCGGATTCACAACGTTGCCGCGCGATTTGGACATCTTTTCACCGTTTTCGCCGAGGATCATGCCATGGCTTGTGCGCTTTTGATAGGGTTCCGCCGTCGGCACAACGCCGATGTCGTACAGGAACTTATGCCAGAAGCGGGAATACAGCAGGTGGAGCGTAGTGTGCTCCATGCCGCCGTTATACCAATCGACCGGCGACCAGTATGCGAGCGCTTCTTCCGATGCAAGCGCTTTGTCGTTGTGCGGATCCATGTAGCGCAGGAAGTACCAGGACGAACCGGCCCACTGGGGCATGGTATCGGTCTCGCGCTTCGCCGCGCCGCCGCAGTGCGGGCAGACCGTATTGACCCAATCGGTCATTTTTGCGAGCGGGGACTCACCGTTTTCCGTCGGCTCATAGGATTCGACGTCTGGCAGCGTCAGCGGGAGCTGGTCTTCCGGCACGGGCACCCAGCCGCACTTGTCGCAGTGCACAAGCGGGATCGGCTCACCCCAGTAACGCTGACGGGAGAAGACCCAGTCGCGCAGCTTGTAGTTAACCTTTTCATGGCCCAGACCCTTTTCGGTCAGCCAGGCGATGATGGCCTTTTTCGCTTCGGCGACGCTCAAACCGTTCAGAAATTCAGAATTGACGAGTGTACCGGTCTCCACGTCTGTGAACGCGGCTTCCTGTACGTTGCCGCCCGCAATCACCTCAATGATCGGCAGGCCGAACGCCTTGGCGAAGTCCCAGTCGCGGTCGTCATGCGCGGGAACCGCCATGATCGCACCCGTGCCGTAGCCCATCAGGACATAGTCGGACACAAAGATCGGGATCTCCCGGCCGGTGACCGGATTCATTGCCATCACGCCGTCCAGACGCACGCCGGTCTTGTCTTTATTGAGCTCGGTGCGCTCAAAGTCAGACTTGCGCGCAGCTTCCTCGCGATAGGCGCGGACGGCGTCGATATTTGCGAGCCTGGAAGCCCAGGCTTCGACCGCCGGGTGCTCCGGCGAAATAACCATATACGTCGCGCCGAACAGCGTATCGGGGCGGGTGGTGTACACGGTCAGCTTGTCGCCCTCAGTCGTTGTGAAGTCGACCTCCGCGCCGGTCGAGCGGCCAATCCAGTTCTTCTGCTGGGTCTTGACGCGCTCAATATAATCGACCGTATCCAAATCGTCGATCAGGCGCTGAGCGTACTTAGTGATGGCGAGCATCCACTGGCTCTTTTCCTTGTGGACGACAGCGGAGCCACAGCGCTCGCACACGCCGTTCACAACCTCCTCATTCGCCAGCACGCACTTGCAGGAGGTGCACCAGTTAACGCTCATTTCCTTTTTGTAGGCGAGGCCCTTTTTGAAAAGCTGAAGGAAAATCCACTGGGTCCACTTGTAGTAAGAGGGATCGGTCGTGTTGATTTCGCGCGACCAGTCAAACGACAGGCCGAGTGCCTTGAGCTGCGACTTAAAGCGCGCAATATTGTTCTTCGTCACGATCGCCGGGTGGATGTGGTTTTTGATCGCAAAATTCTCTGTCGGCAGGCCAAATGCGTCCCAGCCCATCGGATACAGAACGTTGAGTCCCTGCATGCGCTTTTTGCGCGCGACAATGTCCAGCGCGGTGTAAGAGCGCGGGTGCCCTACGTGCAGACCCTGGCCGGACGGGTACGGGAACTCGACCAGCGCGTAGAACTTGGGTTTTTCGCTGCCGTTTTCGGCCTCAAAGCAACGCTTTTGATCCCAGACATCCTGCCATTTCTTTTCAATTCTTTTGTATTCGTACTTCAACGGTGTTTCCCCCAGTTTTTGAAAATGGTCATGGACAATGAAGCATGGAGCACGGGGTTTGCGCCGATATACGGCATTGCCCCTTGTCCATTGTCAATGGAAATTACGCTTCGCCTTCGACGCCCAATTCAGCCAGCGCGACCGGCGTGCCGTCCTTCCACAGGTTCTCGAGCTTGTAAAATTCACGCGCCTCGGGCATAAACACATGGACGAGGACGGAACTGTAGTCGAGCAGAATCCACTGCGCGGACTCAAAGCCCTCGGTGTGGTGCGGCATCACGCCGTGATCGTTTTTCAGCCGCCACTCGACGTTATCGGCCAGCGCCTTGACCTGGGTGGTTGAGGTGGCCGAGCAGATGACAAAATACTCGGTTAAAGTAGTCAGATGCTCGATGTGCAGCACCTGCACATCCTTTCCTTTTTTCTCAAGCAGTGCCTCGCAGGCACATTTTACAGTTTCTTGTGCAGTCATATATTCCGTAATACTCCTTCTCTATCAAGCCTCGGGATCCACGCTGCCGGATTGCGGCGGATTCGTGGTTGTCGATCCGCTGCCCTCCGGGGTGGTCGTGCCGGGGGACTCATTTTCTGTGCCGGGCGTTGTTGTGCCGGAACCGCTGCCGTCCGGCGTGGTCGTACCGGTGCCCGGCGTTGTGGTGGACATGCCGCCATCACCCGGAGTGGTCGTGGTGCCACCGCCGTTTTCCGGCTGGGTCGTACCGCCGGTCGTGCCGGTCTCCGGATCCGTGGTTCCCTTCGGCGGAGTCTCCTGCTCCGGCTCGTCCTCTGTCTTTGTTTCCTCCGTATCCTTGGTATGCGTCTTAGAAGAACCGGAAGATTCGGAGTCATCCGAGGAACTGCCGCTGGAACCGGAACGCTTGTCCGGGCCGGAGACAATGTCAAGATTGGTCAGCTTGTTAACGTACGGGTTAAAATATTCGTTGATCAGCGCAAGCGTCTTTTCCTCGTCGGGGAAGAAGAAGGAGCCGTACCAACTTGTGCCGGCGTAAGAGTAAGAGTCCTCGCCGGGCAGCTTGTGCATCTGGATATTCTCGCTCGCCGTGCCGACCGCCTGCATACCCATCCATAAAATCTCGCCCGCAGTCAGATCCGTTTTGATGTTTTTAAACACCGCGTCGCTGATTTTGCCGATATTGCTGATGTTGGAGGGCTTCAGCACCTGTGCCGCGAGATACTTGAGGAATTCCTGCTGCTTGTCGATGCGCTCCTCGTCGCCGCCGGTATAGTTCGGGTCTCCGGTTTTGACGCCGCCGTTATTTTTGCGCCAGCGCAGGAACTCGACGACCTCCTCGCCGTTCATGTGACGCATGCCGGGTTTGAAATCAATATTGAGATTCTGCGAGGGGTCTTTATAGTACATGCGGAACGGGATTTCGTAATCCACGCCGCCAATCGCGTCCACGATGTCCGCGATGCCTTTAAAATTCACAATAATATAGTAGTCGGGGGAAAAGCCGATCAGCTTTTTGATCTCCAGCTTGGTCTGCTCAATGCCGCCCTTTGTGCCGTAAGCCGCGTTGATCTTTTTGGACGCGCCCTTACGGGACACGTCGGACATGGTGTCGCGCGGAATGTTCAGGAGATTGATTGTTTTGTTCTTGGTGTCGAAACCGCAGACCATGAGCGCGTCGGTTCGGGTCTGATCCTCGTCAACCGCGCCGACGACAAAGGTGAAGTAATCCGCCACACGGTCACCCATATCGAGGGCGGGCGCATCCCCGTTTTCAGTGTCCACAACAGTTGGGTCGTTCGGGCGGTTCATTGGGTCGGGAGCCCGCACAGTGGCAGACCAGACTGCGGCTGCGGCTGCGCACAGCGCGGCAATGATGGCGACGACGATGACGATCCGCTTTATTTTCTGTTTCTTCGTCAGCTCACGCTTGGGTTTCTTCTGCTTCGGCGGTTTCTGCGAGCGACGGCTTGCGTTTCCGCTGCCGAATATTTTCATATTGTGCCTCCGTTTGTTGCCTTCCTTGGGGGAATCAGGGCAGTGCATGGGTCACGCCTCGGAAGAGCAGGTCATTCCTCGCGGAAATTGTATCCGCGTGGATCAGCTTGCCCCGCTCAACCAGATCTGTCAGCGAGCTGTCAAAGCAGTACAGCAGCGCCTGGTCGATATCCTTCCGGGCCAGCGCACGCGCGGGTTCTACCCCGTCAAAATCTCGTGTCTCCTCAATGTAATCCGCCAGATAAAGAATTTTATCCAGCAGCGTCATGTTCCGGCGACCTGTTGTATGGTAGGCGATGGCATCGGCAACGTCCTGCGGCGCGCCATATTCATGCACTGCAATGGCTGCGGCGGTTTTGCCATGAAGCATCTTCCATTCCACTTTTTCAACATCACTCGGTATTATATCGTATTTATCGCACAAATACAACTGTTCTTCCTGAGAAAGTCGTTTTGTTATGTCGTGCAGACAGGCAGCGAAGGCAGCCTTCTGGACGTCTCCCCCGTATGTCTCCGCCAGCCATTTGGCAGCTCGCTCGCACCCCAGCGTGTGTGTGTAACGGTAACCGGAAAGTCTCCCCAGAATGCTTTGTCTGATCATTTCATCCCACAACATTGCAAAAACCGCCTTTCTGTCGTCCGTTTCGGTATTCCCAGGTTGTCAGTGCCGAGCGTATAGATGATGTGCTGCAATATAAGCTGCGACGGCGGGCGGCGTCAGACCCTCAAAGCTGCGCCCCTCCCGCAGCTGCGTGGAAGAAACCGGCAGCGCCGGACAGTCAATCAGACGCACGTCCGCGCCAAAACGTTCCCGCAGGCGCGTGGCCTGACGGCGGAGCGCCGCGCGGTCGTCCTCCTCCCGAGCCACTGCCACCAGCGTCGCAAGGCGGCAGATTTCCTCCGGTTCGCGCCAGCGCTCAAATGTCATCAGCATGTCGGTGCCGACGATCAGCGCGAGCGCATTCCCCTCCCCTGCCAGCTGCCGCAGCGTTTCGACCGTATAGCTCGCCCCGCCGCGGTCGACCTCTATGGTCGAAAGCCCGGCCCACGGTTCATCACGCACCATGAGCGCGACCATCTCGCACCGCTGCACCGTTGTCGCGCTGTGCGGCGGGAGCTTCTTGTGCGGCGGCAGATTGGTTGGAACGAACAGCACCCTGTCCAGCCCGAGCGCGTCGCGCACATGGCGCGCCGCCTCCAGATGACCATAGTGCGGGGGATTAAACGTGCCTCCCATCACGCCCAGCCGTTTCATGCCTTTTCCAGCACGATTTTTCGCTTGTCCTTGTCGGAGGACTGCCGGTATACCACAAATTTGGCGCCGATACACTGCACCGGTTCCGCGCGCAGCTGCGCGCACAATTCCTCGGATGCGCTGCGCGGCGTGAGGAGGGAATTTTCCAGCACCTTCACCTTAACCAGCTCATGGCACTCCAGCAGCTCATCCAGCTGCCGCGCAAGTCCTTCTGTCAGGCCGTCCTTACCGATTTGCAGCGTGTCGGGAAGCTTGTTGGCCAGCCCTCGCAGCTGGGCGCGTTGTTTGCTTGTCAGCATAGGTTTTCTTCTCCTGTTTTATCAAAAATCATTCGTGTTCTTAACGTCTTGCCGTGTCGAAATGCTACAAAACCTCCCGCAGTTTTACAAGGCAGTTTTGCAGCGCTCGGCTACGGTGCGAAATCCGGTTCTTGGTCTCAGGCGACAGCTCACCGAAGGTCTTACCGTACGCCGGCACAAAAAACACCGGGACGTAGCCAAAACCGCCTTCACCGTGCACCTGATGGGCAATTTCACCCTCGCATTCGCCGCGCACGGTAAACTCCCGGCCATCCGGAAACACGCAGGCGATTGCGCTGACGAACCGCGCCTGCCGGCGGTTCGAAGGCACGGTCTCCATCGCCCGCAGCAGACGCAGCGTGCGGTCGGTATCCGCAGCATCCGGCGGCAGGACTGCAAACCCATCCGGATATCGCACGCAGTACGCCGCTGAGCCATAACGGGCAGAATACACGCCCGGCGCGCCGCCCAGCGCGTCCACGCACAGGCCGGAATCGTCCGCGAGGGCGGGTTTTCCTGTCAGGCGGCACGCCGCGCGCGCTTTTATGAGGGCGTTCTCCTCAAAGGTATCACCGTTTTCCTCCGGCTCAGGCGCCCCCTCAGGCAATGCGGAAACCGCAATTTCAAGCGTACCGAGAATCTCGCGCAGCTCCCGCAGCTTTTTCGCGTTATGGGAGGCCAGCACAAATTCCGTCGCTTCCTCACGCATGTTTATAGCTCCCCCGTGATCTTTTTCTGCTCGCGGCACAGCTTTGCCGTGCCCTTGCGGCCGAGAGAGAGCAGTTTTTGCAGCTCGTCCTTCTGGAACGGACGGCTCTCGCCGGTGCCCTGCACCTCGACGAACTCGCCCTCCCCGGTCATGACAATGTTGCAGTCCACAATCGCATGAGAATCCTCTGCATAGTTGAGGTCGAGAACCGCCTCATTCTCAAAGATGCCCGCGCTGACTGCGGAAACATGGGTGCGCAGCGGCATTTTGCGCAGCTGCCCTTCGTCCATCAGCTTTTTGCAGGCGAGCCAAAGCGCGATAAACCCACCTGTGATGGATGCGCAGCGCGTGCCGCCATCCGCCTGGATGACGTCGCAGTCCACAACGATCGAGCGTTCGCCGAGCGCCTCCATATCGGTTACCGCGCGCAGCGAACGGCCGATCAGCCGCTGGATCTCCGCCGAGCGCCCGCTCAGCTTGAGCCCCGAAATATCGCGCCGGGAACGGGTGTTTGTCGCACGCGGCAACATGGCGTATTCCGCCGTGACCCAGCCGCGTCCCGTGCCGAATACGTGCGGCGGCACCCTATCCTCCACTGTCGCGTTGCAGATCACCTTGGTGTTGCCGACCTCGATCAGCACCGAGCCCTCGGCATGCATGGTATAGTTGGGCGTGATTTTCACACGCCGCATCTCGTCGTTTCTTCGTAAATCCGGTCTTGCCATTTTTCCTCCACAAATCCTCGCCGTCTGTCCGGCGTTTTATTCTTCCGCTGCTTCCGTTCCGCCGGGGAGCAGCGCCGTAACGAAATCCTCGCGGCTAAAATCCATCAGATCGTCCAGCCCTTCGCCTACGCCGACCAGCTTGACCGGCACGCCGAGCCCCGCCGAAATCGCGATGACGATGCCGCCCTTGGCCGTGCCGTCCAGTTTGGTCAGCACGATGCCGGTCAGCTGCGCGACCTTGTTGAACTCCTCGGCCTGATGGACGGCGTTCTGTCCGGTCGTTGCGTCGAGCACGAGCAGCGTCTCCCTGCTGGAATTCGGCAGCTCCCGCGTTAGAATCCGGTCGATCTTGGCCAGCTCATTCATCAGGTTCTGCTTGTTGTGCAGACGGCCCGCCGTATCGATAATGATGATATCGCAGCCGCGCGCCTTGGCCGCCGCAACCGCGTCGAATACGACCGCCGCCGGATCCGCGCCCTCGCCGTGCCGCACGATGTCCGCGCCCGCGCGCTTCGCCCAGACTTCAAGCTGATCGGCCGCCGCCGCGCGAAAGGTATCCGCTGCCGCGAGCAGGACGTGCCTGCCCTCCGCGACATAACGCGCCGCCAACTTGCCGATCGTCGTGGTCTTGCCCACGCCGTTGACGCCGATCACGAGCACAACCGCCGGCTTGCCGGACACGTCAAGCGGCGTGTCCTCCTGCATCATACCGGTCAGAATGTCGCGCAGCACCATGCGCAGCTCGTCGGACGTGTTGATCTTCTGCCGCTTGGCGCGCTGCTCCAGTTCGGCGACCGCTTTCGCCGCGACGGGAGCGCCAAGGTCGGCGAGGATCATCGCCTCCTCCAGCTCTTCAAGCAGATCAGCGTCCACCTTGACGAAGGTCGCCATGACGTCGTTCATTTTTTCGGTAACCGCTTCGGTCGTCTTTTTCAGTCCCTGTCTGATTTTATCAAAAAAACCCAAAGTATCCGCTCCTTGCTTCGGTATATTATTTCAGCTTAATGCCGAGCCGCTGTTCGGCTTCGGCGAGGTTCAGCATCAGCAGCTTGGATACGCCCTGCTCCTGCATGGTCACGCCGTAAAGCATGTCGGCTTCCTCCATCGTGCCGCGGCGGTGCGTGATGACGATGAACTGCGTGCCGCCGGTCAGCCGCCGTATGTATTTCGCAAAGCGCAGGACGTTAACATCGTCGAGTGCGGCCTCGATCTCGTCGAGCACGCAGAACGGCGTCGGCCGTACCTTGAGAATGGCGAAATACAGCGCGATGGCGACGAACGCCTTCTCGCCGCCGGACAGCAGCGTGATGGTTTTAAGCGCTTTACCGGGCGGCGAGACCCGGATGTCGATGCCGCAGTTCAGGATGTCCGTCGTGTCGGCCAGCTGCAGCTCGGCGTGCCCGCCGCCGAAGATCTCCCGGAAGGTCTCGCCGAAATAGCCGTTCAGCTTAGCGAACTCCGAGGCGAAAATCTCCTTCATGTTGACGGTCAGCTGTTCGATGACCTTATACAGCTCGTTCTGCGCCCGTTCCAGGTCGGCCTTCTGCTCCCCAAGGAAAGTATATCGCTCCATGAGCTTCTCATATTCCTGCGTCGCGTCGAGATTGACGTTGCCAAGGGCGCGCATCTTCGCCTTGAGCGTCGCCGCATCCCGCTCGGCCTGCGGCACATCGGGCAGGTCGCGCGCAACCTCTTGCGCCGGCGTGGGAGTTAATTCATATTGTTCCCACATTTTATCAAGAATCTGCGTTTCTTCATTTTTTAACTGCACCGCACGGTTTTCCAGACGCCCGGCCTCCCGCTCGAGGTTCAGAATCGTGTCGCCCTGCGCCTGCGCCTGTTTATCGACAGCAGTCTTTTGCCCCTCAATGCGCATGCGCTGCTGTGCGGAGGATGCGATCAGCCCGCGCAGCTGCGCGGCATTTTCGCCGTCGTCCGCGTGCTGCCGCTCCGCCTGCACAAGTTCCCCGCGCAGCCGCGCGATCTCCGCTTCAAACCGTTCGATCGTGTCGGCGCTGCCCGAAAGTGTGTCGGCGAGATTCTGCTGCAACGCTTCCAGATCGCCCAGTGCGCGCCGCTCGGCCGCAGCCTCGGTGCGGTTTTCCGCCAGAGCGGTTTCAAGATGCGCGCCGTCCTGCAATGCCGCTGCGTGCCTGGCTTCCAGCCCGTTTACCGTATCCTCCGTCGCCGCAATCTCCCGGCCAAGGGAGAAAAGCGCGGCCTCCAGTGACACAAGTGCCGCCGTCTTTTCCGCGACCGTGCGCTCATAGCCCGCGCGCGCCGCAGCGAGATTATCGCGCTCAAGCACCAGCGCATCGTACTGGGCACGCAGGCTGTCCAGCAGCACGCCGTGCTGCTCCAGACGCGCGGAAAGCCGCGCCTGATCCTCCTGCGCCCGCGCGCGCTCCGCCTCGATCGCCTTGACGTCGAAATCAAGCGCGGAAAGCTCCTGCTTCGCATGCGCGAGCGCCTGCCCGGCCTGCGCGCACGATGCGGCCAGCTCCTGTTCCCGGGCCTCCAGCTCGCGCAGCTTGGCCGCGCGCGACAACACGCCGGTCGATTTGGAGGCCGAGCCGCCAGTCATTGCGCCGCCGGCCTGAATGACCTGTCCGTCCTTCGTAACAATGCGGAAGCGGTTGCCATGCGCCCGTGCAACGGCGAGCGCCGCGTCCATATGCTCCACAACTACGGTGCGCCCGAGCAGGTTTGAGACGATGTCCCGGTAGCGCGCATCGCACTGTACCAGTTCGTCTGCCACGCCACAGTAGCCGCGCGCGCCGGAAAGCCCCTGCTCCTGCAGGCGATTTGGACGGATGGTGTCAAGCGGAAGAAACGTCGCGCGGCCGCCGTCAGCGCGTTTGAGATACTCGATCGCCGCGCGGCCGACCTGCGGACTGTCCACCACGAGGTTGGACGCCGCTGCGCCGAGCGCGGTTTCGACCGCGAGGACATATTCGTCCGGCACAGTCAGCAACGCCGAAACCGGCCCGTGCACCCCGGACAGCGCGCCGTTCTCCACACAGTTCATCACCAGTTTGACACTGCGTGAAAAGCCCTCATAATCCTTCTGCATTTCGCGCAGCATGCGGATGCGGCCCGCGCAGTCGGTACGTTCAGACTCCAGGCGGCGGCTTTCCGCTTCCAGGCTCTCTGCCTTTTTGCGGCGGTTTTCCGCTTTCATGGCCACACCTGCGAGCTGATTCTGCGAGCCGGACAGGGTCTCCCCGCAGCGCGCAAGCTGTGTTTGCAGCTCCGCCCGTACGGCTTCCTCCTGCTGTACGCGCCCCGCCAGCGTGTCGATATCCTGCGCGATGGTGCCGCGCCGGGATTCCATGCCGTCAAGGCCGGTCTGCGCCGCCGTGCGCGCAAGTTCCAGCGTGAACTGCTCCGCCGCGCGCTTTTCCCGCTCCGCGCGCCGTGCGGCAAGCGTCCCGCGCAGGCCCGTGAGTTCATCCTGCACTGCCGCATCCAGCCGGCGGGCCTCGGCCTGCTGCCGAAGCAGCCCGTCGCACGCCGTGTCCAGCGCGGCGCAGCGTGCGCGGCGCTCCGCAAGCTGACGCTCCAGCGACTGCGCCTGCTCGGCCTGCCGGTCGCTTTCGCGCCGCGTGCGGGCGATGTTCTCCTCGTTGTTGCGGATGTTCGCGTTCAGCACCGCGCAGCGGCTCGCATGGTCCGCCGCACGCTGCTCGGTCTCACGCAGGCGGGCACGCAGACCCTCGGTCTCAATCTCGGCCTGACGGAGCTCTTCCGCGAGCGCCTCAGACTTTGCATAAAGCGCGTCGCGTTCGGCGCAGGCTTCCGCAAGCGCCCTCGCGCAGGTTTCGCTGTCCTGCCTGTTTTTTGCGGCATCCTCCCCGATGCGGGAAAGCGCGAGCAGCCAGAGCGAAATCTCGAGCACGCGCAATTCGTCGCGCAGCAGCAGATACTGCCGCGCCTTGTCCGCCTGCCGCTCCAGCGGTTCCTTCTGATTTTCCAGCTCCGTGTACACATCGCGGATGCGCACAAGATTCTCCTCGGTCGCGGCCAGCTTGCGCTCGGCCTCCTCCTTACGGTAACGGAATTTGGTGATGCCCGCCGCTTCCTCGAAAATTTCGCGACGGTCCTCGCTCTTGAGGGAGAGGATCTCATCGATACGCCCCTGCCCGATAATCGAATAGCCGTCGCGCCCCAGGCCGGTATCCATGAACAGCTCATGGATATCCCGTAGCCTGCAATGCTTTTTATTGATATAGTATTCGCTCTCGCCCGAACGGTAATACCGTCGGGTCACCATGATTTCGGTGAATTCCGAGCGAAAAATGCCGTTTTCATTATTCAGAATCAGCGATACCTCGGCAAAACCGACCGCGCCGCGGCGCACCGTCCCCCCGAAAATGACGTCCTCCATCTTGGCGCCGCGCAGGGAGCGCGAGGACTGCTCACCCAGTACCCAGCGAATCGCATCCGAAATGTTGGATTTGCCGCTGCCGTTTGGGCCGACGATGGCCGTCAGCCCGCCCAGGAACCGTATTTCCGTTTTGTCAGGGAAGGACTTGAAGCCCTGCAACAGCAAGCTTTTTAGAACCATGCGGCACCTCGGAGCGAGTTATAATATATTAGTTTACCACCTGCGCACCTGTAAATCAATGCGCCCACTGCCTGAATTTGCGGATTGTTCACAAAAAATGCCTGCTTTTCCGCTCATTCGCGTGCTGTAAAGCGCAGTACCGGGCCGGTGGCGCCTTCCGCCGCGCATATCCGCATACGCACGCCGGGGAATGCCGCCGCAAGCCGCGTAAGATTCCGCCGCTTTTGCCCCACCGCCTTGGAAACCGCGCGGGGCGGCACTTCAAACACAGCCTCCCCCCGCCTGCCGCGATATGGCGCCAACAGTGACTGCATGCGCCGGAGCCAGACCTCATTCCAGGCCAGCTCGCCCATCGCGGGATGGTATGCTCCGGCGGCAACCTGCGTGCCCAGCTCCTCCGTAGGGTTCAGCCCGACCCGCAGCACTGAAACGCTCCTTTCTTCGAATACCTCAAGCATATCCGCGCAGCGGCACGCGGCCTGCTCCACTGTCAGCGGCTCGTATGCGCCCGCGCGCCACTGGTCGTAAAGCGCGGTGTGCGGCAGTACCGCAACCGGATAAAGGCGCACGCCGTCCGGACACAGTGCGGCGGCGCGGCGCGCGCTCTCCCGCGCAATGGCGTCCGTTTCTCCGGGCAACCCGGCCATGAGCTGCAGAATAACGCAAAAGCCCTCCTGCCGCAGACGCCCTGCCGCATAAACCGTATTCGCCGTGGTATGTCCGCGCCCCGCAAGGCGCAGCACATCGTCATTCATGGACTGCGCCCCCAGTTCAACCGTCCCGACTCCATACTTCTGCAGCCGTGTGCACACCGCTTCATCCACGCAGTCCGGCCGCGTGGACAGGCGGATGCCGGACGACAGCCCATCCCGTACACAGCCCGCTGCCGCCGCAAGCAGACGCTCCTGCGTCTCCGCCGCAATCGCGGTAAAACTGCCGCCGTAAAAAGCAATTTCAGGCTTGGCCAATCCGTTTTGCCGCGCTTCCTCCGCCGCCCGGCGCACATCCGCCGCCGTGACCGGCTCCGCCTGCCCGGCAATTGCGCGCTGGTTGCAGAACACACATTGACACGGACAGCCGAAATGCGGCACAAACACCGGCAGAATCGCTTTTCTTGCCACAGGGTTCGCCCTCCTCTCCGCATAAAAAAGGGCGGGGTTTCCCCCGTCCCCTCTGCGCTATTGTCCCATCAGCTCCAGCGCCTGTTTGGCTGCCATCTGCTCGGCTTCCTTCTTGCTGCGCCCGGTACCCTCGGCAAACACGTTGCTGTTGAGCAGGAGCTGCATCGTAAACTGCTTGTCGTGATCCGGGCCGGATTCGCCCGAGAGACGATATTCCAGCGTCTCCTGTTTGTTGCGCTGGACAATTTCCTGCAGCATGGTTTTGTAATCCTTGAACACGCCGCCGCGCCGCGCTTCTTCCGCTTTGCGCGGGATGAAGTTCAGCACAAAACGCCGCGCCGGTTCAATGCCGCCGTCCAGATAAATCGCGCCGAGCAGCGCCTCGGTTGCGTCCGCCAGAATGGAGGGGCGCTGCCTTCCGCCGCCGGTCTCCTCGCCGTGCCCCAGACGGATTTCCCTGTCAATCCCGAGTTCCTTGGCAATCTCGTACAGCGCCTGTTCGCATACCACCGCTGCGCGCAGCTTGGTCAGCTCGCCTTCCGGCAGCTCCGGATACTGGCTGAACAGATAGTCGGCCGTTACAAAACCGAGTACGGAATCGCCAAGAAACTCCAGCCGTTCGTTGTGCTGCAGATGCCGCTCACGGTGCTCATTCGCGTAGGAAGAATGGGTCATCGCTTTGCGGTACAGCACGATATTTTTAAACTGATAGCCTATTTTCTCCATATCCGCTCTCCTTTCCGCTATAAAGATGCAAGAGCCCGAAAACGGGCTCTTGTGTCAAATCCTTTTTTATTCCGCGTCGGCGCCGATCAGCTGAATCACATCCGCGACCGTCTTTATGCCGGCCGCCGCTTCCTCATCGATCGACCCAACGTCAAATTCCTCTTCCAGTGACATCATCAACTCGACGAGATCGAGCGAATCGGCTCCGAGGTCTTCGATGAACGACGTCTCCATCGTGATTGATTTTGGATCCACGCCGAACTGCTCTGCAAGCAGTTCGCACAGTTTGTCAAATGCCATGCTGTCACCTCCCCGGCGTCCAAGTCTCTGTGGCTATAGTCTGATGATAGTGTCTGAGACTGCTCATGTCAAGGGGGAGTAAAAAATTTTATCGCAGGGTATGACAAAATGCGGAGGCGTCATTCGGCGTTCTGCACCGTCATGTATTCGATGTTCCGCTGGACGGTCTCAATCATGCCGCTTTTCGTGTAGGCGATCGCCTGCCGGACCGCGTGCAGGAACGCTGTCTCGTTTGACGAACCGTGCGCCTTAATCACCGGCTTTGCGACGCCGAGGAAAGGCGCGCCGCCGACCTTGTCCTGATTGAACATCTCCTGAAACGCACGCATTTCCTTTGCGCAGGCCAGATAGCCGACCTTTGTCAGCGCCGTATGCGTAAACACGTTCTTGATCTCGCCGCCCATAAATTTGGCGACGCCTTCGATGGTTTTCAGCAGAATGTTGCCGGAAAAGCCGTCGCAAACCGCCACGTCGCATTCGCCGGACACCACGCCGGAGCCCTCGACGTTGCCGACAAAGTTGAGCCGACCCGCGTCGGCCGCCGCCCGGAGCAGCGCATAGGTCTCACGGCGCAGCGCGTCACCCTTTGTGTCCTCGGTGCCGTTGTTAACAAGGCCGATGCGCGGCTTTGCAATACCGCGGATTTTCTCCATATAAAAGCTGCCGAGAAAGGCGAATTGCAGCAGGTATTCCGGCGTGCACTCGGTGTTCGCGCCCGCATCGACCAGCATGACCCGGCCGCCGCGGCAGGGCATAAGCGGTGCGAGCGCCGCACGGCGGATCCCCTTAATGCGCCCGCCGTAAAGCGTTGCGCCTGAGAGCAGCGCGCCGGTATTTCCAGCGGACACGACCGCATCGCCCTCGCCCTTTTTGAGCATTTTGAGCGCAACCGCCATGGAGGACTCCGGCTTGCTGCGCAGGACAGTCGCCGGATCGTCATGCATGTCAACTATGTCGGGCGCGTGAACAACCGTCAATCTGCCTGTAGGCAGTCCGTTGTCCAGATGCCCCGCCTTCAAAATATCGGATATCACATCCTGACGCCCGACCAGAACGATTTCCTCCCGGAACGTCTGCGCGGCCATGGCCGCGCCGGCAACCGCCGCCTCCGGCGCATTGTCGCCGCCCATTGCGTCAACGATGATCTTCATGTCAAATACTCTCCCTTCAGGCTGTCGATCACGGCGAGTGCGCGTTCGGCAATCGCCAGGTTTTTTTCCCGTTTTCCCTTGACCCTGTGTCCCAGCGGATCAAGAATGCCGAAATTGATGTTCATCGGCTGGAACTTCGTCACGGTTTGGTTGGAAACATAGCGTCCAAGCGCGCCGATCGCGGTCGTCGCCGGGAAATCCGGCGCGGGCTTGTCCAGCAGCACGCGCGCCGTTGCCGCCCCCGCAAGAAAGCCCGAAGCGTTAGATTCGATATAACCCTCCACGCCGGTCATCTGTCCGGCAAAACGGATGCGAGGATCGCTCCGCAGCGCAAAATTATAGTCCAAAAGGCGCGGTGAATCCAAAAAGGTGTTACGGTGCATCACGCCGAAGCGCACAAATTCCGCGTTCCGCAGCGCGGGGATCATGGAGAACACCCGCTTCTGCTCGCCGAATTTCAGATGGGTCTGGCAACCGACCAGATTATAAAGCGTGCCCTGCGCGTTGTCGCGCCGAAGCTGCAGCACGGCATAGGGATCCCGTCCGGTTCGGGGATCCGGCAGACCGACCGGTTTTAAGGAGCCGAACAGCAGCGTATCATGCCCGCGGCGACCCATGACCTCGACCGGCATGCAGCCCTCGAACACCTTGGCGTCCTCAAAGCCGTGCACCGGCGCTTCCTCCGCCGTAGTCAGCGCCTGCCAGAACGCGTCATACTCCTCGCGGTTCATCGGGCAGTTGATATAGTCCGGCGTACCCTTGTCATAACGGGAGGCAAAATAGGCGCTGTCCATATCCACGCTTTCAAACGTGACGATCGGCGCGGCCGCGTCGTAAAAATGCAGGAAATCACCGCCAACCAGCGTATGGATATGCGCAAAGAGCGCGTCCGAGGTCAGCGGGCCGGATGCGACGATCACCTGCCCGTCCGTGGGAATCTCGGTCGCCTCGCCCGGCATAACCGTGATGTTCGGGTGGCTGCGGATTTTGTCCGTTACCATGCGCGCGAACGCCTCACGGTCGACCGCCAGCGCGCCACCGGCCTCAACCTGCGTCGCGTCGGCGCAGCGGACGATCAGTCCGCCCAGGCGGCGGAGCTCCTCTTTGAGCAGCCCCGCCGCATTCGTCAGTTCGTTGGAGCGCAGCGAATTGGAGCAGACCAACTCCGCAAAATCGTCCGAGTGGTGCGCGGGGCTCCGCAGTTCCGGCTTCATCTCGTGCAGCTCCGTTTGAATGCCGCGCTCGGCAAGCTGCCAGGCGGCTTCGCAGCCCGCAAGCCCCGCGCCAATGACGATGACTTTATTCTGCATCCGCCGCACCTCCATTTTCCGCCGCCTTTTTCCGGGTGGAGGTTTTCTTTGTACCCGTTGTTTTCCCGGCCGCGGGTTTCTTCCTGGCTGCGGGTGTCTTTTTTGCCGCAGCAGGCTTTTTCGCGGCGACGGTTTTTTTCGCGGTGGTCTTCTTCACTGCTTTCTTGGTTTCCTTTTCCTCCGCCGCGGCTCTTTCCTTCTCGGCCGCACGCTCCGCCGCCTTCGCCGCGCGCGCTTCGCGCCGCAGACGGTTCTTTTCCGCCTCCTCGGGCGATACGCCTTCCTTTACCAGCTCGGAGTGGCCGCAGCCTTCGCGCAGGCACACGTCGCGCACCTCTTTGGAGTCGCGGTCGGTGTGGCGGAAGAGCGAGGAGTCACAGTTCGGGCACTGGGTCTTGAGCGGCTTATCCCAGGTGATAAACGAGCACTCCGGATATTTGTCGCAGCTGTAATATACATAGCCGCGCGCGGATTTTTTCTTCACAACCTTTGCGCCGCAGACCGGGCAGGCCGCGCCGGTGTCCTCGGTAATCGGCTTGGTGTTTGTGCATTCCGGATAACCCGGGCAGGCGAGAAATTTGCCGAACCGGCCGGATTTGATGACCATATTGCGGCCGCATTTGTCGCAGACGACATCGGTCACCTCGTCTTCAATTTTGACGCGCTGACCCTCCAGTGCGATCTCGGCCTGTTTAAGCGCCGCTTCGAACCCGGCGTAAAATTTGCGTAGCAGCGCGATATAATTCAGTTTTCCCTCTTCAACCGCGTCCAGCTCGTGCTCCATATTGGCGGTGAACTCGTAGTCCGCGACCGATTCAAACTTATCGACCAGCAAGCCGGTCACGCCTTCGCCGAGCGGGGTCGGGCGCAGCGCTTTGTTTTCCTTTACGACATAGTCACGGTCGAGGATGGTGGAAATGGTCGGCGCGTAGGTGGACGGGCGGCCGATGCCGCGCTCTTCCATCGCACGGATGAGCGACGCCTCGGTATAGCGCGCCGGCGGCTGGGTAAAGTGCTGCGCCGGCTCGATTTTTTCGGCAGTCAGCGCATCCCCCTCGCCAAAGGGCGGCAGCGCCTTGCCCGCGCCGTCCTTTTTGTCCTTCTCATCATCCGTAGATTCAACGTAGACCGCCGTAAATCCGGGAAACGCCACGGTGTAGCCGCTCGCGCGGAACACATAGTCCGCGCACAGAATATCGGCCGAAACCGTGTCAAGAATCGCGTCCGCCATCTGGCACGCCACAAAGCGCGACCAGATCAGCTTATAGAGCTTATACTGGTCGGGCGTCAGGGAGGAACGGATTTGCTCCGGCTCCAGCTCGACGTTTGACGGGCGGATCGCTTCATGCGCGTCCTGCGCCGCGCCTTTGGTCTTAAATACGCGCGGACTGCCGGGGTAATAGCTTTCCCCGTATTTCGCGCGAATAAACGCCGCGGCGGAGGCTGTCGCCTCGTCGGCCAGACGGAGCGAGTCCGTACGCATGTAGGTGATGAGACCGGTCAGTCCCAACCCCTCGATTTCAATGCCCTCGTACAGCTCCTGCGCCACGCTCATGGTTCGGCGGGGCGTCATGTTGAGTTTACGGGAGGCCTCCTGCTGCAACGTCGAGGTGATAAACGGCGGCGCAGCGGACTTTTTCTTCTTGCCGCGCTTGACCGTGCCGACGGTGAACGGCTTTCCGGTCACGGCGGCTACGATCTGCTGCGTCTGCTCCTCGTTCGTCAGCTCCACCTTGCCGGACGGATCGCCGTAAAAGCGTGCGGCAAAGGCGCCATCCGCCGCGGTCAACAGCATGGCTTCGATCGTCCAGTATTCCTCCGGCTGGAATGCGCGGATTTCGTTCTCGCGATCCACAACCAGCCGCGTCGCAACCGACTGCACACGGCCTGCGGACAGTCCGCGCTTGACCTTGCGCCACAGGAACGGTGAGAGCTGGTAACCGACGATGCGGTCCAGAATACGGCGCGCCTGCTGCGCGTCCACCAGGTCAAGGTCGATGTCGCGCGGATGTGAGATGCCGTACTGCACGGCGTTCTTCGTGATCTCGTTGAACGTCACGCGCTGGCTGCGGCTGTCACCCAGCATGAGCAGCTCCTTTAAGTGCCAGGAAATGGCTTCGCCCTCGCGGTCCGGGTCGGTTGCGAGATACACGAAATCGCAGTCGTCCGCGGCTCCGCGCAGCTCGTCTATGATTTTATCTTTACCCTCAATCGGGATATATTGCGGTTTAAAATCGTGCTCGATATCCACGCCCATTTTCTTTTTAGGCAGGTCGCGCAAATGTCCCATGGACGCTTTGACGACGTAATCGGTGCCAAGGTATTTGCCGATGGTCTTGGCCTTGGCCGGAGACTCGACGATAACCAGCTTCGACATTTGGTTTCCTCCGTTACTTCTATGTGAATGCGCTCACAGCGAATTTTCTATGTATTTCTTCTTATAGTGATTGCGGCGCGCAGCCTGCCGCCCTCACGGGTCAGCACGCCGTCCAGCTCCAGCATTGTGATGGAAGCCGTGACGCGCTGCGTCGGCAGGCCGACGGCGTCGATGATCGCGTCGGTTGTATCCGCGCCGCGCTGCACCGCCTGGACAATGGCGCGCTCCTCATCGGTGAGGTGCGCGGGCAGAGCGGGCTTTTCGGCCGCTTCGCGCACAGCCGCCGCCGGTTCCGGCGTGGGACGCTCCCGCCGCGCGCGCTCCCGCAAACCCTGCCATAGGCCGGGGTTTGCCCGGGGCGGCTCTCCCGTCTGCCGCTCCAGAACGCGCTGCACGCGGCTCTCCTTTGAAATTTCCGGCAGCAGACCGGCATATTCGCGGATAATGTCCCGCGGCGCGGCGGCCAGCATAGCCTCCCCGTCCGCAATCATGCGGTTGGAGCCGTCAAAGCTCGGCACGCCGATATTGCCGGGCACGGCAAACACGTCGCGCCCCTGATCAAGCGCGCAGCGCGCCGTAATGAGTGACCCGGAACGGAGAGGCGCTTCGATGACCAGCGTACCCACGCACAGCCCGCTGATAATGCGGTTGCGCGCCGGAAAGTGCGCCGCAAGCGGCTCCGTGCCGGGCGGATATTCGCTGACCACCGCGCCCGCGAGCAGGATGTCGCCCATGAGCGCCTTGTGGTGTGGCGGGTAACACACGTCTACGCCGCAGCCCAACACGGCAACCGTGCGTCCCCCCGCACGCAGCGCAGCGCGGTTTGCCTCACCGTCGATGCCGGACGCCATGCCAGATACGATGATGAACCCGGCCTCTGTTAACTTCCTCGCCATGTTTTCCGCGGCGGCGCGCCCGTATGCGCTCGCGCGCCGGGTACCGACGACCGCGATGCCCGGCGCCGCGTCCAGATCGGGCAGCGTGCCGCGTACATAGAGCACGGCGGGCGGATCCGCGATCTGCCGCAGGCGGTCAGGATAGGCCGTATCGGCCAGAGTCAGGATGCCCGCGCCCAAACGCTGGCACGCGTCCGAAATACGTTCCGCCCCGTGCAGTTCCTTGTCGCACAGTGCATCCACCTGTGCACGGGTCAGGCCGGATACGCAGGTAAGCGCGCACCGGTCGGCGGCATACACCTGCTCGGCTGAGCCAAAATGGGCAAGCAGCGCCGCCGTTTGGTGCGGACGAAGCGGCGCGCGCGTGGCGAGCCAAAGCCAGTGCAGTCGTGCAGACATAGCGGGTCTCCTTCTGTCACAGATTCTATGCCGGTTTAGGCATTTTTACGCGTCATTTCCCACATCAGGATGGCAGCTGCTACGCCCGCGTTGAGCGATTCGGCGCTGCCCGCCATCGGCAGGATGATTTTTTCGTCACAGCGGGCGAGCGTCTCTTCAGAAACGCCGCGCCCCTCGTTGCCGATAATCACTGCGCAGCGATCCAGTGAAAGCTGCTGTACGGGTACGCTGTCCTCCGCCAGCGCGGCGGCATAGAGCGGCAGCCCCTCCGCGTGCAGCAGATCAAATGCGTCGGTGCGCCTCAGCGGGATAACCGGCAGGCGGAAGATCGCGCCCATCGTGGCGCGCACAACCTTGGGCGCATAAGGGTCGACGCAGCCCTCCGCGAGTACCACCGCGCCCAGCGCAAACGCGTCGGCCGTCCGCAGGATGGTGCCCATATTTCCGGGATCCTGCAGCCCGTCCAGCAGCAGCGCGCGGGATACGCCGGTCAGCGCCCCCGCGCCAAAGGACGGCGGTACGCAGGAAAAAACAACGTCCTGCGGCGTTTCCATATCGCTTGCCTGCCGGAACAGCGCATCCGGCGCGGAGAAAAGCGTTGCCCCCGCCTGTTCGGCCAGCCGCAGCAATTCCCACGCTGCGTTATCCGGCACGCCGCGCACGAGCACCGTCCGAAGCGCTATGCCGGAGGACAGCGCCTCCCGCAGCATCTTTGCGCCCTCGCACAGCATTTCTCCGCAAGAGAGCCGGTATTTTTTTTCGCGTGCCAAACGCGCCAGGTGCCGGAGTGTTCCGTTTGCGCGGCTTTCAATCTGCGTCATCGCAGGTTGCCCAGCCGTTCAATATCGTCGTTCGCGCCGATGACAATCAGCACATCGCCCTGATGGATAATCTGGTCGGCTGTCGGGGAAATGGTGACTATATCGCGATCCTCCCCGCGCACGGCAAGAACGTTAACACCGAACCGCGCGCGAACGGACAGCTCGCTCAGCGTTTTGTTCGACCAGCTCTGCGGCGGATGGATTTCGACGATGCTGAAGTCCTGCGACAGCTCAATGAAGTCGATCACGTTGGACGAGGACAGCGTCTGCGCCAGACGGTTGCCCATATCCTCCTCCGGGAAAACGACCTTATCCGCGCCGATGCGCTGCAGCACTTTGCTGTGCATCTGGCTCTGCGCCTTGGCGACGATAAATTTTACGCCCCATTCCTTGAGCATCAGCGTGACCAGCACGCTGTCCTGAATATCCGATGCAATGGCAACCACCGCACAGTCGAAATTGCGCACGCCGATGGAGCGCAAAACATTCTCATCCTTCGCGTCGCCTACAACCGCGTGCGTGACAAAATCCGCGATGCGCTGCACCGCGTCCTCATCCATGTCTATGGCCAGGACCTCGTTGCCGCGGCGGTACAGCTCGCGCGCTACCGCATTGCCGAAACGCCCGAGTCCAATAATGACAAACGATTTCACAAAAATCTTCCTCTCTGTTGTTATCCCACAAAGACCTGCGCCTCAGGATAATGCAGCTTGGTTTCATGCTGACGTCCCATCAGCACCGCAATGCCGAGCGTGAGTACGCCGACGCGGCCCAGAAACATAAGCACCATCAGGGTAATTTGGGATATCACCCCGAGTGTCGGCGTGAGGTTCATGGTCAGCCCCACAGTGCCGAACGCCGATGTAACCTCATACAGACAGGTTGTAAGCGGCGCCTGGTCAAAGGTGACCAATATCATTGTGCCGCTCAATACGAGCACAACGCCGACAACCAGCATGGTAACCGCGTTCATGATGCTGCGGGGTGAGATGGTGCGGCCGAAGGCCGCAACGCGGCTGCGGCCCCGCACGGCGGAAAGGGCAGTCAGCAGCAGCACTGCGATGGAAACGGTCTTGATGCCGCCCGCTGTGGAACCGGGCGAACCGCCGATAAACATCCAGATAATCGCCAGCAGCTTGGACGGTCCCGTCAGTGCGGTCTGGTCGATCGTGTTAAAGCCGGCGGTACGGAGCGTGACAGACTGGAACAGCGCAGCCATGGGCCGGCTTGCCACCGGCAGTCCGCCCAGCGTCGCCGGATTATTCCATTCGCAGACCGCGGTAATCAGGCCGCCACCAAGCACAAGCGCCGCCGTTGTTATCAGAACCAGACGCGTATGTTGGCGCAAATGCCTCAGAGAGCGCTGTTCAAAGACATCGTTCCAGACGTAAAAGCCCAGTCCGCCGAGCACGATCAGCGTCATAATAGTGATATTGATCACCGGGTCGTTTGCATATGAGACCATTGAGGAAAACGGCTGAACCTCACCCATCAGGTCAAAGCCCGCATTGCAGAATGCCGAGATTGCGTGGAATATCCCCTTGCGAATCCCATCCGCCACGCCGAAATCCCCGATAAAACGGATCGAAAGCGTCACGGCGCCGACCCCTTCAAAGAGCAGCGTGCCCAGCAGTACGCGCCGTGTCAGACGTACGATACCTGACATATCGTTCACATTGAGCGAGGTTGTCATAACCATACGCTCCCGCAGCGTGATCGTACGGCGCATCAGAAAAGAAAAAAGCGTGGCCATGCTCATAAAGCCAAGACCGCCAATCTGGATGAGCAGCAGGATGACCGTCTGCCCGAACAGGCTCCAGTGCGTGTACGTATCCACCAGAATCAGCCCGGTGACACAGGTGGCGCTGGTAGCGGTGAACATGGTGGTGAGCAGGCTTGTCCACTGCCGCTCCCGGGAGGAAATTGGCAGGCTGAGCAGCAGGGCGCCAATGACGATGATAACCAGAAAACCCAGAACGATTGCACGGGTCGGGTTTACTGTTTTTCCTGATTTGGACATATGCGCCGTGAGCCGATGTATTAATTTTGGCATATGATGAATCCTTCTTTTTTAGCGCATGTTGTTAACACGCCGAAAAGCCTGAACGCCTTTCCCGGCGTCCAGGCTTCCTTATTCATTGATCTGCAAGCGGTTTCATGGTCGGGAACAGCAGGACGTCGCGAATCGAGGAAGAATCGGTCAGCAGCATGACCAGACGGTCGATGCCCATCCCCATGCCGCCCGTCGGGGGCATGCCGTATTCCAGCGCGGTGACAAAATCCTCGTCCATCATGCTGGCCTCGTCGTCGCCCGCCGCGCGCAGCGCCACCTGACGCTCGAAGCGTCCGAGCTGATCAATCGGGTCGTTCAGCTCTGAGAAGGCGTTCGCCAGTTCACGGCCCACGACGAACAGCTCAAAGCGCTCCGTCAGGCGCGGGTCGGAGGGCTTACGCTTTGCAAGCGGAGATACTTCAACCGGATAATCGGTGATAAAGGTAGGCTGGATCAGCTTGTCCTCAACAAATTCGTCAAAGCACAGCGCGAGCAGATCGCCCCAGCTTTCCTTGCCCTTTTCAATTTCGACGCCTTTCGCTCTGACCTGCTGCAGCGCCTCCGCGCCGTCGACAGCCATAAAATCGATGCCGGCGTATTCTTTGACCGCCTCAGCCATGGTCTGGCGCTTCCAGCCGTGCGTGAGATCGATCTCGGTTCCCTGATATATGATATGGGTGGTGCCGAGCACCTTATCGCACACATGGACAATCATATCCTCCGTGATATCCATCATGCCATGATAATCGGTGTATGCCTGATACAGTTCAATGGTCGTAAACTCCGGATTGTGCTTGGTGTCCATGCCCTCGTTGCGGAAAATACGGCCGATCTCGTAAACCTGCTCAAAGCCGCCGACAATCAGGCGCTTGAGATGCAGCTCGGTCGCAATGCGCATGTACATGTCGATATCCAGCGCGTTATGGTGCGTGATGAAGGGGCGCGCCGCCGCGCCGCCCGGGATGGTGTTGAGGCACGGCGTCTCCACCTCCATGAATCCCCGGGAATCCATAAAATTACGGATTTCACGCACGATCGCGGAACGCTTTTCAAAGGTATCGCGCACCTCGGGGTTGACGATCAGGTCGACGTAACGCTGACGGTAGCGCATGTCGGTATCTTTAAGGCCGTGCCACTTTTCCGGCAGCGGGATGAGATTCTTGGACAGCAGAGTCAGTTTTGTGACCGAAACCGAGATCTCGCCCTTCTGGGTGCGGAAAACCTCGCCCTCGATGCCAATCAGATCGCCGATGTCGAGCTTTTTGTACGCCTGATACTCGTCGACGCCGAGTGCGTCGCGCTTGACATACAGCTGCAGCCGACCATAACGGTCGGACAGATCCGAGAAGGACGCCTTGCCCATGATACGCTTGGACATCATGCGCCCTGCAAGGGAAACGTGCTGCCCCTCGAGGATCTCAAAATTATCACGGATGTCCTTTGTATAATGGGTACGCGCGTAACGAACCTCACGGAAGGGATCCTTATCCGCGTTCTGCAGCTCCTGCAGCTTTTCGCGGCGGATGCGTCGCAGCTCGTGCAATTCCTCCTGTGTCGGCTCTGTATGATTCTGTTCTACTGACATTTTTCCCTCTCACCTTTACTTTTACTCTATTCCCACACGGGGTGCGCGGCGTTTGGCGCCGCGTCTTTCCCTGTCTTACTTCTTGATCTCGAGGATCTTATACTGAATCATGCCGTCCGGCGCTTCCACGTCGACGATCGCGCCGACCTTCTTGCCCAGCAGCGCCCGGCCAAACGGCGATTCGTCGGACACCTTGCCATCCATCGGGTTGGCTTCCTGGGAACCGACAAAATGATATTCCTCCGTGTCGCCGAACTCTACGTCTTCTACGACAAAACGGCAGCCAGGGGAAACTTCATCCGCCGCATAGAGGTCGTCCGTGATGATGACCGCATGCGCGATGACATTTTCCAGCTCGGCAATGCGGGAATACAGCTTGCCCTGTTCGTTCTTCGCCTCGTCGTACTCGGCGTTTTCGGACAGATCGCCAAAGGAGCGCGCTTCCTTCAGCTGCTCGGCAACCTCCTTCTCGCGAACAGTTTTGAGCTCTTCCAGCTCGGCTTTCAGTTTATCAAGGCTCTCCTGTGTGAGCTTAAATTCTTTCGCCATTGCGCTTACCCTCTTTGTTCTATCATTATTTGGGAAAATCGGTTACATACACACTATTATATGTAGACGGGCACACAATGTCAAGCAAGCAAATCCAGTGCGTTCATTTTTTTATAAAACTGACGATGGAAAGCGACTCTGAAAGCCTCGGATTGTTGGAAGCGACTGCGGAAAGCACCGCCTCGCGGTCAGTGTCTTCCAGCGGCTCCCAAAGTCCCGGTTCCACGCGAATATCGTCAAAATCGGCCCATGAGGCCGCCTCGGGGCACAGTGCGACGGTGGTCGCGCCGCGCAGCCGCACCCGAAAGCCGGTCGGCGGGGGATCGAACAGCAGCACCGCCGCGCGGGATGCGCCGCAGCCGACCTGCCCCAGCAGCACTGCCGCGCCCATGTCATCCATCAGCGAACGGCGCACCTGCTCGCCGCGCGGCCCAAAATCCAGCATGACCATGCGGTAGTACCGCGCGGCGTGGTAGGCCGCGTCCAGCACTTCCCGGTCGAGCCGGCGCGCGTAAAGGAGGACCGCCGTATCCGGCTCCCGTCTCAGGAGCCGGTCCAGCATCTGTGCACCCATGGCGCGCATGAGCGCCCAATGTTCGAGCTTTTCGATATTGTACCGCAACAGCATGGCATTTATGTGCGGATCCTCCGGCGCGGCAACCGCCGACACGCCCCGCATCGCCAGAAACCGCAGGCTTTGCCGCAGAATTATGCGGTCCATCAGCCTGTCCGTCCCGCGCAGGTTTAAAACCGCTGTCAGAAAGGCGGTATCTCCCAGAATCTCCGTGCGCTCCAGGCGCGTGCGCGGCGCATCCTTTTCCACCCGCAGCCGTATCATCCCCAGCATAACCTTTCACCCTCCCGCCTGTCCAATTTGTCCCATTTTATGCGCGGACGAATCAAAAAAGAACGGACGGCGCGGATGTCCGCGCCGTCCGGCGAAGGGTCTGTTTCATTTTTCGAGCGCTTTGATAGCCGCCTGCAGCTGGTCGTCATCCGCAGGTTCAAGAAACTCGAAATTCTTGTATTGATCCTCGGGCAAGGAAACCTGCACATCGGGCGTGATGCCGACGCCCGCAAGGTTTTTTCCCTTGGGCGTATAGTAAAGCTGGTCGGACAGGATCAGCGCGGCGCCGTCCGACAACGGATACTGCCGCTGTGAATAGCCTTTGCCGATTGTCTTGTCTCCCACGATGACCGCTTTGCCATACTCCTGAAGCGCCGCCGGGAAGAACTCCGCCGCGCTGATTGAGTCTGCATTCACCAGTACCGCCATCGGCAGGTCGATCTCGTTCGCATCCGAGGTGTAGGTCTCGCCGCCTTCGCCGCTTTTCGGCTTCAGCGAAATGATTGTACCCTCCGGCAGCAGCTCATCCAGCATGTTTGACTGCACATTGACTGAGCCGCCCGGGTTAAAGCGCACATCGAATAGCTGTTTTTTTGCGCCCTCGTTCAGCAGCGCCTGCAGCGCCGTATGGAACTGCGTATCCGTACCGCCGGCAAAATCG
>JBFWIM010000014.1:0-10031 GCA_050255995.1 Intestinibacillus sp.
AGCTGTACCTGCGCCCAGAAACCGCGCAGGGCATCTTTGTCAACTTCCAGAACGTGCAGCGCACCACCCGCAAGAAGGTTCCCTTCGGCGTGGCGCAGGTGGGCAAGTCCTTCCGCAAGGAGATCACACCCGGCAACTTTACCTTCCGTACGCGTGAGTTCGAGCAGATGGAGCTGGAATTCTTCTGCAAGCCCGGCACCGACCTCGAGTGGTTCAAGTACTGGAAGGATTACTGCCATCAGTTCCTGCTCTCCCTCGGCATGCGCGAGGAAAGCCTGCGCCTGCGCGACCACGAGAAGGAGGAGCTTTCCCACTACTCCAACGCGACGACCGACATTGAGTTCCTGTTCCCGTTCGGCTGGGGCGAGCTCTGGGGCATTGCAGACCGCACCGACTTTGACCTGACCCAACACCAGAAGACCTCGGGCGTATCCATGGAGTACTTCGACCAGGAAACGAACGAAAAGTATATCCCCTATGTCATCGAGCCTTCCCTCGGCGCGGACCGCGTGGCGCTGGCCTTCCTGTGCGACGCCTACGACGAAGAGAATGTCGGCAAGGACGGCAAGGAGGATATCCGCACCGTGCTGCGTCTGCATCCCGCCCTCGCGCCGTTTAAGGCCGCCGTTCTGCCGCTCTCCAAGAAGCTGTCCGCACAGGCACAGCCTGTCTGGGAGTTGCTGTCCAAAAAGTTCAACGTGGACTTCGACGACGCGGGCTCCATCGGCAAGCGCTACCGCCGTCAGGACGAGGTCGGCACGCCGCTCTGCATCACCATCGATTTCGAGACCGAAACCGATGGCTGCGTGACCGTCCGCGACCGCGACAGCATGGAGCAGGAGCGCATCAAAATCGATGACCTGGTTCACTACATCGCCCGCAAGATCGCATTCTGATCTGCGCGCGGTTCTGTCCGCCATATCAAAGCCCCGCCCAGTCAGGCGGGGCTTTTCCTTTTTTCGGCGAAAGCGGTTGACAGCTTCAACAAGAAGGAGTATAGTTTATTTAGCAATCATTCCTGATTTTATACCAGAGGAGGGTATCCCATGCCAAGTAAAGCATATGACAAAATCAGCGGTACGCTGGCGATCCTGTCCACTGTGAACGAGAGCAAGCTTTCGGCCTGCCTCATCAATTCCGTCCTGCAGGTGGCGGGCGGTAAAATTGCAGTGTCCGTCAGTAAGGACAACTTTACCTGCGGCCAGATTGAAGCCTCGGGGCTGTTCACCGTTGCCCTGCTGACACAGGACGTGCAGGGACAGGTCATCAAGGATTTTGGGTTCCGCACCAGCGCGCAGCTCAATAAATTCGCGAGCTGGGCTTATGTCAAAGACAAGAAGGGCGTTCCCAGCCTGACGCAGGATATCGCGGCGCGGTTCGCCTGCCGTGTGTCTGACAAGATCGATCTTAACACGCATATCCTGTTTGTCGGCACCGTATATGAAGCGGAAGCGCGCAGCGAAGCGCCCGTGTTGACGACCGAGTACTACAAGGCGGTCAAGGAAGGCGAAATTCCGCCAGCCGCGCCAGCCGCTTCCACCGGAGAGCCCGGCTGGCGCTGCTCGGTCTGCGGCTACATTCTGGAGTCCGATGAAATTCCGGATGACTTCAAGTGTCCGATCTGTGGCCGCGGCCCCAACATGCTGGTCAAGCGGTAACCTTCCGCTTGCGAACGGGCCGCCCCCGCACTGACCCGTCCGGAGCCAAAGCGTTTCGTGATGCCTTGGCACTTTTTATGAAAAACAAGTCATGAAAAAGCGCCCGCCCCGATAGCTTCCGGGACGGGCGCCGCTTTGTTTTACTTCACAATCTCGCCTGCTGCGCTGACAAGCTTCTCTACTTTACAGAGTGCCTCCTTGCGATCCTTACCGCGCGCCATGATATATACCTTGACCTTCGGCTCGGTGCCGGACGGACGGATGATGAAGCGTGTGCCGTCCGCCAGCTCATAGTACAGAACGTTGGAGCCGCTGAGCTCCATTTTTTCCTTTTTGCCGTCCTTGAGGATGACGCGCTCACCCGACTGGTAATCGCGCACCGCCGCAACCGCGTCGTCGCCCACCTTGGCCAGCGGGGTCTTGCGAAGCTCCTTCATCAGCGCGTCCATGCGCTGCAGGCCGGACAGGCCGGGCATTGTGATGGAAATGGTCTGCTCGGCAAACGCGCCGTATTTCTGATACATCTCTTCCATCGCGTCAAACAGGGTCTTGCCCTGCGTGCGGTAATAGGCCGCCATTTCCGCAACCAGCATGGAAGCGGTGACCGCGTCCTTATCCCGCGCGTAGTCGCCGCACAGATAGCCATAGGACTCCTCGTAGGCGAAAATATACTTATGGGCCCCTGTTTTTTCAAACTCCTTGATTTTTTCGGCGATAAATTTAAAGCCCGTGAAAGTATCAAAACAGGCCACGCCATTTGCCTCGCACACGGCGCGCGCCATTTCGGTCGTCACAATCGATTTGACCACGGCCGGGTTTTTGGGCATGGTCTTGGTCTGGCGCTTGGCATTGATAATATAATCGATCAGCAGCACGCCGACCTGATTGCCCGACAGCGTGACATACTCGCCCTGCGCGTCGCGCAGGACAATGCCGGTGCGATCCGCGTCCGGGTCGGTACCGATGATGAGATCGACGTTGTTTTGCTTGGCCAGCTCAATCGCCAGGTGAAAGCCTTCCTTGTTCTCCGGATTCGGGCTGGCCACCGTTGGAAAGTCGCCGTCAATGACCATCTGCTCCGGTACGGTGAGAACGTCCTGATAGCCCAGACGTTTCAGCACCTCGGGCACGAGCCGATAGCCCGCCCCATGGAACGGGGTATAAACCAGTTTAAAGTCCCCGGCAACCTTCTTGACGCAATCCGGGTTGATGGCGACGGCGAGCACCTCCTTGAGATAGGCGTCGTCCGTATTTTTGTCCAGCATGGTGATCATGCCGTGGGAGACAAAGGAGCTGAATTCTCCGGTACGCACGCCCTCGAACAGGTCGGTTGCCGCCATTTCCTTCGCGACCACGTCGGCCTCAGCGGGCGGAAGCTGCGCTCCATCTTCCCAGTAGACCTTATATCCGTTATATTCCTTCGGATTATGACTCGCTGTAATATTAATACCGGCGATGCAGCCATATTTGCGGATGGCGAACGATAGCTCCGGCGTGGGGCGCAGCTCGTCAAAGAGCAGGGCGCGGATGCCGTTGGCCGCCAGAATGCAGGCCGCTTCTCTGGCAAACTCCGTAGAGAAATGACGGCAGTCATATGCGATTGCAACACCGCGGTCCATCGCCTTTTTGCCATTTGCAATAATCAGGTTCGCAAGTCCCTGTGTGGCCTGTCCGACCGTAAAGCGGTTCATGCGGTAAAGACCCATGCCAAGCACGCCGCGCAGGCCGGCCGTACCGAAGGACAGCGGCCCAAAAAAGCGACTCTCAATTTCGGGGGCGTTATTCTGGATGTCGCGCAGCTCTGCGCGCTCCCCCCGTGTCAACTCCATGCGGGACAGCCAGCGGCTGTATTCAGACATATAGCTCATATGATGTCACCTCGTCAATATTGTGAATCTTTGGACAATTCTTATTTAAATTATACCGTAGCGCCCTTGTAAAGCAAAGCACTTTTTGCGTTTCTGTGCACATTTTTTTACAATTAAGCCGCATGATTGTATACAAATACCGTAAAATGCCGTCAGAACCTCCTCTTTGCCCGCTCAGACGCGGCTCATAACGCACAAAAGGACGGGAAAACCCGTCCTTTTGGTCAGTCTGTTATCGCTTATTTGATCACGCGCACCGCAATCATGCCGTCAATCGCACGCAGGTCGCCCAGCATGGCCTCCTCAGGATCAACGCTGATGTCCATGATGGTATAGGCGAACTCGCCCTTGGAGCGGTTGCCCATGTTTTCAATATTGACGCCCTTTGCGCTGAACACGCCCGTGATTGCGCCGATCATGTTCGGCACGTTCCTATGGATCATGCAGACGCGGAAGCCGCCCTCATAGGGCACCTTGAGGTTCGGGAAGTTGACTGAGTTGCGGATGGTGCCCTTTTCCAGGTACTCCGCGATTTCGTAGACCGCCATCTTCGCGCAGTTGTCCTCGCTCTCGGGCGTGGAAGCGCCGAGGTGGGGCAGCACAATCGCGTTTTCCTGTGCCAGGATGCAGTCGGAAGCAAAATCGGAAACATAGGCCGCAACCTTGCCGCTTTCGAGCGCCGCCGCCATCGCCTGCTCATCGACCAGTTCGCCGCGCGCCAGATTGACAATGCGCACGCGGTCCTTCATCTTGGCGATGGACGCCTCGCCGATGATGCCGCGGGTGTCGGACAGAAGCGGAACATGGACGGTGATATAGTCGCAGGTGGCAAAAATCTCATTGATGTCCGTCGTGTGGCTCACTGAACGTGAAAGCTGCAGCGCACCGTCGATCGACAGGAAGGGATCGTAGCCGAGAACATCCATATCGAGTGCAACGGCGGCGTTTGCCACCTTGACGCCGATCGCGCCGAGACCGATGACGCCGAGCTTCTTGCCCGCGATTTCGGGGCCCGCAAACTTGGCCTTGCCCTTTTCGGCAGCCGGACCGATGTCCGGTGTGCCCATCAGGCTGTGCACCCATTTGTCGCCCTGCAGGATTTTGCGGGACGAAAGCAGCAGCGCGCAGATGACGAGCTCCTTGACCGCGTTCGCGTTCGCGCCGGGCGTATTGAACACAACAATGCCCTGCTCCGCGCACTTTTCCACCGGAATGTTGTTGACGCCTGCGCCTGCACGCGCAATACACTTGAGGTTCTTCGGGAACTGGACGTCGTGCAGCTTCGCAGAGCGCACGAGAACCGCATCATACTCCTCAAAATCTTCAGAGCAGGTGTACTTGGCGGGGTCAAGGTCGTCCAGACCGACCTGGGATATTTTATTGTAAAGCTTAACCTGATACATCGGTAAATCTCCCCCTTACTTGTTTTCCGCCGCGAACTTCTTCATAAAGTCAAGCAGCTTTTCAACGCCCTCAACCGGCATCGCGTTGTAGATCGAAGCGCGCATGCCGCCGACCGAACGGTGGCCCTTGAGGTTGGACATGCCCTCGGCCGCAGCCTCCTTGGCAAACTTGGCGTCCAGCTCTTCATTGCCGGTGCGGAAGGTGACGTTCATGTGGGAGCGGCTGTCCTTGCAGGCGACAGCCTTATAGAAATCCTGGCTGTCGAGATAGTCGTAAATCATTTTGCTGCGCTTCTCGGCGAGCTCCGCCATCGCGGTCAGGCCGCCCATGGACTCTACCCACTCGAGCACCAGCCCCAGGATGTAGATTGCGTACGTCGGGGGCGTGTTGTACATGCTGTCCTTCTCGGCCATCAGCTTCCAGTCGAGGATGGTTGGGTACTTGTCGGCCGGGTAGGAGCCGAGCAGATCCTCACGCACAATGACAACAGTCAAACCGGCGGGGCCCATGTTCTTTTGCGCGCCCGCATAGATGACGCCGTACTTGGATACGTCAACCGGCTTGGACAGGATGTTGGAGGACATATCGGCCACCAGCGGCACGCCCGCCGGGGTTTCAGGGTCATAGGCGTACTCGGTGCCGTAAATTGTGTTGTTCGCGCAGATATAGAAATAGTCGGCGTCCGGACGGATGTCAAGCTCCTCCTGGGACGGCACGTGGTCAAAATCGGTTTCCTTGGAGGTGAACGCGACGTGGATGTCGCCGAACTTTCTGGCTTCCTTGTACGCGCCGTTGGCAAAGTTGCCGGTGACCGCATAATCCGCCTTGCCTGTTTTCATCAGGTTCATCGGAATCGCGGCGAACTGCAGCGTCGCGCCGCCCTGCAGAAACAGCACCTTGTAGTTTTTCGGAATGTTCATGACGCGGCGCAGCGCAGCCTCCGTATCCTTGATGATACCGTCATAGACCTTAGATCGATGACTCATCTCCATGACGGACATACCGGAACCTTGACAGTTGGTCATTTCTGCTGCTGCTTTTTCGAGGACGGGCAGCGGAAGCATGGACGGGCCGGCGGAGAAGTTGTAGATTCTAAAGTCTGACATTGTGAGGTACCTGCCTTTCATTTTTTCGCAATGATTATCTCTTTCTGATGTCATGCACCATAACTTCTTTATTATAAACCGTGAACGGAAATGAACGCAATAGTTTTATCCGCTTTTTATTTATGGTATAATACCTAAAAATAAGATTGAATGAGGGCGTTCAATGAACATTCTCCATAGTTTGAGCGCGGTTCCCGGCGTGTCCGCAGCGGGAATCTGCGCCTTTTCAGCGCTGCTGCCACGCATGTCCGTGCAAAGCCGGTCATGGGCCGAAAACCTGTGTCCCGGGGCGAAAAGCGTACTGTTTGCGCTATTTCCGTACGATGTCGGCGGGGAAAGCGGCAACCTCTCGCGCTACGCGCGCGGAGCGGACTATCACGCCGTGATCGGGTCTGCGCTTTCTTGCTTCGTTTTGCAGGTTGAACCCTTCTATCCTGCAAATCGCTTTGCCGTGCTGGCGGACAACTCCCCCCTGCCCGAGGTTTACGGGGCGTATTTCTGCGGCGCGGGACGCCTGGGCGACAACGGGCTGATCTTTGACGACGTTTACGGCAGCTATGTCTTTATCGGCAGTATCCTGACCGATCTCCCGCTCGAACCTACCCCCGGCGGACGCGAATGTCTGCACTGCGGCGCGTGCCGCCGCGCCTGTCCGGGCGGCGCGCTGGGGGAAGACGGCACGGTCGACCAAGCCCGCTGCCTTTCCGCTCTGACACAGCAGGGCGGCGACCTGCCGGCGGACGCGGCCGCCGCCGTCGCCGCGTCGCCGCTCATCTGGGGGTGCGACGTGTGCTCAGAGGTTTGCCCGCTGAACCGCTCCGTCCCCGCGACACCCAATCCCGCCTTCCGTGAGAACCGCCTCCTGTCGCTCTGCGAAACCGACCTTGACAGCCTGACCCGGCGGCAGTTTGCCGAACGGTATTCCGGCCGCGCCTTTACCTGGCGCGGCCCCGGCCCGCTGCGCCGCAATCTCTCGCTGCGAAAAAAACGACACGAGGAGTCTTAACATGCTGTCTTATCATCAAAATGCCCCGCTGTATGAAGCCCTTCAGGCGCTTGCCGCGCGCGACACCTTGCGTTTCCATATGCCCGGCCACAAAGGCAAGCCGATTTTCGAAGCCTATGCCAGCGTGTTCGCCCTCGATTTTACTGAGACCTATGATACCGGCAACCTGTACGAGGGCATCGGCCCGATCCGCGAGGCCGAACGGTGCGCCGCAGACTATTACGGGGCTGCGGACTGTCATTTTCTCACCGGCGGCTCGACGCAGGGCGTGCAGGCCATGCTGTGCGCAGCGGCCGCGCCGGGCGGCGCGGTGCTGCTGGACCGCACGGCGCACAAATCGGCCGTATCGGCCTGCGCGCTGTTTGACCTTACGCCGCACTTCGTCTATCCGCCCCCGACCGCGCCGTTCGGCTTCGGCGGGCTGCTTTCGCTGACCGAAACCGAGGAAGCGCTGCGCGCCCACCCCGAGATACAGGCCGTGCTGGTTGTATCGCCCAACTACTACGGCGTTTTACAGGATATTCCGGCGCTCGCCGCGCTATGCCACCAGTACGGCAAGCGTCTGCTCGTGGACGCCGCGCACGGCGCACACCTGCCCGCGGTCGGCATCCCGTCCCCGGTCGCACAGGGGGCGGACGCCGCTGTGCTCTCCGCGCACAAGACGCTCCCCTGTCTCGGACAGGGCGCGCTGGTGCTGCTCGGCGAAGGCATGGACGGGGGGACGCTGCGCGCCGCGGAAAGCATGGTCGGCACCTCCAGCCCGTCTTACACGGTCATGGCGTCCATCGATCTGGCGCGCGCCTGGCTGGAGGGTGAAGGCGGCAGCGCCTACGCCCGTGCGGCAAAGGAAGTGACCTCCCTGCGCGCTTGGCTGCGTCAAAACACGGTTTTCCGTCCGCTCGAGGAACCGGAACCGAACCTTGACCCCTGCCGCCTCACCCTTTGCTGCGCCCACGCCGGGCTGACCGGCCACGCGCTCGCCGACCGGCTGTATGAGCAGCACGGCGTCGCCTGTGAGATGGCCGATGACCGTAACGTGGTTTTCATCATCACCGGCGCGGACAGCACGGTCGATCTGTTCCGGCTTCGCCGCGCGCTGCACCGCTGCTCGCACGGCCTGCGGCCCGCCGGCGATCCGGATGCCGTACCCGACCTGCCGCGCGCCGCGCGTGTCCTGACGGTGCGAGATGCCTGGTTTTCGCCGCGCCGCGCCGTTCCGGTCAATGCTGCGGAAAATCTTATCTGCGCCCGTCCCGTCACGCCCTATCCCCCCGGCATCCCCGTGCTGTGGCCGGGTGAGAAAATCACGGCGGCACACATTGAATTTTTAACAAAAAGATGCTATACTACGGTCAGGGAGATCGAAACGGTCTCCCGCTAACGCCCTTGACGCTTCGCTGCCCGTATTTGCAGAGAATGATGGGAAAAACGGCATTTCCAAGGCACCTTTCTCATATGCTGTCCCACCCCGCTGCGGAGCAGGCCTCTCAGGGCATGCCAAAAGACTTTCTCTGGCCCCGTTTCCCGGGTGTGGCACGCTGCAAACGGGCTTTCGATTGGAGGTAAACACTATGAAAATGCTGCTCGCCATCATCAATTCGGACGACGCGCACAGCGTCATTGACAACCTCATGAAGGAAGGCTTTTCGATCACCAAGCTCGCGACGACCGGCGGCTTTCTCAAGGCCGGCAACGTCACCATCCTCATCGGCCTTGAAGAGGAGAAGCTGGAAAGCGCCTTTGCCATCATCCGGCAGTATTCCTCCTCGCGCAAGCAGGTCATTCCGACGACCGCCGAACTCGGCATGGGCTTTTATCCCACCATGCCGGTGCAGGTGGATGTAGGCGGCGCAACCGTGTTCGTCCTGAACGTCGAGCGTTTCGAGAAGCTGTAATGGCACAGGAGAATCCGGCGGCGCAGGTGGCGCTCACCGCCGCCGCAACCGGCCGCCTGCCCCAGACCATCCTTCTCACAGGAGACCCGGGCAGCGGCAAGATGGCCCTCGCCGGGCGTCTTGCCGCCGCGCTTCTGTGCACCGGCGACGGGGCGAAGCCCTGCGGCCGCTGCAATGCCTGCCACAAAGTGCGCGAAGGCATTCACCCCGACCTCACGACCGTGGACGAGGACGACCGCGAGCTGAAAGTCGAGCTTGCGCGTACCATCCGCTCGGCCGTATCCGTCCTTCCGAACGACGGGGACCGCCGCGTCGTCATTCTCCGGCATGCGCAGAACCTGAATGCCGCCGCGCAGAACGCCCTGCTCAAAACGCTGGAGGAGCCGCCGCGCTACGCCTTTTTTATCCTGACGAGCGAGAAGCCCGGTGCGCTTTTGCCGACCATTCTGTCGCGCTGCACCCGCTATGCGCTTGCGCCGCCCGCCCAGGAAGCGCCCGACGAAACCCTTCCGCCCATTCTGGCCCCCATTCTCGCCGCACTCGCGGCGGGGGAGGAATTTGAGCTGCTGCGCGCGGCAATGGCACTTGAAAAGCTGCCGCGTACCGGACAGCGCGCGTTGCTCCTTCTGTTCCAGACCGCCCTGCGCGACGCGCTTTTTGCTGCACACGCCCTGCCCGGCCGCCTGTTGCCCGCGCTTGAGGCGCAGACCGCCGCGCTCGCGCGCACCGTATCGCCGGACAGGCTGCTTCGTCTGTCCGCGTTTGTTACCACCCTCGCCGGCCGCCTGGACGTCAACGCGGCGGCCGCCGCGACCAGCTCGGCGCTCTGCGCCGAAGCTTACCGGATCTGCTGCCTGTGACGGCGCGTGCGGATCCGTTCCCCCGCGTTTATTTTGATACAACTCATTTGAGCTCACAAGGAGGAATCCCCTTTTGACTAATATCATCGGCGTCCGATTCAAAAAAATCGGCAAAATCTATTATTTCGATCCGTGTGGCATAGAAGTGCACCCGGGCGACCATGTCATCGTCGAAACCGCGCGCGGCGTGGAATATGGCGAGGCCGTCATGGGCAACACCGACGTGGAGGACGA
>JBFWIM010000014.1:10131-27063 GCA_050255995.1 Intestinibacillus sp.
CGCCCCCCGCCCGCGCGGATAAGCCCGAACCCCGCGCGGAACGTTCCGCCAGCCCTGAGCATCCCGCTCAGCATACCCCGCGCGCCGAGCGCCGGGAAAAGCCGCAGCGTGCGCCGCAAGCCTCCTCTCCCGCGCCGGCTGAGGAGGAAACGCCTTCCGACGGTCAGGCCTCCGAGCGCCGCCGCCGTTCCCGCCGCGGCGGACGCCGCCGCTCCCGCAAGCCCACGGACGGAGAACAGCAGCCGGGCACGTCCGCGCAGCCCCCGGCAGGCGACGGCGACGCATAGCCGGCGTTCCGCCCTTCTGAGAAATCTTTGCCCGGTTTTGCACCGCTCCTGCGTGCAAAACCGGGCTTTTTCGTCCATCAAACCGTTTTGTAAACCGTTGTGCCCTTGCGTTCATTTCGATAGCGTGATATACTTAGATAATAAAACAATTCTCCGAAGCAGGGGAGGTTCCGGCATGTCTGTTTACGAACAATTCAATACGTTCATGGTCGATATCTGGGGGCGTATCAACAAGATTGAAGAGCGGGCGCTGGCTACCGGCCTGGAAGCCGATATTTCCATCACCGAAATTCATATCATTGAGAAGATCGGCGACCACCCCTGCCGCCGCATGTCCGATGTGGCGCGCGCTATCGGCATCACGCTCGCAACGCTCACCGTCGCCTGCGACAAGCTGGAAAACAAAGGGCTGATTGCGCGCTCCCGGGACGTCAGGGACAAGCGCGTCGTCAATGTCAGCCTGACCCCGCGTGGCATGGCAGCCTATGAATTTCACAAGCGCTTCCACAACGAAATGATGCGCGCGGTTCTCGGCGACCTGACCGAGGAGGAGGTCGCCGCGCTCGGCTCGACGCTTCAGAAGCTCCAGAGCTTTTTTGAATCCTATGATTGACCCGACCGAAAGGTACATATCCTTTGAATAGTTTGCTTTTCAGCCTGAACGCCACTGTTCCCATCTTTGCCGCCATCTTCATCAGCTGGTGTTTTAAGCGCCGCGGCCTGTTGCCGGACAGCTTTATCGCCGGTGCGGACCGCTTTACCTTTCAGATCCTGCTGCCGCTTCTGCTGTTCCGCGATATCGCGGCCGGCCGCGTGTCCGAACAGTTTGACCTGCGTTTTTTTCTGCTGTGCATGGCCATGACCACCGTCGCTTTTTTCGGCATCTGGCTCGGCGCGGAGCTTTTTCTCCGGGACAAGAGCATGATCGGCGCGTTCACGCAGGGTGCGTTCCGCTCCAGCCTTGCGATTTTCGGCATAGCTTTCGCGCAGAATATTTACGGCAACGCCGGTCTTATCCCACTGATGATCGTCGCGGTGGTGCCGCTGTTTAATATTTATTCTGTTATTGTGCTCACGGTGCGTGCGCCGCAGCGCGCCCGGGGGACGGGCGCCATCCGCGCCTGCCTGCGCGGCATTGTCACAAACCCGCTGATCATCGGCATCCTCGCCGGACTGCCCTTTTCGCTTTTTGAAATCAGTTTCCCGGTTGCGGTTTCCAAGACAATCAACTATTTTGCCTCCATGGCGACTCCGCTCGCGCTCGTCACTATCGGCGCGGGCTTTGAGGGACGCAGCGCGCTGCGCAAGCTGCGCTGTGCCGTTGCCGCGAGCATGATTAAGCTGCTTGTTCTGCCCGCTGTTTTCCTGACGCTGGGATACGTGATGGGCTTCCGGGGTCCCGCGCTCGTCGCGCTGCTCGTCATGCTCGGCACGCCCAGCACGGTCACCTGCTACCTGATGGCGAAAAATATGGACGGCGACGCGGTGCTGTCCTCAAGCATCGTCGTGCTGACCACGGCGCTGTCCTCGGTTACGCTTACCGCGTTCATCGCGGTGCTGCGCACCCTCGGGGCGATTTGACCGGGCCGGTTCCGTCTGTTTCGGAGGGCTTTTATGGCGATTAACAAGTACATGAAGGCGGTGCTCCGCGCACTGTCCTATCCCGATATTGACGTCACGAAGCATTATATGCTCGTACGGCAGGCGACCCGCATTTCCCATCTGCCGCTGCCGAAGGCGTATGACACCTTCCCGTTTTCCGTGGAAAACGGCGACCATGAGGTGCCGTGCCGCCTGTTTACGCCGCGCGGCCAAATCGAGCCGCTGCCCCTTTTGCTGTTCGCGCACGGCGGCGGCTGGATTGCGGGCGACGTGGACACCTACGGCCGCGTGTGCCGGACGATGGCGCAGGAAACCGGCCGCATGGTGCTGTCCGTGGACTACCGGCTCGCGCCGGAGCATCCCTTCCCCGCCGGGCTTGACGATCTCTACGCGGTCGCGAAGGCGCTGTTCACCGCGCCCTTCCTGCCGGTCCGGCCGGAAGAAATCACGCTGGCCGGCGACTCTGCGGGCGGCAACCTGTGCGCTGCGGTCAGCCTCAGGGCACGTGACACCGGCGATTTTGCGCCGCGCCGCCAGATTCTGATTTATCCGGCCTGCGCAAGCGAGCACGACCCCGGACTGTCCGCCTTTCCCTCGCTGCGTGAAAACGGCGAGGGCTATCTGCTGACGGCCAAACGCATCTGCGAATACATGGATCTGTACTGCGCAGATCCGCACGACCGCCAAAGCCCCTATTTTGCGCCGCTCGCGGCGCTGGATCTGTCAGGGCAGCCGGATACGCTGATCATCACGGCGCAGTATGACCCGCTGCGCGACGAGGGCGAGGCGTACGGCGCGCGCCTGCTGTCCGACGGCAACCGGGTCGCCGTGCGCCGCATACCCGATGCGCTTCATGGCTTTTTGCGCCTGCCGCCGCGTTTTCAGTCGGTTCGGCAGTGCTATCGTCACATCAACGACTTCCTTTGCGAGGTGCACCATGAAACCTGCAAGTGAATGGCGAAGGCTGGACAACGCCGCCAAAATCTTTCCGCCAACCAGTACCGCACGCGACCCCAAGGTGTTTCGCTTCGTCTGCGAGCTGAACGAGGCGGTCGTGCCCGAGGCGCTTGAACGCGCGGCTGAACGTACTCTCACCGAGTTCCCCTTCTTCCGCTATACCCTGCGGCACGGCGTATTCTGGTACTATCTTGAGGATTCCGGACGTCCGACGCCGCCCGTTCTGGAGGAGCAGGGCACGCCCTGCGAAGCGCTGTACCTGGACGCGGCTTCTCCGCTCTACCGCATCACATACTGGGGGCGCCGCATCAACCTTGAGGTCTATCATGTCCTGACCGACGGCGCGGGCGCGCTTGAGTTCCTGCGCGCGCTCACCTGTCATTATCTGCAGGAAACGCACCCCGACGCGCTGTGGGACGCAGACCTTTCCCTTGGCTTTGACGCGTCGGCCTGGCAGCGCGCGCGGGACAGCTTCGACAAATACTATTCCGGCCGGGGCGGCGGCCGCGCGCCGCGCGACCCAAAGGCCTACCGCATCAAAGGATCGCGCCTGCCGCATTACGGCCTGCGGGTGGTGCTCGGAGAAATGCCGGTAGACGGAATCCTGCGAGAAGCGCGCGCCCGGGGCACTACGGTCACCGTGTTGCTTGGCGCCTGCCTTCTGTGCGCAGTCGGCGAGGAAATGGCCGTACGCGACCGCAAAAAGCCTGTCGTCGTGACCGTGCCGATCAACCTTCGGAATTTCTTCGCGTCCGATACCGCGCGGAATTTTTTCAGCGTCGTCAATCTGGGTGTGGATTTCAACCGCGTCCCGTGCGAGCTGCCCGCCGTCATCGAGGCGCTGTCCGCCGTCATGCGCGAGCGGCTGACGCGGGAATATCTGCAAAACCGGCTGAACCGGCTCGCCAGTCTGGAGCGCAACCCGTTTGTGCGGGTGCTCCCGCTCGCGCTCAAGGATCCTATCATGCACCAGGCCGGCCGGGTATCGGACGCCTCCGCGACCGTGTCGCTCTCCAATGTCGGCAAGGTTGCGATGCCCGAGGCGCTTGCCCCCTATATCCGCAAGTTTGATATTTTTATTGCGACTGGCGACCTGCAGATCTGCTCCTGTTCCTACGGCAATATCCTGTCGGTCGGGCTGACCTCATCCTTTCAGGCGACCGACATTGAGCGCCGCTTTTTCCGCATGCTCGCGTCGCTCGGTCTGCCCGTCACCATCGCGACCAATATGGAGGGATCGCCATGAAGTACTGCCCAAACTGCAAGGTTTCGGTTTCCGGCATGCCGGCGCGGTGCCCGCTCTGCCAGAGCGGGCTGACCGGAGAGGGTACGATGTCCTCCTTTCCGCCGCCGCTGCAGCAGCGAACGCGGCAGTTCTTTCTGCGGCTGCTGATTTTTCTTTCGGTTGCGGGCGCGCTGATCTGTGTCCTGATTAACACGCTGCTGCCGCGCACGGGCGCATGGTCGCTCTTCGTGGTTGCAGGCATTGCGTGCCTGTGGCTCAGTCTGGGCGTTGCCATCCGCAAGCGCCGCTCCCTGCTGAAAAACATCACCTGGCAGGCCATCCTGCTCAGCACGCTCGCTATCGTGTGGGACATCTCAACGGGCTGGCGCGCATGGTCGGTCAATTTTGTGGTGCCGTGCATCTTTCTGGCGAACATGCTGCTCACGCCACTGCTCGCCCGCCTGATGCGCATGCCGACGAGCGCATATCTCGTTTATTTCTGCCTGGTTTTTACCTTCGGGCTGATCCCGGCTGCTTTTCTGTTGACAGGCCTTGTCTCGGTGTGGCTGCCGTCGTTTCTGTCGGTGGCGTGCAGCGGCATCTCGCTGCTGGCGCTCTGCGTCTTCGGCGGACGCACCATGCTCGATGAGCTGCACCGGCGTTTTCACCTGTAAGCCGGATGGGCGGGAATTCCGGATCAAAAAACGTCTTTACGAGTCGCTTGCGCCCGTTTTCCTTTATCCTGAATCCACGCGCCAAAACACCGCTTTATGAACAGCTCTATCCCGCCATCCGGCAGGATATTGCAGCCGAATATTGGGATGCAACCATGAAAAGGAAACAACGACAGGAGATTTTGAAACAAGTCTCTGCAGGAAGATTCCACATCCTCTATCTCACTCCGGAGCCGTTTGCTTCGGAGTCTTTTTTATCCAGGGTGGTAGAATAGACACTGATATCGCCAAAATGATTTTCGGTGAGAACGACCTTCTCACTCTGAAACGCCCCTTTGAACAGCTTTTGAATCAGCGTAGTTTCCCCTGCTTCCCAAAAGCCCGCGATTACAAATATTTTTGTCGTCATGCTTCCTCACTCTGGTTATATTTGCATCGGACAACTTATCCACCGTTATGATTTGGCAAATGTATTTCATTTTTACTTGACAAAAATATCCTGCCGCGCTATTATAAATGCAAATGAGAACCATTTGCATCTAGATTTTTGGAGGTCATTGATATGTTAAAAAAATGGGTCGCTATGCTGTTATGCCTGATCGCTGTTGCAAGCTCTTCCGCGTGCAGCAGCAATAACAGTACGGCGGATAATCTGGAAGAGGGCAGTACGTCAAGCGGCAGCGCCAAGCCGGCAAATTCGCCGGAAGGAAGCAAGCTCAAAGTTTCCGTCACCTTTGATGCAATGAAAGAATTTGTCGCAGCTGTCGGCAAAGACAAGGTAGAAATTTTAACGATTATACCTACCGGCATAGAACCGCATGATTTTGAGCCCAAGGCACAGGATCTTGTCGGCCTTAGCAAGGCGCAGGTTTTTGTCTACAGCGGGCTGGGAATGGAGGCCTGGGTAGAGAATGCGATTTCGGCAGCCGAAAATGCAGCACTGATTACCGTGGAAGCATCTAAGGGCGCTGACGCAATTGTGAACACGGAGGCTGAGGAGATCGAAGAACACGGGCAATACGATCCCCACATCTGGCTCAGCTTAAAAGGCGCGGAGCTTGAAGTGAAGAACATTAAAGACGGGCTTGTCCAGGCGGATCCGTCAAATAAGGATTATTACGAAAAAAACTGCAATGATTTCATTGCTCAATTGGAGAACCTTTATAACGAATATAATGACCGTTTTAAATCCGTTCCGAAAAAGAGTTTTGTAACTGGCCACGCTGCCTTCGGATACCTCTGTCGGGATTTTGGCTTAGCGCAAAATAGTGTTGAGGATACTTTTGCTGAGGGTGAGCCTACCGCGCAACAATTGTCCGAGCTCATAGAATATTGCAAAGAAAATAACGTAACAACCATTTTTGCCGAAGAAATGGCAAGTCCCGACGTTTCTCAAACGCTGGCAAATGAAGTCGGCGCAAAAGTGGAAACAGCATACACGATTGAAAGTGCCGAGGACGATATGACGTATCTGGAGCGAATGACGAGTAATTTGTCTAAAATTTACGATAGCTTGACCAAATAGGAGATTTCACATCTTCCCTTTTGCATGGCATACCAATAAGGAGTTGGATTATGTATCAGGATAAAATCCTCATTTGCAAGGACTGTGGTAAGGAATTTGTGTGGACTGCAGGCGAACAGGAATTTTTCGCCGAAAAAGGCTTCACCAACGAACCCAAAAGGTGTAAAGAATGCAGAGAAGCCAACAAAAAGGGCGGCATTTCGCACCGGCCGCCCCGCGAAATGTACGACGCTGTTTGCGCAAAATGTGGAAAGCCCTGCAAGATTCCCTTTAGGCCGTCCGATGACCGTCCCGTTTATTGCAGTGAATGTTTTTCAAAGATGAAAGAAGCCACTGCAAGATAAGGGTTCTGATTACGTCGCTGTTGTCCCGATACGCCACGCCTTTCACCGTTTCCTTAATCACAACCTGCGGTGTGTTTCGGATCCCTTTTGTCTACGCATATAAAATCCTCCTGTCATAGTTTTGATTCTGTGACAGGAGGTCTCTTTTTCGGTATGTTTGTTTTCACAGTCCTGTACAACTCAGGTTATACCGCTGCTGTTTTGTTTTTGGTACTTCTTGACAAACGGCAAATTGGTGCTATACTTTAGTTATCGCAGGCTAACTATCTGATAAAATTATATAAAAACTATGATTGAACGTCCATACTGCAGGGAGTACTAAAATGATGAAACAGAAAATTAATTTATCGGGCGTCAGTGAAACCATGTTGGTTCCTGTCTATGCCAGAGCATTGGAAAGCAGAAAGAAAAAGCCTGCCTTCTATGATGAAACCGCAATTCATGTGATTGATTCTCTTGATTATGATTTTAAAAAGCATGGTACCAGCAAAATGAATATGTGGGGATGCGCTGCCCGAACTATTATTTTTGACAGAGAGGTTTCAGCCTACATACAAAAACATCCTGAATGTAGCATTATTAATATGGCTTGCGGACTGGATGATCGGTTTCGGCGTGTAGATAACGGTGCCATTGCATGGTACAATATTGATTTTGAAAACGTTATGGCAATCAGAAGAAAAATAATACCCTCACATGACAGGGTCCTTGATATTTCCTCTTCCGTTTTAGATTTTACATGGATTGAGCAAATAAAAAACAGAAAACATGTTTTAGTGATTGCGGAAGGGCTGCTGATGTATCTTAAAGAGAAGGAAGTACAAACTCTGTTCGAAAAGATCTCTGCATCCTTTGAACATAGTACGCTTTTGTGCGAGTTGATGAGTACTTGGTTGGTAGACAATCAAAAAATGCACGATACGATTAAAAAGACCACTGCGGTATTTCAATGGGGCATTCGGGCTACCGAGGATTTCACCAAGCTCTGCCCCATGTATAAAATGACAGAAGATTTTAATCTCACTGATACCATGAAAATGTTTTCTCCTGTCTTCATATCGCTTATCGCTCCCATGCTTCGCCCTCATAATAATAGAATTGGTCGTTTTGAAAAACTATTTAACATGTAATATTTTCGGCGTATTGCGTCGCTTGGTTTTGATGATTGTCGCTTCGTATCTTAGTTGCCGCCTGCGCTTGTCAAAATGAGCATACCAGAATATTTTTACCAGACTGGTAAACGCCGTAATTTGTTTATAAAATAAGAAAGCTGATAAATTGCTGATTATCCATAGGGAATTATCCGGGGTCAGTCCGGTTTTCTGTTAGCTGAAAAGCTACGCACAGAGCAGGAAGCAGCCTGGGCTTCAAATTACCCTATATCGAGAGGCTGTTCGCGAATCTGTTAACACCGTGTTAAAGCATACGGCAATCATCAGCTCCATGGCGCATCATAATCAAGGAAACAGTTTACGTTTGGAGCAGATGTCCCTTGGCCCATCGGCACGCAGGATCTGAGTTATGCCATGTACTTCAACAGCAATTCTGCTGCCATTCACGCACCGTTAAACGCGTGGTTTTGTGATCGGCGCTGCGGATTCCCCTTGACTTTCCCCCGCAGATACGTTAGGCTATTGGCATACGCCAATAGCCTTTTTTCATCATATTCCCCATGCCAGATCGGAGGCCGCCATGCTGACTTATATCCTGAATCCGCACGCCAAAACACCGCTTTATGAACAGCTCTATACCGCTATCCGGCAGGATATTGTATCCGGTATGCTGAGAAGCGGAGAAAAGCTGCCCTCCAAACGCAAACTGGCCACACACCTCAAAATCAGTCCGGTGACCGTTGAGACCGCCTACGGGCAGCTCCTTGCCGAAGGTTACATCGCCTCGCAGCCCAAGCGCGGTTATTACGCCGCGGCGCTCGAAGCGCTGGCGCCGCAAGCGTCTCGTCCTGCGCCGGATGCGCCCCCTGCTGTCCCGGACGCGGATTCGGACGACGGCTGCCGCTACGATCTGCGCACGAACATCGTGGACACGGACTGCTTCCCGTTTTCCATCTGGGCCAAACTGCTGCGGGAAACACTGACCGAGCAATCGAGCAGTCTGCTGCACGCGACCGCACCGCAGGGCGTGCCCGCACTCCGGGAGGAAATCTGCCGCTATCTGTACAGCTTCCGCGGCATCACGGCCGACCCGTCGCAAATCATCGTCGGAGCGGGCTCGGAATATCTGGTCGGTCTGCTGATTCAGCTTTTGGGGCGCGACAAAACCTACGCGCTTGAAGATCCCGGCTATCCCAAGCTGTACCGGATTTTTGAAGCGGGCGGCGCGCGTGTGCAGCCTGTCCCGCTGGATGGCGACGGCCTGCGCGAGGACCGGCTGCGCGAGCTGTCGCCGGATGTGGTCTATCTGACGCCCTCGCACCACTTCCCGCTCGGTGTGGTCATGCCGGCGGCGCGGCGGCTCGCACTGCTGCGCTGGGTCGAAGAGGACGAAAACCGCTACCTGATCGAGGACGACTATGACAGCGAATTCCGCTATGCCTCGCGCCCGATTCCGGCGCTCAAAGGGCTTGACCATGCCGATCGCGTCATTTACCTCAACACCTTTGCCAAGAGCCTCGCTCCCTCGCTGCGTATCGGTTACGTTGTGCTGCCCCGGCCGCTGGCGCGGAGCTTCCGTGAAAAGCTTGGCTTTTATTCCTCCACCGTGCCGAGTTTTGAACAGTTTACGCTTGCCAAATTCCTGCGCTCCGGCAGCTTTGAACGGCATGTCAGCCGCAGCCGCAACCTGTATAAAGTCCGGCGGGACGCGTTGACCCATGCGGTCGGGAGCAGCCCGCTCGGCGCGTTTGTTCGGCTGTCCGGCTCAGAGGCCGGGCTGCACCTTCTGGCGCGCGTGGAAAACGGCATGGACGAGCATACGCTCGTTCTGCGCGCACGGCAAGCCGGCGTGCGGCTGTATGGCCTTTCCGGACATTACTTCCGCGCTCCCTACCCAAAAGCAACGGTTCTGCTCGGGTACGCCGGCATCCCCATGGAGCAGATCCCGGCAGCGGTGCAGGCGCTGTGCGCCGCCTGGCGCGCTGAATAAGGGCTCAGTCCAGCAGCCCCAGATCATATTTCCAGCCGAGCACGCGCGCGCAGGCCGTATCGATCTGCGCTTCCGACAGCGCGCCGTCCTGCACGGCGGCAAGTACGGCAGGATACTGGCTGGCGATGTCGCTGGAAAGCAGCATATCGTTTCCTGCCTGAATCGCCATCACAGCGGCAGACGCGCCGTTGGTATACTGCACGATCGCGTCCATCGCAAGGTCGTCGGTCAGGCTGACGCCGTCAAATTTAAGCTGGTCCCGCAGAATGCGGTGCACGGCAGGTGACAATGATGCAGGGCGCTCCGCATCCATGCACTGTACTATGTTGTGGGACATCAGCACGGCCCCTGCGCCCGCCTGGATTCCGGCCGCAAACGGCAGGAAATCGCTCTGTTCAAATGCTGTAAGCGACCGTTGGTCGATCGCAATGCCGGTATGCGTGTCCGCGTTGTTGCCATACCCCGGAAAGTGCTTCAGGACTGAGCCGACTCCGCCCGCCTGCGTGGCGCGCACAACCTCGGAGACGTAGGCCATGGTCTGTGCCGCGTTCTTGCCGAAAGCGCGGGGATAGATATAGTCCGCAGGGTCGGTTGATACGTCACAGACCGGCGCAAAATTCACCGTGATTCCAAGGCCGCGCAGCAGCGCGGCCTTTTCTGTCGCGTCAGCCGTGACTGCATCCATCCCGCCTTGCCGGTAGAGCTTCTGCGGCGACAGGAACTTTGTCTCCCGGTATTGCCTGTAGCGGCTGACGCGGCAGACCGTGCCGCCCTCCTCATCCACGCCGAACAGCATGGGCATGGAAGCGGTTTCCTGGCATTCCATAATCATTTCGCGCAGCGTATCCGGCGTACGGTTTTCAAAATCCCGCGCGAACAGGATGTAGCCGCCCGGGCCGTACGCGGCGGCCTGCGCGGCTTCTTCTCCGTCCGGGCAGCGGGCAAAGAAGAGCTGCCCCACCTTTTGTTCCAGCGTTAAGCTTTCCAGCGCGTCCCTGACGGCCGTTTCCCGTGGGTCAGGCGCGAGTTGTTCCTGTACCGCCGGGGGCGTTTCCTCCGCCTCCGAATCCGTCTCGTCCGATGCCTGATGCGGCGGCGTGCCAGACCATAGCAAAAATCCTGCCGTGCCAAATGCGCCGAGCGCAAAGCAAAGGCCGAGCAAAATCACTGTTTTCCTCATCTCATGCCCTCCTTGTGCCGCTATCATAACACAGGGCGCGCGTTCTGTCAAAACAGGCTATTTGCCATGAATCGTATGATACAGCTTGGTCAGCGCATTCCACGTTTTATTGTCAAGAACATCGCTTTCCGACAGGCCGCTCAGGCGCTGCACCTTGTGCATCTGATCGATTGTCGCCGCATCATACACCATGGTGACCGGCACAGCCACTATATTCTTGTAATGCTTGCTCAGCTCCCACAGCATGGCCTGCACCATGCCGATGCCGGCATCGACGTACCCCTTCTCAATGCGCATCGGTGCGTCCGCAAAAGTCGCAACCGCCAGTGGCTTTTCATGATGCTCCCTTTGCTGGGCATACTGTGAAAAGATCAGTTTCCACGTATCGTGATCAACCCGTCCTGTTTCCGGCAGGCCGTGCCGCCGCTGCATATGCCGGACGCAATTCGAGGTCTCCGGCCCATAAATTCCGTCCGGAACAACGCGCGGCAAGGTTGCGTCATACAGGCTAAGATGGTAAAGCGCGTTCTGCAAATCATAGACATGATCCTTCTTCTGCCCCTCGGTATATGTCATTGCTGTGCCTCCTCTCCCAACACATAGCCCGGGTATTGCCCTGGACGTACCTCCAGGCCTTTCTGCAAATCGTTATATACCGTGGCAATTGCGTTCCAGGTTGCGGCATCAATCACACCAAGCGGCTCCATGCCGAACAAATTCTGAAAAGCCACCACCGCGTCCACTGTCTGGTCGCCAAAATATCCCGTGACCGGGAAACTGGGGATCTCCGTAAAGGTGCCCGCGATGAAATTAAGATATTCCTGCATTTGCGTCACATCCGGGCCGGTCGAGCCGCGCAGCAGTGTCCGTCCCGGAAAAATCGGTATTCCGCCCTGTGTCAGCGCCTTCGGTGCGGTCGCCACAATCCCCTTATAGGTTTGGTATATCCGGTCCCAGGTCGTATCATCCACCACGCCGGTCGCCGGCAGCCCCACATACTGCTGGAAAGAGCGTACGGCAGCCGTGGTTTCCGGTCCATAGACGCCGCTGATCGGCGGTGCGGAAACCAGAGGCTGAAACTGGTTTATTACCGATAAATAATATTGTATTACGCGCACCGGTGTAGCGGTCACGCCCTCAGTCAGTTCCTGCGGATACTGTTCGGCAACGTCTTCCAGCGTCAGACCTTCGGAGTCGAGCTCGGCGAGCCGTCTTACAGAAGTATAAATATAGATAATGCGGTACCATGTCGCAGGGCCTACGACGCCGTCCTGCGTCAGGTTGAAAATCCGCTGAAACTCTTTCACCGCGTTTTCGGTTGTGATGTCAAAGAAACCGTTGACCGGATAAATCTTGGGGATTGCCGGGTAATTATTGGAGATCCGGTTTAAACGGATCTGAAGACTGCGCACCGCATTGCGCATATCGACATTCTCGTTGGTCGCTTCGTTGCGCGCGAGCGGCTGACCCGGATAGGACGGAATATTGGGCGACACCGGCGCATTGCGGATGATATTCAGATCCGGCCCATAATAGTGTGTCAAAATCTCATACGGCGTCATGCCCTGCTCGGCCAACGCGACGCTGCCCCACTGGCTCAGCCCTTCGCACTGTACCCTTACGCCGTCGCAGAATTGCGCGAACAACGGCACCACGCTGCCCGGGCGCGCCAGATAATCCCGGAACATCTCATCGACAAGCTGACCGATGTTCTCAAAAATTTCGCGACCCTGCACAAAAGCCTGGTCATATCTCGTGGAGTTGGTGATGTCAAAATCAAAGCCGCGGCTCCGGTACCATTCGGTATAGACGCGATTGAGCGCAAAGGAAATCTGTGCGTAAATGTTCGCGCGGAGCGCATTTTCTGGCCAGGTGGGATACAGCTCACTGGATGCGACATTTTTGATGTAGTCCGGGAAGCTGACTCTGACATTTGGTGCCGAGGGGTCATTCGGATCTCCCAGATGCACGGTAATATAGTCCGGTATAACCGGTGTTCTCGCGGTTTGCATGGCGCGTCCCCCCTCACTGCCTGTCAGAATAGGCTGGGAATACCCTCGGCTTTGGATTGCTCATCCCTTCCGGGACGGGCAAGAGCTGTACCGGCTGCTCCGTTGTTATCTTCTCAAAAATCGGCACCCCTTCATATATCATGGGGAAATACATGGGCTTTTCCACCCGCACCTCGTACTCCAGGTAAGGGGCGGGCCCATCCGGCGTGTTGGAGAAGGATGCCGGCGGTGCGGAAAGGGAGAATTTAGGGGTCAGTCCGCTCTCGTCTGTTATGGTGCTGTACAGCACAGTGCCTGCCTCGCCATCCGCACGACGAGTGGAAATAATAACCGTAGCGCCGGGTACCGTCAGCGCGCCCGAAGCGGTATTCACCCGCACTTGTAAATATCCATTCTCGCCAAGCGGCTGTGTCGTCGGCATAATATATTCCTCCTTACTTTTCGGCTGTTAACATCCTATGCGTCCGTATCGTCAAATATCCGCATCTTACCGCACGCTGCCCGCACGCAAGACCGCCGCCAACAAAAAGCCGCAGGGTCTGCCGCCTGTTCTTTACAGACGCCAGCCCTGCGGCTTTTGTTACTTCATAATGCAGTTTCAGCAGGTCGTCATCCCAGGCGCTCCTTGCGCTCGCGGCCCTCTTTGAGCAGGCGTTTCAGTTCATCCTCACGCCCGGATACAATCGCGTCGCGGTATTCCTGAAGGTGCAGTATGATCTCATCGATTTCCCGCACCAGCGGCCTCGCGTTCCGCAGGAACAGTTCGGTCCACATCTGCTCGTTGAGCCGCGCCACCCGTGTCAGATCCTTGTAGCTGCCCGCCGAGTAGCCGCTGTGCAGCAGCGCCTCCGGGCTCTTGATATAGGCACTCGACACCACATGTGCCAGTTGGGAGGTGAAGGCAATCATATGGTCATGCTGTTCGGCCGTGGTGCGCACCACGCGCCCGAAGCCCAGCGTTCCGAAGAAACACTCCATCTCCGCAAGGGCGTCCTCCGTTGCGCTCTCGTTCGGCACAAGGATCATGGAAGCCCCCTGAAACAGATCGGCCTGCGCATACTCAAAGCCCGAAAATTCACGCCCGGACATTGGATGCCCGCCGATGAACTGCACGCCGTGCGCACACGCTTCCGCAATGACAAGGTCGCACACGTACTGTTTGACGCCGCATAAATCCACAACGATGCAGCCTTTTTTCATACGGCCGAGATTGGCCAGGATATACTCGACCGCCGGCACCGGGTACAGCCCCACCAGTACGATATCCGCTTCAGACACGCTGTCCTTATCCGCAATATCGTCGATGTCACCCAGAAAGCGCGCGTCCGACAGCACTTTTTCAGAAATATCATAGCCCAGTATGCGGCAGTCGGTGTTCGCCCGGATGGCCTTTGCCATGGAACCGCCAATCAGGCCCAGTCCCACGATCAGCACGGTTTTTTTCATTGCTTTTTCCCCTTTCCTGGTGTTGGCGGCGCCACGCGGTAAGCACGTTTTCGGATGAAGGGCAGCTGCACAATCAACCAGATCAGCAGTGCGCCCGCAGTGTTTAAAATAAGGTCGTCAATATCGCAGCTGCCGGTCATGGTCGCAATCTGCGTGGCCTCGACCAAGCAGACCATCGCGATGATACTGAGTAAAAACAGGAAGACATTCCGCATCGGCCGGCACAGAGCCGGCAGGAAAAATCCCATGGGCGCAAAGGCCGCAAGGTTGCCGACCAGATTAATCGCAACAATATGGCCGTTGATGCGGCCGTGCGCATAGGCGCGCAGATAATTGCAGATGGTCTTCAGGGGCTGTAAATTGATGTCGGCTTCATAAAAGTTCATGTGCGGCACGGCCGTACCGTGGGAACGTCCGAACACCGCATCGAAAAACAGCATATTGCAAAGAATCCAGAGGTAATAGCAGAACAAGCCCCGCAGATACCGTTGCAGCCGCCGGCGGCGGGCTTCTTCATTCTCCTGCGGCGGCGCGCCGATATAGGTCGCAAGCGTCCAAAGCCCGACAAAGCCTGCCGCAAACGCCAGCTTGTTCCCCACCGTGACAAGATACTGCCCGCTGTGCTCCGCATAAATATTGCTGAGCAAAAAAAGTATCAGCACAACATGAGAAAGCACGCTGAGCAACTTTCTGAGTATAAGATCAATCTTCATAAGCACCAATTCTCCCGTCCTCCAGTATACCACAAGGCCGCCGGGCGGGTAAAGTATAACATAATCCGGGGCGCGTACGTACGGCAAAAAGGGGCCGGCTTTTCGCCGGCCCCTCAGGGGTGATCTTATAGCCGGTCGTACGCATTGACCATGGTGATATACGCCTGCTCGCGCGTATAGGTACCCAACGGATTGAACATTTCGCCTTCACCGTTCATGATGCCGTTTGCCGTGACAAATGCGACCGCCGGGGCCGCCCACGACTCGATTTTGGCAGCGTCGGAAAAGGCTTTGCCGTTACCCTGCGCTGTCGCGCCGAGCGCCTCTGCCGCACGCCGGAGAATCGTTGCCGCCTCCTGGCGGGTCAGGCTGCCTGCGGGACTGAATTTGCCGTTGTAGCCGGTCACAATGCCGAAAGAAGCGCACTCCCGGACATACCAGTCGTCCGTATCAGAGAACGCGTCTGCCAGCTTCACATTTTTCTCAAGCCGTAGCGCGTCAATGCTCTTTCCGCTTTTCTTTTCCAATAGTTCCTTAATCAGCACACAGAACTCCCGGCGCGTCAGGTTGTTGCGGTAACTGTACTGCATCCAGTCCGGCACCAAGCCAAGCGTTTTGGAGCGCGCAACAGCCTCCACCGCCCAGGAGAATGGGGTGTTCGCGCTGACGCCCGTAGTGGAAGTCGTGCTGCCCGCCGCCTGCTGTGCCGTCGGTCTGGTCTCTCGTGTTTTTTCATCCACAATCACAAAGGCGCTTGCGAGCTGCCGTCCCGCCTGCGTCAGATAGCCCGTGCCGCTTACATACAGCATCGTCGACGCGCCGCCGTCCAGACTGATCGCATCGACCGCACCCGCGGCCTTCAGATATGCGGCGATCTGGCTCATGGAAGCGTTCGCAGAACCGAGCACCAACCGCCCATCCTCCATCACCGCGGCAAACGCACGCGCAGAAGAATACCCGGCCGCCTGCTTGGGATCGCTATCAAATTCTGCATTATAGCTTGTATCCTGCACCACAGCATATGTATTCTGCACCAGCATACGGCCGCCTGCGATTACGGTCTTCATGTTGTTCCACTGTGCCAGATCGGCTGCGCGCTTGCATGCGGCCGCGATTGTTGTAACCGCTGCGGAATCCCCGACCGCCGGGAACTGGTTCCACTTCTGCGCGTCCGTCACCGCCTGTGCATTGTAAACCAGCAGGCTTGTGCCCTGTGCCACCAGATAGCTGCCCCCACCGCTCGCAACCGCCGCAATTTTCCCATTGCGAATCGTCAGCACTTTGCTGCCCTGCGGCGTTTGTACCGGCAGCGTGAATTCCGGCGTGAAGAGCGAAATGCATTTGGCATCGCTGTAAAGATTATTGACCGCCCACAGCCCGACATCTACCGTGCCGTTGATCTGGATCGTGGCCTGATACCTGACCCGGTCGATATAGGGCTTGCCGTCCCAGGTGACACCGAGCATATTGGTCTCACCAACGCCGTTCACCAGAACGCCATCCTTTACAACCGTTGAATAAATGCGCGGGCAGTTATTCGGAAAGCTGAGCGTTGCGCCGATGTTGTAATAGGCATTGAAAAAGCCGCCGTTGACCGCTGCCACAATACTGGAATTTCCGTCCCATGTTATACGGTTTATGAGAGAATCCGCCGCGCCCGTGGAATGTACACTGCTGTTCGCAAGCACAACATCCGCGGTGCGGTTTCCGTCCATCGTGATATAGACCAGTCTGGCGGTACCCGCGCCGATGGCCGGACTGTCCGTGACTACGCCGTTCAGCGCTGCCACCTGTGTCGGCAGCAGAACCGCCGCCATCAGCAATGCGGCGACTCCCGCAAGTTTTCGGCTCATATCCCGCCTCTC
>JBFWIM010000015.1:0-26385 GCA_050255995.1 Intestinibacillus sp.
AGCGCGTCTGGATGAGCGTTCCCCTGCGCGTCACTTATGTCGAGGCAGAGCGGTTTGCCAGGGAGAATTTGAGATGGATTGCGCAGCAGCGTGAAAAAATCAAGCATACCTGTCCGGTTGATACCAATCTGCAAACCGGTACCGTGCTGCGCTTATGGGGACAGCCCATACAGCTGCAAATCGAGCCGGCACAGAGCGGGCCGGCGGTTGTCCGGGAGGATGATGCGCTTCGGCTTTTTGTCCCCGCACAGGATGGACCGGCCGCATGCCGCGCGGCGCTCGAAAGTTGGTTTCGCGCACAGCTGACGATAGCGCTACAGGATGTCTGTAAACGGTGGGAGCTGGTTGTCGGACAGCGGGCTTCGTCTTACCATATCCGAAAGATGAAGACACGCTGGGGCAGCTGCAGCCTGAAAACGCGGCGGATTTGTGTGAACGAGCAGCTTGTGCACGAACCGCCGGAGTGGCTGGGCTATGTTGTGGTACATGAATTGACACATTTTCTGGTTCCCAATCACAGTCAGGCTTTCTGGACGCTGATGGACGGATTTTATCCGAACTGGCGCACAATTCGCCGTTATATGAGAAAATAAACAGACCCGGCGGCCTTCAGGCGCGTCGGGTCTGTTCGTCTCTTATGAGCGGAACCATATCTTCCGGAAGCGGCGATGTGAAGCATAGCGGCTTTCCTGTAATCGGCTGGGGAAAGCGCAGGCTGGCCGCATGCAGTGCATGGCGGTTGATTTGCGAAAAATCGGGGCAATACAGGAAGTCGCCGGGCAGCGGATGGCCAATGTGTGCCATATGCACGCGAATCTGATGGGTTCTGCCGGTATCCAGCCATACACGGGCAAGAGAGAGGCCGTTGCAGAAGGATAGCCGTTGAAAATGGGTTACCGCACGGTCGCCGTCCTTACGCACCTCTCGCAGGAGTGTGGAGCCGCGCGAGCGGGCAATTGGTGCATCAATTGTGCCGTCCGGCGGCAGGAGCCCCTGACAGATCGCCAGATATTCGCGTCTGACAATCCGTTTTTGCAGCATTTGAGACAGTAGGCAGCCGGAAAATGCATTTTTAGCAAGCAAAACCAGACCGGATGTGTTTTTGTCCAGACGTCCAATCGCACGGAATACAAAGGGATCTCCGCGGTTTTTATAAAGTGCCGCGAGCGCATTCGCCAAGGCGTTTTCACGGTTTCCCTGCGATGGATGCACAGGCATCCCGGCAGGTTTATCCACGACGAACAGGTCCTCGTCTTCGTAAACGATGAAAAGCGGCAGGTCAACCGGTGCAATGTGCGTACTTGTGTCGGTTTCTCGGAGCGTGATTTCCAAACGGGTGTTCGCCGCCAGCCGGTCTATGGTGCGAACCGGCGCGCCGTTCAGCAGCAGGCCGTCAGGAAAACGCTTGAGCTGTACCAGCAGCGCATGCGATATGCCGCGGCGGCGCAAATACTGTTCGACAGTCTGCCCGTGGTCGCTTGGTGAAATGGTATATACGATCGTTCTCATCATAATCGTTAGTTTAGCAGATGTTGCCCGCCGCCGCAAGAGAACAGTTGTAACAAAAAGGCGAAGCGGTTATAATAAAGTTGAACAGTAAAAGAAAGGCAACAGGAGGGCTTGTTTTTGGATAGTGTAAAGGCGCTGACGCAGCTGTGTGAAACGGCGGCGGTAAGCGGGTTTGAAAAGCACGGCGCGACCATCGTGGCCGAATTGCTGACGCCGTATTGCGACAGTGTGGAAATCGATGCCTTCGGCAGCGTGATCGGTGTGCGGCGCTGCGGCAAAAAGGATGCGAAGACAATACTGCTGGACGCACATCTCGATCAGATCGGATTCGTCGTCACGGAGGTTTTGGATGATGGGTTTCTGCGCTTTGCCGAGGTTGGCGGCGTGGATCCCAGGATGCTCCTCGGCTGCGAGGTAACCATTCTGGCGGAGGAGCCGCTCTATGGTATTATTTCCTGCATGCCGCCGCACTTATTGAAGGCTGGGGAACAGGACAAGGCCGTGCCGATCCATGAAATGTTGATTGACACTGGACTGATCGAAGCAAAATCCCGTATTAAAATTGGTACGCCTGCTGTTTTTGCGGAGCCGATGTGTCAGTTGTCTCCCGGAAACATCACCGGCAAATGTCTGGATGACCGTGCTGGCATCATCGCTATTGTACAGGCGATGGAAAAGTTAAAGGCCGAAACACTTTCGGTCGATGTGGCAGTGCTTATCAGCGTACAGGAGGAAACCACCAGTCTTGGCGCGGGTATCAGCACCTATCGCATCCGCCCGGATTATGCGATTGCGGTCGACGTCAGCCATGCAAAAACGCCGGATGCGCCCTCGGAAAAAACTTTTGAATATGGCGGCGGTGTACTGATCGGCATGGGGCCGAATCTCAACACCCGGCTCACGCGCGCGCTTATCAAAACAGCCAGAGCAGAGGGCATCAGCTATCAGCGGGAGGTTATGGAAGGGCACACAGGTACAAATGCCTGGGCGATGCAGATTGCGGCCTATGGCACTGCCCAGGCGCTGCTCTCCATTCCGTTGCGTTATATGCATACGCCGATCGAAAGCATTTGCCTTTCCGACCTGGATGCAGTATCCGATCTGCTGCATCATTATATCCGAAATTTTGATGGGGAGGTGCGCGTGTAATGCTGGATGTATTGAAATCCCTTTGCGGTTTGCCCGGCCCCTCCGGCGAAGAGGATAAGGTGCGGGAATATATCCGTGAACAGGCAGCGCCTTATGCGGATGAAATTCTTACCGACGCCATGGGGAACCTGATGGTTTTTCGCAAGGGCAAAAAGAGCATGGATAAGGTGGTCATGCTCGCTGCCCATATGGATGAGGTTGGCTTCATTGTCAAGCGCATCACGGAAGACGGGATGCTGAAATTCGGGTTTGTAGGCGGTGTGGATCCTCGTGTCGCAATCGGACGGCGGGTGCTGTTTGGAGAAACGCGCGGCGTGGTGGGAATCAAGGCAGTGCATCTGACCCGCGCGGCCGAACGCCGCACCATGCCTAAAACAGATGATCTGTATATTGACATCGGCGCAGCAAGCAAAGCAGCCGCCGAGAGCAAGGTCGGCCTGGGGGACTATGGCGTGTTTGATTCCGGCTTTGTCGAGTTCGGCGACGGATTGATCAAATCCAGAGCGCTGGACGACCGGCTTGGGTGCGCTGTATTGCTCACGATCCTGCGGGAGCAGCCTCCGGTCGATACCTGGTTTTGCTTTACCGTGCAGGAGGAAGTGGGTACGCGCGGTGCGGCAACCGCAGCCTACCGGATCAAGCCGGACCTGTGCCTGGTTGTAGAGAGCACCACCGCAGCCGATCTTGCCGATGTGCCGGAGCATAAAAAAGTATGCGCTGTGCGCGGCGGCGCGGTTGTACCGTTTATGGATCGCGGCACAATTTATGACGCGGCGCTGTTTTCGCTTATGCGGGACGCGGCTGAGAAACGCGGTATCAAATGGCAGACCAAGCATATGGTCGCGGGCGGCACAGATGCTGGACGGATTCATCAAAGCCGCGCCGGCGTACGGGTGTGTGCAGTTGCGCTGCCCACGCGGTATATCCATTCCCCTGCCTGCGTAGGCTCGCTGGAGGATATGGAAAGCGTACTGACACTTTCACGCGCATTTTTAGAGGAGATTGGAGAACAAGACGATGTCTAAGGTTTTTGAGTATTTCGAAAAAGTGGGCGGCGCGTTCGGCCCCTCCGGACGTGAAAACGGGGTGCGCGAGGTCATTGCGGCGCTTGCCGAACCCCATGCGGACAAAATCACCACCGATACAATGGGCAATCTGATCTGCCGCAAGAAGGGAAGCGGGCGTAAAATCCTGTTAGCGGCGCATATGGACAGCATCGGCGTCGTGGCGACCTATATTGATGACAGGGGATTCATTCGATTCTCAACGGTAGGCGGTATATTCAAGGGCGATCTTCTCAATATCCAGGTGCGTTTTGCAAACGGTACGCGGGGCGTAATCTCTTACGAAGAAAAGACGCCATTTAAGGATCTTGCATTGGAAAACCTGTTTATTGACGTCGGCGCGGTCTGCAGGGAAGAAGCCGAAAAACTGGTGCGGGTGGGCGATTTTGCTGTTTACGAGGCGCCCTGTTTCGAGCAGGGGGATGCAATCTGCGGCCCTTATCTGGATGACCGCATCGGCTGTGTTGCACTGCTGCTTGCAATGGAGCAGCTTGTCGAGACCGAAAACGACCTCTACTTTGTGTTTACAGCGCAGGAGGAGGTTGGTCTGCGCGGGGCGGGTACGGCGGCTTTTGCCATTCAGCCGGATTACGCCATTGCCGTGGACGTAACCGACACCGGTGATCTGCCGGAACAGAAATATCCGATGGCGGTGCATATGGGCAAGGGACCGGCGGTCAAAGTCATGGATAGTTCGGTTCTGTGCACGCCCGCGGTACGCGAGGCATTGGAGCATGCCGCGGAGGAGTTGGCGATACCAGTGCAGCAGGAAATTATGCGGTTTGGCGGTACGGACACGGCTGCGCTGCAGCGAAGCCGCAACGGCGTGCCCTCCGGCGCGGTCAGTATCGCGACACGTTATATCCATTCTCCCAGTGAAATGTGCTCTGTCAGTGATGTGGAGCGTGCGGCCGCCCTTCTGGCACACACGGTCTGTACGATTCTATAAAACCGCATTTTAAAAAGACAACAGGAGGAGACATTTATGGATCAGCGGAAAATGGAGAGATTGGACTGCCCGCTCGGCAATGCAAAACTGGATTGCTTTTTGATCGAGCCCGGAGTGGCGCGTGGAAGCGTAGTGATCTGTCCCGGCGGCGGGTATGAATTTTGCTCAACGCGGGAAGCTGACCCGGTTGCCGCAGCATTCAACCGCGCAGGATATCATGCGTTTGTGCTTTGGTATGACTGCGCAGAGCCTCCTCTTGGACTGGAACCGGTACGGCAGCTGGCATGGGCCGTGGCGGAGCTTCGCCGCAACGCCGCAAAATGGGGGCTGCATCCCGGGAAGATTGCGGTTTGCGGCTTTTCCGCTGGAGGACATCTTGCGGGGACGCTCGGCGCCCTCTGGTCAAACGATGATTTATTTACGGCCTCCAAGGCGGAGGAGCGGCGCCCGAATGCGTTGATCCTTTCCTATCCGGTTGTGACAGCGGGCAAGTACGCCAATCGGAGAAGCTTCGTGAATTTAGCCGGTGCAGATGCGGCGGCGCAGCAGAAATTTTCACTGGAAACCATGGTCACCGAGCAGATGCCGCCCACATTCCTGTGGCACACCATGGACGACGAAGAGGTGCCGGTACAGAATGCTTTGCTTCTTTGCCGTGCGCTGATGGGGGCGGGGATTCCCCATGAGCTGCATCTGTTCCAGCATGGCGTTCACGGCCTCTCCCTTGCCACCGCGGATACGAGTGATGTTGCAAACGGCCGTGTGCCGGATGCGCATGTTGCCAAGTGGTTTGTTCTTGCGAGCGAGTGGCTGGCAAGCACTTTTGCCGCGGGCGTGAGGGACTGACCAATGGGAGAACTTTCTCATTTGCCCAACATTGGCAAAGAGCTGGAACAGCAGCTGTGTGAAGTTGGGATCGAAACAGCCGCGCAATTGCGGGAAGTCGGGAGCGAGCAGGCTTGGCTGCGCATTCTGGCGCGTGACCCGTCCGCCTGCCTGCATCGTCTGCGCGCTTTGGAGGGTGCCGTGCGGGGAATTCCAAAAACCGCGCTGCCAAAAGAAGAAAAAGAGCGCTTAAAGGATTTTTTTAACGAGATCAAGAAAGGAAAATCAGATTGAATTATCAGACCTATCCGGCAATGGCGCGTGCCGCTCTTGGGGAGGAGCCGGCGGAAACGGTGTTTAAAAACGGCCGGATTTTAAATGTATTTACCGGCGAGATCCTTGCCGGCGATATTGCAGTCTGCGAGGGTATGATCGTCGGCGTGGGTGAAGGCTATCATGGAAAGCAGGAACTCGACCTTGCAGGCCAGTTTGTGGCGCCCGGTTTCATGGACGCGCACCTGCATTTGGAATCTACCATGGTCACGCCGCCGTTTCTGATGGAGAGCAGTGTACCACGCGGTACGACAACGTACATCGCTGACCCACACGAAGCGGCAAATGTCATGGGATGGGAAGGCATCCGCTATTTTATAGACGGGACGCGCGACGTGCCCGCGAACGTCTATTTCATGTTGCCATCCTGCGTCCCGGCAACGCCGTTTGAAATGTCCGGCTGCGTATTTGACGCGGCAGAAATGGGAAGGTATAAGAGCAGCGAGCGGGTATTGGGTCTCGGCGAAGTCATGGACTATGTTTCTGTTGTGAACGGAGAACCCGGCATGATGGCCAAACTTGCGCAATTTGAGGAGCGGCCGAGGGACGGTCATGCTCCGGGCCTGACTGGAGGTGTGCTTTCGGCTTACGCGCTTGCAGGCATTCATACAGATCACGAATGTATGACCTTTGAAGAAGCCCTGGAAAAGCGGCGCATGGGTATGCATATCCATGTGCGGGAGGGCAGCGCGGGGAAAAACCTTGAAGCGCTGGTGAAAGGGCTTGTGGAGAGCGGCATGGACACGGCAGGCTTCTCCTTCTGCACGGACGACGCACACATTGAGGACATCCGCCGGCAGGGACATATTGATCACTGTATCCGCCGGGCGATTGCGCTTGGCCTTTCGCCCGTAAAGGCATACGCAATGGCATCGATTAACACCGCGCGTTGTTATGGCCGGCACAATCTGGGGGCAATCGCACCCGGGTATCAAGCGGACCTGGTAGTAGTACGTGATCTGGAACGTGTGGAAATTACTGCAGTATACCACAAGGGCACAGACATTGCGGATTGGCACGCCACGGCGCCTGTGTTGGCGGAAAACAGCCCGCTTCGGCATACCGTACACGTTGCGCCAATGGGGACGGATGTGTTCCGCCTCAAGGCGTCTGAAGGGGAGCAGGACGTTATTGGCCTGATTTCCGGACAGCTCGCAACCCGGCACCTGCACCTGAAATTACCTGCACAGAACGGTTTGTTTGTGCCGGAGCAGGGGTTCAATAAGCTTGCTGTCGTGGAGCGGCACCATGCGACCGGTGCAGTTGGCGTTGCACCGATTTTGGGATACGGCCTGCAAGGTGGCGCAATTGCCACAACCGTATCGCATGATTCGCATAACCTGCTGGTTGCAGGAGACAACGATGACGATATGCTGCTGGCCGTACAGGAGCTGGTGCGTGCAGGCGGCGGTTATACCATCGTCTCGCGGGGAAAGGTGCAGGCTACACTGAGCCTGTCCGTGCTCGGCCTGATCAGCGACCAGCCATACGAGGAAGTCGAGCGCACACTGCAGGATATGATACGGATTGCGCGCGCCATGGGCGTGCCGGAAGGTGTGGAGCCATTTATCACGCTGTCTTTTTTGGCGCTGCCGGTTATTCCGGCCATCCGCCTGACGCCGAAGGGCTTGTTTGATGTGGAAAATTTCACATTCCTTGTATGATCAAAACAAAACGGGACAGAATGCTTCTGTCCCGTTTTGTTTTATTGCAGGCATTTTTTAAGTTGTAAAAGATTTCACACTTTGCTTTTTACAGGAAACGTGCTATGATAAGAAAAGAAAATGGCGCTACAACGTATAAGGAGGCTATTGTTATGTTTGCTGAACTGGGAAATGATTTGAGAAAAATCCTGTTGGCCGGAATTGGCGCAGTTGCAGTCACTGCTGAAAAATCAGAAGAAGTGGTCAAAGAACTTGTCAAGCGTGGAGAACTGACCATTGAACAGGGAAAAGCGCTCAACGAGGAGCTGAAGCACAAGATTAAAGAGACTGTCCAGGAGAAGCGGGCGGAATTCAGCGCCTCTATGGCCTCTGTTAACGTGGAAGCAATGTCCAGGGAAGAGCGCGAGGATCTGAAGCGCAAACTGGCAGAGTTAGACGCAAAGGAACAGCATGTCACGGACAGAGCCGAAGAATGATGCACAGGAAAGCCGCGGCCGCCTGCGGGAGATCCTGGCCATCCTCGCGCGACATGACATCGTCAGGGGGCTTTCCCCTCAGAAGCTGCGTGCAATCATTGAGGACTTGGGCCCTACTTTTGTAAAACTGGGGCAGATTATGTCAATGCGCCGCGATATGCTGCCGGATGCCTACTGTGAAGAGTTGGCGCGGCTTAGAACAGATGTAAAGCCTTTTGATTTTACAGATGTAAAAAATGTCGTAGAAGCTGAGTATAAGGCGACGCTTTCTTCAATCTTTTCAGTGTTTGAAGAACAGCCGATTGGTTCTGCTTCTATCGCGCAAGCGCATGCGGCGGTGCTTCGGGATGGTCGGCGCGTAGTGGTCAAAATTCAGCGTCCGGGCATCCGGGAAACGATGTCACGGGATATTCAGCTGCTGCATCGCGCGGCGCGGTTGCTTAATTTAACCGAAGTAGGGGACGTGATCGACCTCAACATGGTGCTCGATGAAATGTGGGCGGTTGCACAGCAGGAAATGGATTTTCTGATTGAGGCGCAAAACGCGGAAGAATTTCGCGAGCGCAATCGGGACGTAGCGTTTGTAGACTGCCCGCAGATTGAGCATCGTCACACCACCGCGAAGGTGCTTGTCATGGAATACATCGACGGCATACAGATTGATGATCTGCCTGCGCTTCTTGAGGAAGAATATGACCTGACGGAAATTGGGCTCAAGCTTGCCGATCACTATATCAAGCAGATTGTGGATGACGGGTTTTTTCACGCCGATCCGCATCCCGGCAATATTAAGGTCCGCGAAGGCAAGATTGTTTGGATTGACCTTGGCATGATGGGACGTTTGTCGGCGCGTGACCAGGAGCTGTTCCGCGCGGCGGTCAAAGCCGTGGTGCGTGGAGACGTGGACGAACTGAAAAGCATCCTGCTCACCATCGGTGTTTATACCGCTAAAATCGACCATGCCCGGCTGTATAATGATATCGATGAATTTTTAATGAAATACGGGAAGTTGGAGATTGGCGGCATGGATCTGGGGCAGATTTTGGAGGAAATTCTAAGTCTGGCCAAACGGCATCGCATCTCCATGCCGAAAGGGATTTCCATGCTGGGGCGGGGCGTACTTACTTTGGAGGGCGTTCTTGCGGTTATCAGCCCGGAGGTGAACCTGATCCAGATCATGGCCAACCGTCTTTCCTCTGAAATGCTGCGGGAGTTCGACCTGAAGCATGAACTGCGCGTGGGCGCGCAGCGACTTTACGAATCCGGCAGAAAAGCGATAGATATTCCGGCACAGATGTCGGATCTGCTCCGTATGGGTATCCGCGGGCAGGCAAAGCTGAACCTCGAACTGCTCGGTTCGGAGCAACCGCTGTCTTCTATTGATCGCATGGTCAATAAGATCATTAAATGCATTTTTTCAGCGGCTTTACTGATCGGTTCCTGTATGCTCTGTACGACCGATATGAAACCGCGAATTCTGGAAATTCCCTTGCTTGGTCTGCTGGGGTTTGCCGCAGCCCTGCTGATTGGTGCCTGGGTTTTGTGGGACATGCATAAAGACAAGAAACGTTAGAAACCGAAAAGCGCTCAGGCGGCACGATGGCCAACCTGAGCGCTTTTTATTCATATTTTCAGTGCAGTTCCCAATCCCGGCTGCGGCCTACGGCTCTGTGCCAGCCATTCAGCAGGCGCTTGCGCTCTTCATCAGACATTTGCGGAAAGAAGTCGGTATTGGTCTGTCGAAGACGTTTTAATTCTTCCGTGTCCTTCCAGATCCCGATGGCAAGCCCCGCCAGATACGCGGCGCCGAGCGCAGTGGTCTCTTGAATCGCCGGACGATGGATGACGCATTCCGCGATGTCCGCCTGGAACTGCATGAGGAATGCATCGCGGCTTGCACCGCCGTCCACATTTAACTCATGCAGCGGCAGACCGGTATCGTGCTGCATGGCGGTAAGCAGATCATAGCTTTGGTATGCAATGGATTCCTGTGCGGCACGGATGATATGCTCCCGGCGCGTACCGCGCGTCAGGCCGATCATGCAGCCGCGGGCGTACATATCCCAATACGGTGCGCCCAGACCGGTAAACGCCGGGACAAAGTATACACCGCCGGTGTCCGGCACCTTCCGCGCATAGTATTCCGCATCCTTGCTCTCGCTGAGAAAGCGCATTTCATCCCGCAGCCACTGGATGACCGCGCCGCCTGCAAATACGCTGCCCTCCAATGCATATTGCACCGCGCCGCCGAGACCGACCGCAATGGTAGTAAGCAGACCGTTATGGCTTTCTACGGGGATATCTCCGGTGTTCATCAGCAGGAAGCAGCCGGTCCCATAGGTGTTCTTTGCATCTCCTTTGTGGAAACACGTCTGCCCGAAGAGAGCAGCCTGCTGATCACCCGCAATGCCGGCGATCGGGATGCGCTCATTCTGGATATCTACATATCCGTAGATTTCACTGGAGGACCGCACTTCGGGCAGCATGGCACGTGGAATATTCAGACCCTGCAGCATAGTGTTATCCCAATCCAGCCTGTGAATATCAAACAGCATGGTGCGCGATGCATTCGTCACGTCGGTGATATGCACCGCACCGCTCGTCAGTTTCCAGGTAAGCCAGGAATCCACAGTGCCAAACAGAATTTCTCCGCGCGCGGCGCGTTCCCTTGCGTCAGGGACTTGGTCAAGAATCCACTTGATCTTGGTTCCGGAAAAATAGGCGTCCGGCACCAGTCCGGTAACCCTGCGGATATGCTTATCCAACCCGGCGGCACGCAGTTCATCGACGATAGGCGCTGTACGGCGGCACTGCCATACGATGGCATTGTAAACCGGCCGCCCGGTATCCCTGTCCCACACAACCGTGGTTTCCCGCTGGTTTGTAATGCCGATGGCCGCCAGATCCTGTACTCGAATGCCGCTAGATGCGATCACCTCCATCATGACCGCATACTGTGAGGAATAGATCTCCATCGGATTTTGTTCCACCCAGCCTTCATGCGGATAGATTTGTGTCAGTTCTTTTTGAGCCATGCCGACCACATTTTGATATTCGTCAAATAGAATCGCCCTCGAACTTGTGGTGCCCTGATCCAGGGCAAGAAGATATTGCGGCATCATAATCACCCCGCTCCGTTTTGATACTTTAACTATACCGGGCGGAAAAAGGGGTTGTCAACCATGCAGCAGGTTTTTACCGAAAACAGGCAAGGAAGATTGCATGCGACCGGCTTTTGTGCTATGATAACTGGTAGGTATATTTAAACTGACAATTATTCTGAATCGAAGGGGCAATGAAGCCATGCAATATCACTTTTCTGACCGAATCTCTTCCTTGAAGCCTTCTGCGATCCGTGAGATTCTTAAGGTGACACAGGATCCGACGGTCATTTCTTTTGCAGCCGGCAACCCATCACCCGAGAGCTTTCCGGCGGACGAAATGGCCGAAATCGCGGCCGATCTGTTCCGGACCCAGGCAGGGGAGGCGCTGCAATATGGCATGACCGAGGGTTATACGCCGCTGCGTCAGCAAACATCGGCACGCCTGCGGGAAAAGTACCAAATCGGCTCGGAGAACGACGATCTTATTATTACGAGCGGCGGCCAGCAGGCATTAGAGCTGGCGGCCAAGGTTTTTCTCAACGAGGGGGACACTCTGATTTGCGAAGACCCAAGCTTTATCGGCGCGCTCAATGCGTTTCGCTCCTATCACGCGCGTCTGGTGGGTTGTCCGACCGACGAACATGGTATGCGGATGGACATTCTTGAGAATCTGCTCAGAACTCAGCCGAATGTGAAACTCATTTATACCATTCCCACTTTTCAAAATCCCAGCGGCAGGACACTGCCTATGGAGCGTCGCCGCGAAATGCTTGCACTTGCAGAAAAGTATAATGTTATGATTCTGGAGGATAATCCATATTTTGAGCTGCGCTATTCCGGGGAACCCGTGCGTGCGATTAAAAGTATGGACGAGCGTGGCCGGGTAATTTATGCCGGCTCCTATTCGAAAGTGCTCGCGCCGGGCATCCGTATGGGCTTTGCCTGCGCTCCACGCGAGATCATCGCAAAAATGGTTGTGGCGAAGCAGACGAGCGATGTTCACTCCAACCTGTTCTTCCAAATGGTGATTTCGGAGTACTTAAAACGATACGATCTGGATGCGCACATTGAGGGGGTACGGAGGCTGTACCGACACAAGCGTGACGTCATGTTGTCGGCAATTGATCGGCATTTTGACAAGCGGGTGGCCGCCACGCGGCCGGACGGCGGGCTGTTCCTTTGGGTGCAGCTTCCGGACGGATGCGATGGACTGGAACTGTGCGCACGTGCGGGTGAACGCAAAGTCGCCGCGGTACCGGGCGTATCTTTTTTAGTGAATCAGTCCATCAAATGCCCGGGCATCCGTCTGAATTTCTCTCTGCCGTCCGATGAGCAGATTGAAACCGGCATCGCTATTTTGGGTGAAGTGATTCGAGACTATTTAAAGGAAGTAGAAGCATGAGCGAGAACACCGTAGAACAGAAGAAAACAATTTTTTCCGGCGTACAGCCGAGCGGCAAACTGACACTGGGCAATTATCTTGGCGCGATTCGCAACTTCGGTCCGCTGCAGGAGGAATATAATTGCATTTACTGCGTGGTAGATATGCACGCAATTACGGTGCGGCAGGAGCCCGCGACGTTACGCCGTCAAACGCTGGAGGTGTTGGCACAGTATATCGCCTGTGGGCTTGACCCGGAAAAAAGCACGCTTTTCATCCAGAGCCATGTGCCTGCGCATGCAGAACTGGCCTGGGTGCTGAACTGCTATACCATGTTCGGCGAGCTGTCCCGCATGACACAGTTCAAAGACAAATCCGCCAAGCATACGGATAACGTCAACGCGGGATTGTTCACCTATCCGGTGCTGATGGCGGCAGATATTCTGCTGTACCAGACCGATATGGTGCCGGTCGGCGTAGACCAGAAGCAGCATGTTGAACTGGCGCGGAACATTGCCCAACGCTTTAACGGCATCTTTTCCGATACGTTCGTGATGCCGGAGCCGTATATCCCGCAGACAGGCGCAAAAATTATGAGCCTGCAGGATCCGGCCCGTAAAATGAGCAAGTCTGATGAAAACCAGAACAGCTTTATCCTGCTTATGGATCAGCCGGAGGACATCATGCGTAAGTTTAAGCGCGCGGTCACCGATTCCGATACCAGTGTGCGTTGCGGGGAGGGGAAAGACGGCGTCAATAACCTGATTACCATCTACGGGCTTGCGACGGGCAAAACACCTGAGCAGGTTGAGCAGGAATTCACGGGGAAGGGATACGGCGATTTCAAGCCCGCCGTCGGCGAAGCGGTAGTGGAGCTGCTGCGGCCCATCCGCGAAAAAACGGAGGATTTGCTGCGGAACAAGGACTACCTGGAAAGCGTCTATAAAGAAGGCGCAGCCAAGGCCAATTATCTGGCGCGCAGAACGCTCGACAAGGTGTACCGCAAGGTCGGCTTTGTCAAACGGTAAATTCTCCGCGCGTCTGTGAACCGGCGCGTGGATTTGGAGAGGTAGTAGCAGTTATGTCTGAGTATCAGGTAATCGGGACGATTATTGCGGCGTTTGCCGCCGCGGGCGTTCTGGCCTATATTTTAACTCCGTTTGTGAAGCGTTTTGCGCACAAGGTGGGCGCTATTGATGTGCCGAAGGATGGCCGGCGCATGCATAAGGTGCCGATACCGCGTATGGGCGGCCTGGCGATCTTTCTGGCTTTTCTCTGCGCGATGCTGATTTTTGCCGACTTTAACGAGCAGCTTTTGAGCATCCTGCTTGGTGCTGCGATTATCGTTGTTCTTGGCATTTTTGACGATATTATGGCGCTGGGGGCAAAACTGAAGTTTGCGGTGCAGATCGTTGCGGCGGCCATACCGGTCTGCGCCGGCGGGCTCAAAATCGAAATGTTCACCAACTTAAACCCGTTTTCGGACGTGCCATACTTTAATCTTGGTATTTTTGCAATTCCGGTGACGATTATCTGGATTGTTGGTATCACAAATGCCGTCAACCTGATCGATGGTTTGGATGGTCTCGCGGTTGGCGTGTCGTCCATTGCGTCGCTGACCATGCTGGCGGTCGGTCTGCTGACGAATGATCTGGCGGTAGCGGTCACGATGGCATCCCTGACGGGCGCCTGTATTGGCTTTATGCCGTATAACCTGAATCCGGCGAAGATTTTTATGGGCGACACGGGCTCCACTTTTTTGGGGTTTGTGCTGGCTACCATGTCTATTCAGGGCATGTTCAAATTTTATGCGGTCATTTCATTTGCGGTACCGTTCCTGATCCTTGGACTGCCGATTTTTGACACCGCATTTGCCATCACGCGCCGCGTGCTTTCCGGCCGCAGCCCCATGAGCCCGGATCGTGGACATGTTCATCACAGATTAATGGATATGGGTTTCAACCAGAAGCAGAGCGTCGCCATTTTATATGCAATAAGCGGTACCCTTGGTCTTGCCGCTGTCGTATTGACGTCGCGCGGCGAAATCAAAGCGATGATGCTGGTTCTTGCGGTCATAATTGCGATTGCTGCGGGCGCGCAAATTCTGATGAGCGTGGACAAGCATATGAACGCGCACGGAGAGCGTCATCACGTGGCGTCCCAGAAAGAAAACGCGCCTCAATCCGAAGGGAAGGATAAAGAAACAAATGAAGAAGATTAAAGTTATGACTGTATTCGGTACACGTCCTGAGGCGATCAAGCTGGCGCCGCTCGTACGCGCACTGGAGCAGGGCGAACATACGGAAAGCGTTGTTTGTGTCACGGCACAGCATCGCCAGATGCTGGATCAAGTGCTTGAGATTTTCAACATCCGGCCAGATTATGATCTGGATATCATGGAAGCAAGCCAGACGCTGTCCCGGATCACGGAGAAATCGCTGCATGGTCTGGACGAGGTGCTGAAGCAGGCGCAGCCCGACATGGTACTTGTCCATGGCGACACATCCACAACGTTTGCGGGTGCACTCGCGGCGTTTTATCATAAGATTCCGGTTGGGCACGTGGAGGCCGGGCTCCGTACCTATGACAAATACTCTCCCTTCCCGGAAGAGATGAATCGTCGACTGACCGGTCAGATCGCGTCTCTGCATTTCGCACCGACTGCACGTAACCGGGAAAATCTGCTGCAGGAGAATATCCGTGATGGTGTGATGGTGTGCGGCAACACGGTGGTTGACGCAATCCATATGACGGTGCGTGATGCGTTCACCTTCCGCGACGAGCAGCTGAGAGTGCTGGACTTTGCAAATAACCGCGTGGTTCTGGTCACGGCTCATCGCCGTGAGAATTACGGTGAACCGATGGAAAACATCTGCCGTGCCATTGCCGAGTTGTCCGAAAGCTATCCGGATGTCCATTTCGTGTATCCGGTGCATCTTAGCCCCTATGTACGTGAAACCGCTGAAAAATATCTCGGCGGCAATACGCGCGTCCACCTGATTGCACCTCTGGCTGTTGACGAGATGCATAACCTGATGGCGCGTTGCTACATGATCATGACAGATTCCGGCGGCTTGCAGGAAGAGGCGCCGTCGCTCGGCAAGCCCGTGCTGGTGCTCCGCAAGGAAACCGAGCGTCCGGAAGCAATTGAAGCAGGCACGGTCAAACTGGCCGGCGTACATCAGGAGGAAATTGTCCGGTTGGCGCGCGAGCTTTTGGAGGATACATCTGCATATGGCGCGATGGCGCACGCCATCAACCCCTATGGCGACGGTAAAACGTCGGAGCGTATCGTTCATGCGATTGAACAGTATTTTGGATTGCGTGAGAATGGTCCCGCACCGTTTTGCCCGTAAGCGTTATCATCTGAGGCAGGAGGGAGAAACATGAAGCCCAAGCTGACGACGCCCTTGCTGGCATCAATCGGCGCGATGGTCATGGTGAGCACGCTGTTTCTCAGCTTTTATATCTCCACCAGTGCCTATCGCGCGGAAAGCACCGAAATTGTGCTTCCCTCCGAGGATGAAAGCACGCCCGTGGCCGATACGCCGATACAGCAGGTGGATGACGGCATAAACGGTGTGAAAATTACGCTTGACAACGTCCAGCAAGTAATTGCATCCCTTGCCCGGCCTTCCGCTTACAGTTTTACCGTTCAAAATACGATATACTATGGCCAGAAAAGCAGCACGGTTTCGCGGCGGCAGACTGTCCGGGACGGCGTGTGCCGCACGGATGAACTGAGCGCATCCGGCGGCATATTGCGGAGCACCATCCGCAGCGGCAACAATGTTTATGCGTGGCAAACCGGCAGCAGTGCCTACTATAAAGGTGCGGTCGGCTCGTTTTCCGACGATGCAGCCGGTATGATGCCGACTTACGAGACCGTGGTGTCGCTCCCAAAGGACACTTTGAGCGAGATAGGTTCCGCAAACCTTGATTATGAGCTTTGTATTGTGGTCGGCGCCAGGGATGACGACTCGCACCGCAGCGTATATTATATTTCCACAGTTACTGGTCTGCTCAAGCGTGCGGATATATTCGAGGGCGAACGTTTGATCCGGCAGTGCAGAATGACGTCAATCTCAACAAGCGAGCCGGACACCTCAATATTCACATTGCCTGATGGTACGCTGGTGGAGGGAATCAATCAGACGGAAGGAATAAATTAGCGAAAGTTATGAATGATAAAAATATGGAACTGGTCTGGTCTGCATTTGGCCAACTGCCGCAAGAGGCTCGCACCATTCGCGCGGAGGTTTTTGTGAACGAGCAGGGGTTTCAGGAGGAGTTCGACGAAATCGACGGGAAAAGCCGCCACGTGGTTCTTTATCTGAACGGTCAGCCCGCAGGCACGGCGCGGATTTTTTGGGACGAAAAAACCATCATGCGCCTGGGTAGGCTTGCCCTGCATAAGTCCGCGCGCGGAGGCGGATACGGCCGTGCCGTACTTGATGCATGCCGGGAAGAAGCACGAAGGGCGGGTGCGGTCCGGATGGTTTTGGACGCGCAGAAACGGGCCAAAGGCTTTTATGAAGCGTGCGGCTTCGTTACTGTCGGGGAAGAATTTCTGGAAGAGGATTATCCGCATTTCCGGATGGAATGCAGCTTGGTGTAGTGGAAAGAGGAAACTATGGCAAATCATTTGGACATCTCTGATGAGATTTATGCGCTCGGCAAACAAGCCGAGCGCTTTATCGCGCCTTTTTTTGCAGGAATTGACGAGGTGTGTGATAAAAACACGGAAAAGGTGCTTGCAGCGTTCAGCAAAAACCGTGTCTCAGACAATCTGTTCGCCGGCACGACCGGTTATGGATATGATGATCATGGGCGCGACACGCTCGACCGCATCTATGCGGACATCTTCGGAACCGAAGCGGCGCTCGTGCGTATCGGCTTTGTCAATGGTACACATGCGCTCTCCTGTGCGATGTTTTCCGCAGTCAGAACGGGGGACACTGTACTGTCCGTCACAGGCCCGGCGTATGACACTCTGCAAAATACCATCACAGGCGATATGTGCGGCAGCATGAAAAGCTATGGCATCGGATATCAACAGGTGGATCTGGTGGATGGACTTCCGGATCTTCCGTCCATTGCCCGGGCGGTGGCAGATCCGCAGATCAAGCTGGTGTTTATTCAGCGCAGCCGGGGCTACGCGGTGCGTCAGACGTTGTCCTGCGCACAAATTGGAGAGATCTGTGATACCGTTCGCCGGGTAAACCGTGGAGCGGCCATTTTGGTGGACAATTGCTACGGCGAGTTTGTGGAAACGATAGAACCGACTCAGATTGGCGCGGATTTGATTGCGGGTTCGCTCATCAAAAACCCGGGCGGCGGCCTTGCACCAACCGGCGGCTATATTGCAGGCCGGGCAGACCTGGTGGAAAATGCGGCATATAAACTGACAGCGCCTGGCATTGGCGGTGAATGCGGATGCACAATGGGGCAGAACCGGCTGCTGTATCAAGGCCTGTTTATGGCGCCGCATATTACGGCACAGGCGCTGAAAACCGCCATTTTCTGTGCGAAGGTCATGGAACTGTTGGGCTATGCGGTCAGCCCGAAGGCGGAGGAAACGCGTTATGATATTATCCAGACGATCGCCTTTGGCGCGCCCGAGCCGCTTCGCCGCTTTTGTGAGGGGATTCAGGCGGGCGCGCCGGTGGACTCTTTTGTCACGCCTGAGCCATGGGATATGCCGGGCTATGAGGATCAGGTCATTATGGCTGCCGGAGCATTTGTACAGGGCGCATCCATTGAATTATCGGCCGATGCGCCGATGCGGGAACCGTATGTGTGCTACATGCAGGGCGGCCTGACGTACGCTTCCGGCAAGGCCGGTATTTTGCTTGCGGCCCAACGTATCCGAAAAGCACAATAATATAACCCAAAAGGGCGGGAACTCCCGCCCTTTTAAAGTGTATCGTTGTTGTCCGAATATTGAATCCGCCTGTTTTGTGTGGTATAATATCGTATCCGAAAAGTCTGTTATCTGTGCGTTTGCAGGGACATGAAAAAACAAGCGGCAAAATGAAAAGAAGGAACCGTATTGGCATTATGATAATTATGGGAATCGACCCCGGCTACGGCACAATTGGGTATGGCCTGGTAAAATACGATCACTATAAATTTACTCCTATTCAGTATGGCGCCATCACCACCGGCGCCGGACTGCCAATGCCGCTCCGCCTGTGTGAAATTTATGAGGATCTAAACACGCTGGTCGATACGTTCCACCCGGAAGCGGTGGCTGTAGAAGAACTGTTTTTCAATACTAACATTACTACAGGTATTCAGGTTGCGCAGGCACGCGGCGTCATTTTACTTGCACTCGCGCAGAAGGGGCTGCAGCCAATCTCTTACACACCGTCGCAGGTGAAACAGTCTGTGGTTGGCTATGGCAAGGCGGAAAAGAAGCAGGTCATGGAAATGACGCGCGTGATGCTTGGGCTTTCCAAGCTGCCTCGTCCGGACGATGCTGCGGATGCACTCGCACTTGCCATTTGCCATGGACATTCACACAAATCTCAACTTTATGAGGGAAAATAATGTTTTATTACATAGAAGGTAAGGTTGCTGTTTTGGAGCAAGGGTTGGCTGTGATTGACTGCGGTGGAGTTGGCTATGCCTGCCATACATCGCAAAACACAATCGCTGCGCTGAAGGCAGGACAACCGGCGCGTCTTTACACATACCTTTACGTCAGAGAAGATATTTTTGATTTATATGGGTTTGCCGATCAGGAAGAGCTTTCATGCTTTAAAATGCTGATCGGTATTTCAGGTGTCGGTCCCAAGGCTGCGCTTGCGATCCTTTCCGTGGCGCCGCCGTCGAGATTGGCGCTTTCTATTATTACAGGGGATGAAAAGCTTCTGACACAGGCGCCCGGCATTGGTAGGAAAATTGCGCAGCGCATCGTGCTGGAGCTGCGCGACAAGATGGCCAAGGAGCAGATGGAGCAGCCGGCTTCCTCCGCTGCGCCCGTTTTGACACTGCCCGGGAAAGGTGACGGTGTGAACCATACGCAGGAAGCCGTCGCCGCACTCATGGTGCTTGGTTATACACAAGCTGAGGCGCTGCGCTCCCTGGAAGGTTTGGTGTTGGAAGGCCTGGAGGCCGAAGATATTATCCGGCAATCTTTAAAAAAGCTCGCGGCGCAGTAAGGATGTGACAAATTGAGCATTGAATTTTCCGGTGGCATGGCTGATGATGAACGCATTGTCTCCAGCCGCCAGCTGGATGACGACGACAACGAGGGCTCCCTGCGTCCGCGTGCGATGTCGGATTATATCGGACAGGACAAGGTCAAAGAAAATCTGTCTATTTTTATCGAGGCCGCAAAAAAGCGTAGTGAACCGCTCGATCATACGTTGCTTTACGGTCCTCCGGGTCTGGGCAAAACGACCCTTGCAGGTATCATCGCGATGGAAATGGGCGTAAACATCCGCATTACATCCGGTCCGGCAATCGAAAAGGCAGGAGATTTGGCTGCCCTCTTGACAAATCTCAATGAAAACGATATTCTGTTCATCGACGAGATTCATCGTCTGAATCGCAGCGTGGAGGAAATCCTGTATCCCGCGATGGAGGATTACGCGCTGGACATCATTATCGGCAAGGGCCCGTCCGCGCGCTCGATCCGTTTGGATCTGCCGCGCTTTACACTCATCGGTGCTACGACCCGCGCAGGGCAGATGACCTCGCCGTTGCGTGACCGTTTCGGCGTCATGCTGCGGCTGGAGTTATATTCTCCAGAGGAGCTGCAGAAAATCGTAGATCGTTCCGCAGGGATACTCGGCGTGCCGACAGTCAGCGACGGCTCCTTTGAGATTGCGCGCCGCTCCCGCGGGACACCGCGTATTGCCAATCGGTATTTGCGCCGCGTGCGGGACTTCGCCGAAGTCTGCGGCAACGGCGTCATCACGCGGGAGCTTGCCGATATGGCGCTCCATGCTCTGGAAATTGACGCGCTCGGTCTGGACCGTATCGACCGGCGGATGCTGCAGTGCATTATTGGCAATTTTGGCGGCGGGCCGGTTGGCTTGGAAACGCTTGCGGCAGCAATTGGTGAGGAATCTATCACAATTGAAGACGTTTACGAGCCGTATTTGATGCAAATCGGCTTTTTGAACCGTACGCCGCGCGGGCGCTGTGCGACGTTGCTGGCTTATGAGCACCTGAAGCTCGAGCCCCCCGACGGGCAACAGCGGTTTTCATAAGCATAATAATGAATATGCATGGGCGCGAAAATGGCGCCGTTAATAGCAAGAAAGCAAGGTGTTGGAATTTTGGGTAAATATTTTGGTACGGATGGCGTCAGAGGTGTTGCAAATGTTGAACTGGATGCGTTGCTCGCCTTTAAAATTGGCGCTGCCGCAGCGCATATTCTGGCGGAAGAGCACACGGGTGGCGGCAAGGCAAAGCTGCTCATTGGCAAGGACACGCGCATTTCCTCCGATATGCTGGAAAACGCGCTGGTTGCCGGCATCTGTTCTGTTGGTGTGGATGTGGAGCTGCTGGGCGTGATTCCTACGCCGGCCATTGCGTATCTGACGATTAAACACAAGGCGGATGCGGGCATCGTGATTTCAGCGAGCCATAACTCCTATGAATATAATGGCATCAAGATTTTTGCAGGGAGCGGCTATAAGCTTTCCGACGAAATCGAGGAGCGGGTAGAAGCCCTGATCGATGATTTCTCCGGAATTCCCTGCGTTAGTCACGATAAAATTGGTAGGGTGCTGAAAAGCGCCATTGACCCTGTTGTGGAATATACCGATCATATCAGTGAGACGATCGACGGAGATCTGAGCGGCCTGCGCGTTGCGGTAGACTGTGCAAACGGCGCTTCCTCCACCACAATTATTCGTCTGCTGCGGCAGCTTGAGTGCAGTGCGGAGGTGCGTTTCTATGAGCCGGATGGTATCAATATCAACGACCAGTGCGGGTCCACGCATCTTGCAAACTTGAAGGAACGCGTCAAAGGAGGAAATTTTGATCTGGGCGTGGCCTTTGACGGCGATGCCGACCGTTGCCTTATTGTAGATGAGACCGGTGAGGAGCTGGATGGCGACCGTATTATGGCGGTCTGTGCAGCGCGTATGAAAGCGGAGGGCAAGTTGCGCGGCAACGCTTTTGTCGCAACCGTTCTGTCGAATATGGGTTTACATGCGTACGCAAAAAAACAAGGAATGGATATTGTCTGTGCCAATGTCGGAGATCGGTATGTCCTGGAAAAAATGCTTCAGGGCGGCTACATTCTGGGCGGAGAGCAATCCGGCCATGTCATTTTTCTCGAATATGCGTCCACGGGCGACGGCGAACTGACCGCCGTGCAGTTTATGAAAATTTTAAAGGACAGCGGCAAGAAATGCTCCGAAATCGCGGCGGAGGTTGTTCCGTTCCCACAGGTTATGATCAATGTCAAAGTACCTAATGGCCAGAAGAAGCATATAGCCGACCGTACTGAAGTGCAGGAGGCTGTCCGTGCAGCAGAGAGCGTGCTCGGGGAGGGACGCATTCTGGTACGCCCGTCAGGCACGGAAGCGCTGGTTCGTGTTATGGTTGAGGGACAAGACCCAAAACTGGTAGAGGAAACCGCAAAAACAGTTGCGCAAACCATCCAAAGTATCGTATAATGATAACATCATAGCGTACCAATGGAGCGACATAATATGGCCATGCGGGTCAGACCGTGTCGCTCCTTTTTCTATATTGGGAGGTGGATCACATTTTTTAAACTGAATAACACAAAGCGCCAGAGCTGCGGCGTCATGAACCGCAGTTGACGAGGAAAGGGTTCATCGAAAATATCGGCGGGTGCCCTTCGGCCATCGGTGGGTTGGTCGTCAGCAGGTCTTCAAAACCCGGAAGCGATTTCGGGGACAAAAAGGCGCTGCAAATACGCACTATTTTTATGCCCAAAAGCAGGGTATAACCAAACACAACGCACGGAGGAAGATATATATGTGTGGAATCGTTGGATTTACCGGCAGAGAAGGCGCGCTGCCGATTTTAATTAAGGGACTATACAGTCTTGAATATCGAGGCTATGATTCCGCGGGCATTGCGGCATTTACACAGGATGGCTTGCAGGTTATTAAGACACGCGGACGGATTAAGAATCTTGAAGACAAAATACGGACGGAGGGCGGACTGGAGTGCACTTGCGGCATTGGACACACACGGTGGGCAACGCATGGCGGCCCGTCCGACCGCAACTCCCATCCGCATCTGGGCGGCAAGGACGGTCAGGAAAATAAAATTGCCGTTGTGCACAACGGCATTATTGAAAACTATCTTGAGCTTCGTCACCGTTTGGAATCACATGGCTATGTTTTTCATTCCGAGACCGACACCGAAACAGTCGCGCACCTCATTGATTATTTGCACACAGGCAAGCAGGAGGATCTGGCGATGACTGTTCTGGAAGCGGTCAGCCGTCTGCGTGGCTCCTATGCGCTCGGTGTTGTCAGCATGGATAACCCTGAAGAAATTGTCGCGGCGAGACGTGATAATCCGCTGGTCATCGGCTTGGGCGAGGGGGAAAACATGATCGCTTCGGACATCACGGCGATTATTTCCCGCACGCGTAAATACATTATTTTGGATGACAATGAAGTGGCAATCGTCCGTCCGGACAAGGTGACCGTCATAAACGAGTTCGGCGACGTGGTCGAAAAGGAAGTGCAGACCGTAACCTGGGATCTTTCGGCTGCTGAAAAGAGCGGCTATGAGCATTTCATGATTAAGGAAATCATGGAGCAGCCGCAGGCTGTCAGCGGTACGATTCGTCCGCGTGTGCAGGATGGGCACATCTGTTTTGAGCAAAACGGTTTAACAGAGGAACGTTTGCGCAACGTGGAATACATCCACATTATCGGCTGTGGCTCCGCGCTGCATGCAGGTATCGTCGGCAAGCGCGTGATTGAAGAGATGTGCCGTATCCGGTGTTCTGCGACAGTTGCCTCGGAGTTTCGTTATGAAAACCCGATCATTACCGATAAAGATCTTTGCATCGTCATCAGCCAGTCAGGCGAAACCGCAGACACTCTGGCGGCCATGCGGCAGGCAAAGGCGGCGGGGGCGTTTACAATTGCGATTGTCAATGTTGTTTCCTCGACAATCGCAAGAGAGGCAGATGGAGTTCTTTACACCTGGGCCGGCCCTGAAATTTCGGTTGCGACTACGAAAGCCTATTCTGCGCGGTTGTCCGCGCTTTACCTGATTGCCACTAAAATGGCCCGGGTGCGTGGCAAAATCAGTGAGACAGAGGAAAACGAGATTTGCAACGAGTTATTCAACTTGCCAGACCGTATCCGGGAAGTATTAAAGTGCAAGGAGCAGATGCAATACCTTGCAACGCTTTATGCCAACCGTACGCATGTCTTCTTCCTGGGACGCAATCTGGATTATGCTGCCGCGCTCGAAGCATCCCTCAAGCTAAAGGAGATTTCTTATATTCACAGTGAAGCCTATGCGGCCGGCGAATTAAAACACGGCACCATTTCTCTCATCGAAGAGGGAACACTTGTGATCGCGCTTGCAACACAGCCGGCGCTTTATGAAAAGACCGTTTCCAATATTCGTGAAGTTGTATCGCGTGGCGCTTCTGTTATTCTGGTTACGACGGAAGATTTTGACGGCGATGCAAGCGCATGCCAGCAGGTAATTCGGCTGCCGAAATGCCGAAGCGACTTCTCCGCATCACTCTCTATTGTGCCGTTACAACTGCTTGCCTATTATATTTCCGTGCAGCTCGGCCTGGATGTTGATAAACCACGCAATCTGGCGAAGTCGGTTACCGTGGAGTAAGAAGGCTGGATGGGTGCACATATGTGCATACGGCATTGTAACATCCGCACAAAAAGTTTTCCCGGCTAAAACAAAAAGACAATAGAATCCACAAAAAGTTCTTGACAGAAGGTTGGCGAACTTATATAATGATAACAATATGAAATATGGAAATAATACTTGTGATCTGCAAAGCGGCGCGCCTGATGACGTGGCACTTTGCAAAGCAGCCCAAAGCGGGGATGGCCACGCGATGGAATTACTTGTGCATCGGTATTCCCGGCTTGTCAAGACCTGTGCGCGTCCATACTTTTTAGCTGGTGCGGATGGGGAAGACCTGATTCAAGAGGGCATGATTGGCTTAGTGGGTGCGGTGCGTGAATATGACAGCGCCCGTTTAGTGCCCTTTGAAGCTTTTGCAAAGATTTGTATTACGCGCAGAATTTATTCTGCGGTGCGTGCAGCGGCCGCGCAGAAACATGAGATGTTAAACCACTCCATATCCATAGAGAAACCTCTGTTTGACGACAATGCGGAACCACACACGCCGGTGGTAGAACCGATTTCTGACCCCGAATCGCTGGTGATCGGCATAGAGGAGCAGAAGGAGAGACTAGAGAAACTTCTTGGCTCATTGTCTGCATTTGAGGCAAAGGTTTTGAGGCTTTATTTAGACGGCTATTCCAATGAGGAAATGGCGACGTTGCTGAATAGACCCATCAAATCCGTGGACAATGCCATCCAACGCATCAGGCGAAAATCGGCAGCCATTTATCCTTAGGCGATTACAGGTCTTTCCTGTACGCAAATATAATTTCAGTGTTCCGCAGCGAACCATGGTATCAAAGAGAGGTAGAAAACATGTACGAAGACAAGACTTTAGTATGCAAGGAATGCGGCGCAGAGTTCGTATTCACCGCAGGTGAGCAGGAGTTCTACGCAGAGCGCGGCTTTATGAATGAGCCCCAGCGCTGCAAGTCCTGCCGTGACGCAAGAAAGAATGCGGCTCGTGGCCCCCGTGAGTACTTTACGGCGACTTGCGCTTCCTGCGGCGGCGAAGCCAAGGTTCCGTTCGAGCCCAAGTCTGACCGCCCGGTATATTGCAGCGAGTGCTTTGCAAAGATGAAGACTCAGTAATTTCGCTAGGTGAATCAAAAAAGATCCTGTATTCTTTTGAAACAGGATCTTTTTTACGTCTGTAGGTTTTCAGCACATGCCAAATGGTTAAAATCACAGAATATATGAAACGTTGGTATTGAAATCGACGCTTTGTGGCAGTATAATGAAAAAGAATAAAATATTTAGGAGGTCATCATGGCTGAGATCACCAAGAAAACCACCATTGGAGAGGTGCTTGCTCTTGATTTAAAGACTGCGCAGTATTTTCTGGAGATGGGCATGCATTGCCTGGGCTGCCCTTCTTCTCAGGGTGAAAGCATTGAGGATGCATGTGCCGTTCACGGTACAAATCCGGACGAGCTGGTTGCGAAGCTCAACGCATTTTTTAAGGCAGGCAAGTAAGCGGCTTTGATAATGAGACCGACAGGATTGTCGGTCTCATTTTATGCCGGGGGTTATATCACCATACGGGGAAACGGGGACAATGAATCACAAGTTGGCGAGAGGCCGTATCATGCTCAGACGGCTTGGAAACCGTATTTTGTTAAGGCTGGGCACCGAGGGATTTTCAAAAAATCTCCTTAACTTTTCGGTTGTACAAATATTTTTTATTTTTGCAACAACACTGTCTGATGTTTTTATCAGCGTATTTTTATTTAAAAGCGGCGGACAGGACTTTTCTCTGGTTGCAAAATATAATCTATTGAAATATCTTTTGGAGGGTGCAGGATTTACGCTTGCGCTTTATGCCAGCAAATGGCGCAACGTTCTTTTTTCAATGAAGCTGGGCATTGCGTTTTACATAGGCGCGTATATCGTCTTACTCACGTTGCAGGCCAATGCGCGTTATTTTTATGTGCTGATTGCGCTTTTGGTTGGGTTTGGCTCGGGGTGTTATTGGATGGGCTATCATACCCTGACTCACCGCTATACCACGCCGCAGAACCGCCAAGCTGCTTTTGGATTTATCAGCCTGACATCAAATGCCATCGCAACAATTGCGCCGCCGGTCAGTG
>JBFWIM010000016.1:0-25748 GCA_050255995.1 Intestinibacillus sp.
AAACGCCATCACGTTACGGATGATCACAAAAACACCTCCTGCCTCCAGCATGCGCACAACCGGGTTCTGTGCCTCCATTATACCCTGTGCATGGGCGGTTGACAAACAGAAAGTGCGGCGGTATCATGAAGGCAGTTGCAAAAAGGAGGAAGGCTGCAATGGAGCTGACAAGGGAGCAGGCGTGGGCGCTGCTGAAGGAATACAACGAGGAGCCATTTCACCTGCGGCACGCGCTGACGGTGGAAGGCGTGATGCGGTATTTCGCCCGGGAGCTGGGCTATGCTGACGAGGCGGATTTCTGGGGGCTGGTCGGTCTGCTGCACGATCTGGATTTTGAGCGGTATCCGGAAGAACACTGCATTAAAACGGCGGAAATCATGCGGGAACACGGGCTGGACGAGCGGTTGATTCATGCGGTCGTCAGTCACGGCTACGGCATCACGGTGGATGTGCAGCCTGAGCATGAGATGGAGAAGGTGCTCTATGCGGCGGACGAGCTGACGGGGCTGATCGGTGCGGCTGCGCTTATGCGTCCATCCAAAAGCGTGCAGGACATGGAAACCAAATCGGCGAAAAAGAAGTACAAGGACAAAAAGTTTGCAGCGGGCTGCTCGCGCGAGGTCATTCAGCGCGGCGCGGAAATGTTGGGCTGGACGCTGGACGACCTGATGGAAAAGACCATTCTCGCCATGCGCGCGGACGAGCAGGCGATTGAGGAAGCGCTCTCCTGACCTCACAAAAAAGCACTCCCATAACAGGGAGTGCTTTTCTTTTTTATTTAAAATTTTTTGTATTTGTAGTAAAAGTGCCGCTTCCCTCCGTCCATAGGGTACAGACAGGAGGAAGACATATGAAACGGAACAGATTGCTGCATGCAGCCGTGTGGATTTGCGTGATTGTCCTGAGCGCTGCCGGACTGACATCCGTACTGCACAATGTGACAATGGCGGCCGAACCGGAGCCGGATGCCGTGATGGAAAAGCTGCAAAGCGAGGTCGTACCCGAGAATGCCGTGCGCGCCGACGCGTACTTCCGCTACGAGAACGCACCGCTGGCCATGCAGGAGTCGCCTTATTTTGTGGGAGGCCGGCTATATGTGGCGCGGGATGGGTTTTCACGGGCGCTTGCGCGGCAGGAGACGCCGGCGGAATGGAAGCACAGCCTGCCTTGGTGCTCCATCGGCGGCGAAACCTATATTTCGCTGAACGACGCGGCCGAAACGCTCGGACTGTGGCCGGTCTTTGACACGGATGCGCGGGAGATCACGCTGTGCCGCGCGATGCCGCGGCGCGCGCCTGCTGAAATGGCGGCAGGGGCAGCGTATCTGCGGCTTGAGGACATTGTGGCGGATTACGGCATCAGCGGACGCTTCGACGATACAGGGTTGGAGCAGCTGCGCGCGCAGGCGGACTATTTGTACCGTAACGGGGCAAGCTATTATATCGCGTGGATTCCGGTTTATGTCAACCCACAGGAGGGCATTATCAATGACCTGACGCGTAATTACAGCTTTTACAACGCACAGTTCCTGTACACGCTCGATTATATGGTCGGGCACGGCGGCATACTCGTAGCGCATGGCCTGACTCACCAGCACGGCGATGAAATCAGCGCGGACGGCACCGAGTTCGGCGAGGCGTCGCCGTTTGACGACACGGAAATGCGCCGCCGCATGGAAGAAATCCGGACGATCGCGGATACGCTCGGCTATCAGGTGGACGCGTTCGAGTTTCCGCACTATGCGTCCACGCTCGCGCAGGAGCGCATTGCCGCGCAATATTTCCGTGTGATCTACCAGCAGGACAGACAAAAGCAACCGTTCGGCAGGGTGGAGCGCGAAAACGTCTCCGGACAGCAGGTGATTTATGTGCCTACGCCGCAGGACTATGTCAGGTCGGAAGAGCGGGGGCAGGAAATGCTTGCCGCGATCCGGAGGACGCCGCAGGGACAGCTGGTCAGCCTGTTTTTCCACCCTTCGCTCGACCGCAGCCGCCTGACCCTCGCAACGACGGCGGACGGCGTGCGCGTCTATTCTTACAGCGCGGACGGCTTTTTGCCGCAGCTGATTACCCTGCTGCGCGCCAAGGGTCTGGCGCTTTCCGCGCTGACTTGACAGCGCTGGGGTTTGCGTCTATGATGAGGAAAGAAACGTCGAAGCAGGGGAGGGAAACGCGTGCTGATTTATTTGGCCGCGCTGGAGACCGAGGAAGAACGGCAGCGCTTTTCCGCGCTTTATGAAGAGTATAGATTTTTAATGCTGCACGTCGCAATGCGTGTGCTTAAGAACCAGCCGTTGGCCGAGGATGCGGTACATAACGCGTTCCTCAAGATCATAGACTGCATGGACCGCTTCATGGGCCTGTCGCCGGAACGCACCAAAGCGCTCATTGTGGTGATTTCACGCAACAAGGCGATTGACCTGCTGCGGCAGGAGCAGCGCCGGGCCGCCCTGCCGATAGAGGAAGAGGTGCTCGACTGTGAAAGCGACCCGGCTTTCAGCCCGGCGCGGTACATGATTGAGCATGAGGATTATAACACGCTGACCGGCCTGATCGCGCAGCTCGGCTCGACCTACCAGTCCACCTTTGAACTCAAATATATCGGCGGGTATTCCGACAAAGAAATTGCCGAGCTGCTGGATACATCGCTCAAAAATATACAGGTGCGTCTGTACCGCGGCAAAAAGATGCTCGCGAGGCTGCTCCGGGAGGAGGTGAACCGGGATGTATAACGACCGGCTGGATGACGATCTGTTTGACACGCTGATTAAAAATGCCGTGCGTGAAAACTGGGAGAAGGAGATCGGGGGAGTTCCGCCCCGTGAGGAACTGGAAAAGCTCTATGCCTTCTCCGACCGGTTCGAGCGGCGCGTGCATGCCGCTGTGCGCCGGGATCGGCGGGTTCGCCGAACCAGAAGTCTGGCGGTGGGCGTTGCAAAGGCGGCGATGGTGCTGCTCATGATCTCGGGCGCGGCCTTCGGTACGCTCATGACCGGGGAGGCCGTGCGCGACGCGGTATTTGATACCGTGGCGCAGCATTTTGAATCGCTGACCAAAATCCGCTGGGCGGATTCCAACATGGAAGCCGCTGTCCGCGCCGCGCTCGCCAAGCCGGAGGACGACATCTACTATTATGAAACCGAGGGGCTTACCGAACTCGACGCGACCGAGTATATCACGGGCTTTTCCGGCGTACGCTCGCTCCAGGATCTCAAATACCTGCCCAATCTAACCTCGCTCAATGTGTACGGCAACCGCATTGAGGACCTGACGCCGTTCCAATACACGCCGCACCTGACCTTTCTGGTGCTGGGCGACAACCGCATAAAAGATATCACGCCGCTGACCTCTCTCAAAGCGCTGACCTTTTTGAACATCGGCGGCAACGACATTGCCGACCTGACGCCGCTCGCCGGCCTTACAAACCTCAAACAGCTTGGCCTGAGCAAAAACAACATCACGGACATCAGTGTGATCGCCGGACTGTCCAGGCTGGAGGAGCTTTATCTCCAGACGAACGACATCGTCGACCTGTCCCCGGTTAAGGGTCTGACGCAGCTCACCCGGATCAATTTTGAAAACAATCAGGTCACGGATATCACGCCGCTCGCCGGCCTTACAAATCTCACGGAAATTAAGGCGGCAGGCAACCCGGTGAAAGACTGGTCTCCGCTGGACAGTCTGAAGGAGGGCGTTCTGGCTACCGGCGGGCCGAGTGAAAAACGTTAAGAAAATGGCCGTCTCTTCCAGATAAAAGGAGGGGACGGCGCTTTTTCATGCAGAAAAACCTTGCATTTTGTGCGTCTCAGTGTATAATATTACTTGCTATCTAATCGACAGAAGGTTTGGAGGAAAAATTTTGATGAAGAAAAAGTTGGCTCTTTTGCTGGCCGGCGCCATGCTGATGGGCGCGGCTCTCACCGGCTGCGGCGGAACATCCGCCGGCGACGAGGCAAACAGCGGCGCAGACGCTCCGGCGGCTTCCGGCGACACTCAGGCGGATGGCGGCACGCTCCGCATGCTGACCAACGCGGCGTTCCCGCCCTATGAATTTGTGGGCGACGACGGGGAGGTCACGGGCATTGACGCGGAAATTGCACAGGCGGTTGCCGATAAGCTGGGCATGAAGCTCGAAATCACCGATATGGCGTTTGAGTCCCTGATCGCCGGCTTGCAGTCCGATGCGGGCGACATCATCCTCGCGGGCATGACGGTAAACGACGAGCGCAAGCAGAGCGTTGACTTCACCGATTCCTATGCGACCGGCGTACAGGTCGTTATCGTTCCGGAGAATACCGAGGTCAAGATCAACGAGACCAAGGATGGGCAGGGCAACACCGTTAAATCGGTTGACCTGACCGGGCTCAAGATTGGCGTGCAGACCGGTACCACAGGCGATCTGTATTGTTCCTCTGATCCGGAGGACGGCGGCTACGGCGAGGACGCGGTGCAGCGCTATGACAACGGCGCGCTCGCGGTTGCGGCGCTCAAGAACGGCCAGGTTGACTGCGTCGTCATCGACAATGAGCCCGCAAAGAGCTTTGTCGCGGCGAATTCCGGCCTGAAGATTCTGGACACCGCGTATACCGTTGAGGATTACGCCGCGGCGGTCAAGAAGGGCAACACCGAGCTGCTTGACAAGGTCAACGGCGCGCTGGCGGAACTCAAGGAAGACGGCGCCATCGACAGCATTATTGCGAAGTATATCCACGACTAAGCCCGATGCAAACAAAAAGGGGACGGCGCATGCCGCCCCCTTCTTCCTGTAAAGATACATAACGTATAAAAATGCCGAAAAGGGGGATACGCTGTGGGCAGCATTGAATTTGGGGATTGGCTGGCCGCTGCTCCGGGGTGGCTTGCATCGCTGCCGGAAGGGCTGCAACACCTGTTTTTCCAGCTCTATCAGACGTTTATTTACCAAAACCGCTGGATGTTTTTCACCAACGGACTTAAGGTTACCTTTCTCATAACACTGGGCGCGCTGCTCATCGGCGTCGTCATCGGCGTGCTGGTGGCGGTTGTGCGTTCCGCGCACGATTCCGGGCGCGGCAAGCCCAATATCCTGCTGCGGATTGTCAATGCGGTCTGCAAGCTTTATCTGACCATCATTCGCGGTACGCCTATGATGGTGCAGCTGCTCATTATGGGCTTTGTCATTCTGAAGCCGCGCGGCGACACTTCGATTCTGGTCACGGCGATTATCGCGTTCGGCATCAATTCGGGCGCATATGTCGCGGAGATTGTGCGCTCCGGAATTATGTCCATCAACGCGGGGCAGATGGAGGCGGGCCGCTCGCTTGGCCTGACCTATGCCAAAACCATGTGGTATATCATCATCCCGCAGGCGATCAAGAACATTCTGCCTGCGCTGGGCAACGAGCTGATCACGCTGCTCAAGGAGACCTCGATCGTCACGGTGATTGCGGGGCAGGATCTGACAAAGGCGGCACAGGTGATGGTTACAAAGACATACCAGCCCTACGTCCCGTATGTCAGCCTCGCGGTGATCTATCTGGTGATCGTTCTCATCCTCACCAAGCTGCTCGGACTTTTGGAAAGGAGGCTGCGCGCAAGTGATAAGCGTTAAAAACCTGCAAAAAAGCTTTGGCGATCATCAGGTGCTGAAGGGCATTGACGAGACCATTGAAAAGGGAGAAAAAGTCGTCATCATCGGGCCGTCCGGCTCCGGCAAGTCCACCTTTCTGCGCTGCCTCAACCTCCTGGAGCAGCCTACCGGCGGTCAGATTATCTTTGAGGGCACCGATATTACGTCCAAAGAATGTGATATCAACCGTATTCGCCGCAAAATGGGCATGGTGTTCCAGCAGTTTAACCTCTTTCCGCACCTTTCGGTTAAGGAGAATATTACCTTGGCGCCGGTCAAGCTTGACCTCGTGAAGCAGGATGAAGCGGATAGGCGCGCCAAGCAGCTGCTGGAGCGTGTCGGACTGCCGGACAAGGCGGACGCGTACCCGGGGCAGCTTTCCGGCGGACAGCAGCAGCGCATCGCGATTGCGCGCGCGCTTGCGATGAACCCGGATGTCATGCTGTTTGACGAGCCGACCTCGGCACTTGATCCGGAAATGGTCGGTGAAGTGCTTGAGATTATGCGCGAGCTCGCGGCGGACGGCATGACTATGATCGTCGTCACGCACGAGATGGGCTTTGCACGGGAGGTGGGCACCCGCGTGCTGTTTATGGACGGCGGCTATGTCGTCGAGCAGAACAAGCCGGAGGCGTTTTTCGCGAACCCGCAGCACCCGCGTCTGAAGGATTTTCTGGCCAAGGTGCTGTGAGGCGTTGCGGTATCTGAAATACGGAGCAGAGACGGGCGGCTTCTGACCGCCGCCTCTGCTCCGTATTTGCGCGTTTTTGCGACAGAAAGCATACTGCATATCCGGTTTTTGCGAAAAATAAAAAGCAAACGAGTTAACGTTTGCTCTTTCATACAAAAATATTCTTGACGGAACGCTTAAAAATATGGTATAATAAAACGCTTCACAAATTAGGCAAGGCGCATAAATATCTATTTTTATAATAGCATGCCAGCAGCCCTTGCGCAAGAGGCAAATAGCAAAAATGACCACGCCACCAGGCGTATCACACGAATACATTTAGCGGAAAGAAACGGAGTGATGGGTACAACATGATGGTGAAAGACGTACAGCACGGCAAAACCACAAGAAAGAGCTTTGCCCGCATCGACGAGGTTCTGGATATGCCGAACCTGATTGAGGTGCAGAAAAAGTCCTACCGCTGGTTCCTGACCGAAGGCCTGCGCGAGGTCTTTAACGACGTCGCCTCGATCACCGACTACACCGGCAATCTCGAGCTGTCCTTCCTTGACTACACGCTGGACGAGGAGCCCAAATACAGTGTGGAGGAATGCAAGGCACGCGACGCGACGTACGCATCCCCGCTGAAGGTTCGCATGCGTCTGCGCAACAAGGAGACCGGCGAGATCAAAGAGCAGGAAATTTTCATGGGCGATTTCCCGCGCATGACCGATTCCGGCACCTTCATCATAAACGGCGCGGAGCGCGCGATTGTTTCGCAGATTGTCCGTTCTCCCGGCGTGTATTTCGGCCGCGAGTTCGACAAGACCGACAAGGCCATCCTGTCCGCGACGGTGATCCCGTACCGCGGCGCCTGGCTCGAGTACGAGACCGATACGAACGACGTGTTCTACGTCCGTATCGACAAGAACCGCAAAATCCCGATCACGTCCTTCATCCGCGCCATCGGCGTGACGACCGACGCGGAAATCAAGGAAGCCTTCGGTGAGGACGACCGCATCATCGCCACCCTTGAGAAGGACCCCTCCAAGACGGTAGAGGAAGCCCTGATCGAAATCTATAAGAAGCTGCGCCCGGGCGAGCCGCCCTCGGTAGAGTCGGCTTCCAACCTCATCAACTCGCTGTTCTTCGATGTCCGCCGCTACGATATTTCCGCGGTTGGCCGCTACAAGTACAATAAAAAGCTCGCCATCGCGCGCCGCATCGCAGGCCATAAGCTGCTTGAGATGGTGGTCGATCCGATGACCGGCGAGATTCTCGCCGAGGAAGGCGAGATCCTGACCCGCGAGCGGGCCCGTGAGCTGGAGCGCCACGGCGTCCACGGCGTGACCATTGAGTCCGCGGAAGGTAAGCCGGTTAAGGTTTTCGGCAACGGCATGGTCGACGTCAACGACTTTAAGAATTACACCGGATTTACCGCTGAGGAGCTCGGCATCAATGAAAAGGTGCGCTTTGTCGTCCTCAAGGAACTGGTTGAACAATTTAAGGGCGATGAGCTGCGCGAGCAGGTTGCGGAACGTCTGAACGACCTCATTCCCAAGCACATCATCGTGGACGATATGCTCGCGTCTATCTGCTATCTGCTGAACATCGGCAACGGCATCGGCACAACCGACGATATCGACCATCTGGGCAACCGCCGCCTGCGTTCTGTCGGCGAACTGCTGCAGAACCAGTTCCGCATCGGCTTCTCCCGTATGGAGCGCGTCATCCGTGAGCGCATGACCATTCAGGACCTCGATATTGTCACGCCGCAGTCGCTCATCAATATCCGTCCGGTCACGGCCGCGATCAAGGAGTTTTTCGGCTCCTCGCCGCTCAGCCAGTTCATGGATCAGAACAACCCGCTGGCGGAGCTGACGCACAAGCGCCGTATGTCCGCGCTCGGCCCCGGTGGCCTGTCGCGCGACCGCGCGTCCTTCGAGGTGCGAGACGTGCACTACAGCCACTACGGCCGCCTGTGCCCGATTGAGACCCCGGAAGGTCCGAACATCGGCCTGATTTCCTACCTCGCAACCTATGCGCGCATCAATGACTTCGGTTTCATCGAGGCGCCCTACCGCACGATCGACAAGGAGACCGGCAAGGTCACAGGCGAGGTCGTTTATATGACCGCCGACATCGAGGACGAGTACATTGTCTGCCAGGCGAACGAGCCGCTCGATGAGAACAACTGCCTTGTCAACAAGCGTATCACCTGCCGTATGCGCGACGAAATCATCGAGGTTGACCGCAAGGACGTCGACCTGATGGACGTTTCGCCCCGCATGATGGTTTCGGTTGCAACCGCGTTCATCCCATTCCTTGAGCATGACGACGCAAATCGCGCGCTGATGGGCGCGAACATGCAGCGTCAGGCCGTACCGCTGCTCAAGTGCGAAGCGCCGATCGTCGCGACCGGCATGGAGTACCGCGCCGCGGTCGATTCCGGCACTATCCCGCTGGCGGAGGACGACGGCGTGATCAGCTACGTTTCCGCCCGCGAGGTACGCGTGCAGTATGACGGCGGAAGCGAAAAGAGCTATCAGCTCACCAAGTTCTTGCGTTCCAACCAGTCCACCTGTATCAATATGCGTCCGATCGTCGATCTGGGCGAGCGCGTCAGAAAGGGCGACGTTCTGGCGGACGGCCCCTCCACCGACAAGGGCGAGATTGCGCTCGGCAAGAACGCGCTGATCGGCTTTATGACCTGGGAAGGTTACAACTACGAGGACGCCGTGCTGCTGAATGAGCGTCTGGTGCGGGACGACGTGTACACCTCTATCCACATTGAGGAATACGAGTCCGAATCCCGCGATACCAAGCTCGGCCCGGAAGAAATCACCCGCGACATCCCGAACGTCGGTGAGGATGCGCTGCGCGATCTGGACGAGCGCGGCATCATCCGCGTCGGCGCGGAGGTACACGCCGGCGATATCCTGGTCGGCAAAGTTACCCCGAAGGGCGAGACCGAGCTGACCGCCGAGGAGCGCCTGCTGCGCGCCATCTTTGGCGAGAAGGCGCGCGAGGTGCGCGACACCTCGCTGCGCGCCCCGCACGGCGAGTCCGGCATTGTCGTTGACGTCAAGGTGTTTACCCGCGAGAACGGCGACGAGCTGTCCCCAGGCGTCAACATGGTCGTCCGCGTCTATATTGCGCAGAAGCGCAAGATTTCGGTCGGAGATAAAATGGCGGGCCGCCACGGCAACAAGGGCGTTATCTCCCGCATCCTGCCGCAGGAGGATATGCCCTTCCTGGAGGACGGCACCCCGCTGGATATCGTCCTGAACCCGCTGGGCGTACCGTCCCGTATGAATATCGGCCAGGTGCTTGAAGTGCATCTCGGTTTCGCGGCCAGAAAGCTCGGCTGGAAGGTCGAGACCCCGGTCTTTGACGGCGCGACGCTGGAGGACATCGAGGAGACGCTGATCGCCGCGGGCGTGGGCGCGGATGGCAAGAGCACCCTGTATGACGGGCGCACCGGCGAAAAGTTCGATAACCCGGTCACCGTCGGCTATATGTACTACCTCAAGCTCCACCATCTGGTTGACGACAAAATCCATGCGCGTTCCACCGGCCCGTACTCGCTCGTCACACAGCAGCCGCTCGGCGGCAAGGCGCAGTTCGGCGGCCAGCGTTTCGGCGAAATGGAAGTCTGGGCGCTGGAGGCGTACGGCGCGGCCTACACCCTGCAGGAGATCCTGACCGTCAAGTCCGATGATATCACCGGCCGTGTCAAGACCTATGAGGCCATCGTCAAGGGTCATAACGTCCCGAAGCCGGGCGTGCCGGAATCCTTTAAGGTTCTGGTCAAGGAACTGCAGTCCCTGTGTCTTGACATCCGTGTGCTTGATGAAAACATGGAGGAAATTATTCTGGCGGAAGATGACGAGGACGAGGGCGACTTTGGCCGTCCGCTGGCCGAGGTGCCGGCGATCGGTTCGGACGATGAGTTCGCCGCCGCGGGCTTCGGCATTAACGACGCGGAGGACGGCGACAGCGACCTGTTCGCGCTCGACAGCGATGCCGAAGACGACGATCTCCCGGATGACGTCGCGGCCGCGGCCGACGTCGACGACGACGATTTTGACGATCTTTAAGTTTCGGGAAAGGAGCAACTTGAATCCATGAGTTATAATACGTTTAACGCCATAAAAATTGGTCTGGCTTCGCCCGAACTCATCCGTGAATGGTCCTACGGCGAGGTAAAAAAGCCCGAAACCATCAACTACAGAACCCTCAAGCCTGAGAAGGACGGCCTGTTCTGCGAACGCATCTTCGGGCCGACCAAGGACTGGGAATGCCACTGCGGCAAGTATAAAAAGGTTCGCTACAAGGGTAAGATCTGTGACAAGTGCGGCGTTGAGGTCACCCGCGCCAAGGTGCGCCGCGAGCGTATGGGCCACATTGAGCTGGCTGCGCCCGTGTCCCATATCTGGTACTTTAAGGGCATTCCTTCCCGCATGGGACTGATTCTCGACATGTCGCCCCGCCTGCTGGAAAAAGTGCTTTACTTCGCCAGCTATATTGTCACCGAGCCGGGCGATACCCCGCTGATCAAGAAGCAGATTCTTTCCGAAAAGGAATACCGCGACATGCGGGAAAAATACGAGGACGACTTCAAGGCCGACATGGGCGCGGAGGCGATCAAGGCTCTGCTGCAGGAACTCAACCTTGAGAAGCTGTCCGAGGAGCTGCGCGCCGAGCTGCGCGACGCCTCCGGACAGAAGCGTATGCGCATCATCAAGCGCCTTGAGGTGGTGGAGTCCTTCCGTCTGTCCGGCAACAGGCCGGATTGGATGATTATGGACGTTGTCCCGGTCATCCCGCCGGAAATCCGCCCGATGGTGCAGCTCGACGGCGGCCGCTTCGCGACCTCCGACCTTAACGACCTGTACCGCCGCGTAATCAACCGCAACAACCGCCTCAAGCGCCTGCTGGAACTCGGCGCGCCCGACATCATCGTGCGCAACGAGAAGCGTATGCTGCAGGAGGCCGTCGACGCCCTGATCGATAACGGCCGCCGCGGCCGCCCGGTCACCGGCCCCAACAACCGCGCGCTCAAGAGCCTGTCCGACATGCTCAAGGGCAAACAGGGCCGTTTCCGTCAGAACCTGCTCGGCAAGCGCGTCGACTACTCCGGCCGTTCGGTTATCGTCGTCGGTCCGGATCTCAAGATCTGGCAGTGCGGCCTGCCGAAGGAAATGGCGCTGGAGCTCTTTAAGCCCTTTGTCATGAAGCGCCTGGTCGAAGACGGTCTGGCTTCCAATATCAAATCCGCTAAAAAGATGGTCGAGCGCGCCAAGACCGAGGTTTGGGACGTGCTCGAGGACATCATCAAGGGACATCCCGTTATGCTGAACCGCGCGCCGACGCTGCACCGTTTGGGCATTCAGGCGTTCGAGCCGATCCTTGTCGAAGGCCGTGCGATCCGTCTGCACCCGCTGGTCTGCACCGCGTTCAACGCGGACTTTGACGGCGACCAGATGGCGGTTCACGTGCCGCTGTCCGCTGAGGCGCAGGCCGAGGCCAGACTGCTCATGCTGTCCGCCAACAACCTGCTGAAGCCGCAGGACGGCAAACCGGTCACCATCCCGTCGCAGGACATGGTGCTCGGTTCCTACTACCTGACCATCGACCGTGACACCGAGCCGGGCGCCGGCAAGGTCTTCGCCTCGCCGGACGAGGCGCTCATGGCGTATGACCAGGGGTTTGTCGGCATCCACGCGCCGATCAAGGTGCGCGTGACCTGCGAGGTGGACGGCCGCAAGATCACAAAGCTGATCGATGCGACGCCGGGCCGTCTGATCTTTAACGAGCGCATTCCGCAGAATCTGGGCTTTGTCGACCGCTCCGACAAGACCAATCTCGACCTTGAGATCATGTTCACCTGCGGCAAAAAGGAGCTCGGTAAGATCATCGACAGGTGCATCCGTGTGCACGGCTTCAACGTGACCGCAGAGGTGCTTGACTCGATCAAGTCCATGGGCTATAAGTACTCCACCAAGGGCGCGCTGACCGTTGCGGTCGCCGACATGCTGGTGCCGGACGAGAAGGCGACGCTGATCCACGAGTCCGAGCAGCAGGTCGCCATGATTGATAAGAAATACAAGCGCGGCTTCATCACCGACGAAGAGCGCTATCGCCTCACAGTTGCCGAGTGGGAGAACACCACCAAGAAGGTTACAGCCAGGCTGCAGGACAATATGAGAAACCAGCGTTTCAACCCCATCCACATGATGGCGGATTCCGGCGCGCGTGGTTCGATCAACCAGATCCGCCAGCTCGCAGGCATGCGCGGCCTGATGGCCTCCACCTCCGGTAAGACGATTGAAATCCCGATTAAGTCCAACTTCCGCGAGGGCCTGTCCGTGCTCGAGTACTTCATCTCCGCGCGCGGCGCCCGTAAGGGTCTCGCCGATACCGCGCTGCGAACCGCGGACTCCGGTTACCTCACCCGCCGTCTGGTTGACGTTTCGCAGGATGTCATCATCCGCGAGGAGGACTGCGGCGCGACCAAGGGCATCTGGGTGGAAGATATCCGCGAAGGCAACCAGGTGATTGAAACCTTCTCCGAGCGTCTGGTCGGCCGCTATCCGGTTGAGGATGTTGTGCATCCCGAGACCGGCGCGCTGCTCGCCTCCAAGGATCAGATGATCACTGAGGACGATGCGGATAAAATCGTCGAGGTCGGCTTTACCCGTCTGCAGATCCGCTCCGTGCTGGAATGCCGCTCCCGTAAGGGCGTGTGCTCGCACTGTTACGGCGCAAACCTTGCGGCAGGTACCCCCTGCGGCAGAGGCGAGGCTGTCGGCATCATCGCGGCGCAGTCCATCGGCGAGCCCGGCACACAGCTGACCATGCGTACCTTCCACACCGGCGGCGTCGCGGGCTCCGACATCACACAGGGTCTGCCCCGCGTTGAGGAGCTGTTCGAGGCGCGCAAGCCGAAGAAGGTCGCCACACTGGCTGAGATCGGCGGCGTTGTCTCCATCGAAGAGTCCAAGCGCACCACGGTCAAGACCGTCAACATTACAAACCGCGAGACCGGCGAGATGAAGAGCTACCAGCTTGCTTCCTCCTCCGGCATTCGCGTCGAGGACGGCCAGGAGGTTCGCCAGGGCGAGCAGCTCAACGAGGGCGCGCGCAACCCGCACGACATCCTGCGCATCCTGGATCCGCGCTCGGTGCATGATTATGAAATCAAGGAAGTCCAGAAGGTTTACCGCCAGCAGGGCGTTGATATCAACGACAAGCATATTGAGGTCATTGTCCGTCAGATGATGCGTAAGGTCAAGGTCGAGGAGGTCGGCGACGTCGATGTGCTCCCGGGCGCTGTGATCGACGCGTTGGAGTTCGAGGACCTGAACGAAAAGGTGCAGTCCCGCATAGACGCCGGTGAAGAGGGCCTGAAGCTTGCAACCTGCTCGCCGACCCTCATGGGTATCACAAAGGCGTCCCTCGCCACCGAATCGTTCCTGTCTGCCGCCTCCTTCCAGGAGACAACCCGCGTGCTGACGGAAGCCGCGATCAAGGGCAAGGTCGATCCGCTGCTCGGACTGAAGGAAAACGTTATCATCGGCAAGCTGATCCCTGCCGGCTCCGGCATGCAGGAATATACCGGCGGCCACTATGAGGAGACTGTTTCGCTGGATTAATCTTGCATAGCAAGCACTATTTTGGATACAATAGGGGGATGGCCGCGCGCCGTTCCCCTATTGTGCCACCCACACGGCTGGGACCGCTAAAGCGCCCGAATCCTGTAAAATGTTTTGTAAAAAGCTTGACGGAGGTAAAAACCGGGCGTATAATAAACAGGTATGCGGTATAGGAGGTCAATCTATGCTTTCACAGTTGCGCGCGGCGGCAAAGGTCGTCGGGGTAAAGCAATCCAAAAAGGTCATCCGGGACGGCGGCGCCGCGGCTGTTTTTGTCGCAAGCGACGCGGAAGCGCGCGTAACGCGGCCAATTCTTGAGCTTTGCCAGGAGCTGAGGGTAGAGGTGACCGAGGTGCCGACCATGCAGGAGCTTGGACGCGCCGCCGGCATTGACGTTGGCGCGGCCGTGGTCGTGCAGCTTCGCGAAACCGCAGGAGACGCTAATTAAGGGGCAGCCCTTAATATAGAATATTTTACAAAGAAGGAGGAAATATAATGCCAACCTTTAATCAGCTTGTACGCAAGGGCCGTGAGGCAGTCGTTTACAAGTCCACCGCACCGGCGCTTCAGGTGGGTTACAACTCCCAGAAGAAGCAGGCGACCGATCAGTCCGCTCCCCAGAAGAGAGGCGTGTGCACCACGGTTAAGACCATGACGCCGAAGAAGCCGAACTCTGCGCTTCGTAAGGTCGCTCGTGTTCGTCTGACCAACGGCATGGAGGTATCCGCCTACATTCCGGGTGTCGGCCACAATCTGCAGGAGCACTCTGTCGTTATGGTTCGCGGCGGCCGTGTCAAGGACCTTCCCGGTGTGCGTTACCACATCATCCGCGGCACGCTCGATACGCAGGGCGTTGCAAACCGCAAGCAGGCTCGCTCCAAGTATGGCGCGAAGCGCCCGAAGGCCGGCAAGTAATCTGCGCATAACCGCGTGATGCTTCGCTCGCGGCTCCTCTGTGCACATTTGTGCGCGGCGGACACCCTTGCCTTGTCTCACACGATTGTGCCCCATTACACCGTGCCAAGTTAACTGCTTTTGAATTGAACTGAAACAGTTTCAGCAAAGCAGCAGGAGCGGCATTCAGGCCGTTCATTCGCTTTGTCCTGAGCGTTTTTATGTATAGATGTTTACCATCTTCGAAAACCTCGGACAGGCGCAACACGTTGGCTTATCAAAAAAGCTTTCGAGTACCAATGAAATCATACTTTATATGAAGGAGGGAAGTAAAGTGCCAAGAAGAGGTAATATTCCGAAGAGAGACGTTCTGCCCGATCCGCTGTACAATTCTAAGCTCGTCACCAAGCTGGTCAACTCGATCATGCTCGACGGCAAGAAGGGCGTTTCGCAGAAGGTCGTTTATGGTGCTTTTGACATTGTCCGTGAAAAGTTGGGCCGTGACCCGTTAGAGGCGTTCACGGAGGCTATGGAGAACATTATGCCGTCCCTTGAGGTAAAGGCCCGCCGTGTCGGCGGCGCTACCTATCAGGTGCCGATGGAAGTTCGTCCGGAGCGTCGCCAGACGCTCGGCCTGCGCTGGCTGACCCGTTACGCGCGCCTGAGAAATGAAAAAACCATGCGTGAAAGACTCGCGGGCGAGATCATGGATGCCTGCAACAATCTGGGCGGCTCCGTAAAGAAGCGCGAAGATACACACAAGATGGCGGAAGCAAACAAGGCGTTCGCACACTATCGCTTCTAAATTCCGCTCTGTGTAGCTTCCAGCTTACGAAAGGAGACCAAGTATGCCTAGAGAGTATTCTCTTGAAAAAACGAGAAACATCGGTATTATGGCGCATATCGACGCGGGTAAAACCACGACGACTGAGCGTATTCTCTACTATACCGGTGTAAACCATAAAATCGGTGAGACCCATGACGGCAGCGCCACCATGGACTGGATGGAGCAGGAGCAGGAGCGTGGTATTACCATCACCTCCGCTGCGACCACCTGTCACTGGAAGGGCAACCGCGTCAATATCATCGATACCCCGGGCCACGTTGACTTTACCGTTGAGGTAGAGCGTTCCCTGCGCGTACTGGACGGTTCTGTTACCGTTTTCTGCGCAAAGGGCGGCGTTGAGCCCCAGTCCGAGACCGTTTGGCATCAGGCTGACAAGTACAAGGTTCCGCGTATGGCGTTCGTCAACAAGATGGACATCATGGGCGCAGACTTCTACAATGTGGTCAATATGATGAAGGACCGCCTCAAGTGCAACGCGGTTCCGATTCAACTGCCGATCGGCTCAGAAGACACCTTTCAGGGCATCGTAGACCTGATGACCATGCGCGCCGAGATCTATTATGACGATCTCGGCAAGGATGTCCGCGATGAGGACATCCCGGCGGAGATGCAGGACAAGGCGCAGGAGTACCACGACGCGATGGTCGAGGCGATTGCCGAGCTGGATGAGGACCTCATGATGAAGTACCTCGAAGGCGAGGAAATGTCCATCGACGAGCTCAAGGCTGCGCTGCGTCGCGGCGTCTGCGACGTAAAGATCATTCCGGTTATGTGCGGCACCGCATACCGCAACAAGGGCGTGCAGATGCTGCTCGACGCGGTTGTGGACTATATGCCCGCGCCGACCGATATCCCCGCGATCAAGGGCATTAATCCCAAGACCGACGAAGAGGATTCCCGACCGGCGGACGACTCCGCGCCGTTCTCCGCGCTGGCGTTCAAGATCATGACCGACCCGTACGTCGGCAAGCTGTGCTTCTTCCGCGTGTACTCCGGTACGATCAACGCGGGCTCCTCCGTGCTCAATTCCACGAAGGATAACCGCGAGCGTCTCGGCCGTATTTTGCAGATGCATGCAAACCACCGCGAAGATATTGATACCGTTTATTCCGGCGATATCGCGGCGGCTGTCGGCTTCAAGAACACCACTACGGGCGATACGCTGTGCGACGAGAAGCATCCGATCATCCTCGAGTCCATGGAGTTCCCGGAACCCGTTATCCGCGTTGCGATTGAGCCGAAGACCAAGGCTGGTCAGGAAAAGATGGGCATTGCGCTGGCGAAGCTGGCGGAAGAGGATCCGACTTTCCGCACCTATACCGACGAAGAGACCGGTCAGACCATCATTGCCGGCATGGGCGAGCTCCATCTGGAGATCATCGTCGACCGCCTGCTCCGCGAGTTTAAGGTTGAAGCCAATGTCGGCACGCCGCAGGTTGCATACAAGGAAACCATTCGCCGCTCTGCGGACGTGGACCAGAAGTATGCGCGCCAGTCCGGCGGTAAGGGTCAGTATGGCCATGTTAAGATCATTGTTGAGCCGAACGAGTCCGGCAAGGGCTACGAGTTCATCAACAAGGTTGTCGGCGGCGCGATTCCGAAGGAGTATATTGCACCTGTCGATCAGGGTATTCAGGGCGCGATGCAGTCCGGTATCCTCGCGGGCTACCAGGTTGTGGACGTAAAGGTCACGCTGTACGATGGTTCTTACCATGAAGTCGACTCCTCCGAAATGGCGTTTAAGATCGCCGGCTCCATGGCGTTCAAGGAAGCCATGAAGAAGGCGGATCCGGTTCTGATGGAGCCCATCATGCAGGTTGACGTTATGGTTCCGGAGGAGTATATGGGCGACGTTATCGGCGACCTCAACTCCCGCCGTGGCCAGATCCAGGGCATGGAGCCGCGCGGCGGCGTCCATGCAATCGCTGCTGCGGTTCCGCTGTCCGAGATGTTTGGCTATGCGACAACGCTGCGTTCCCGCACGCAGGGCCGCGGCCAGTACTCTATGCAGCCGAGCCATTACACTGAGGTTCCGAAGAACATTCAGGAAAAAATTATTGATTCCCGTTCTAAAAGCGATAACTAACTGTTGCTTTTTTAAGGAAAATCCATTAAAATATGCTTATCAGTGACTGTTGATTACACACACAAGGAGGATTCACTACAATGGCAAAGGCAAAGTTTGAAAGAAACAAACCGCATATTAACATTGGCACCATTGGCCACGTTGACCATGGCAAGACCACGCTGACCGCTGCGATTACCAAGGTTCTGGCGATGAAGGGCGATGCCACCTATCAGGCGTATGACGCGATCGACAAGGCTCCGGAAGAGAAGGAGCGCGGCATTACGATCAACACCGCTCACGTTGAGTATCAGACGGACAATCGTCACTATGCTCACGTTGACTGCCCGGGTCACGCCGACTATGTTAAGAACATGATCACCGGTGCGGCACAGATGGACGGCGCGATTCTCGTCGTTTCTTCTGCGGACGGCCCGATGCCCCAGACCCGCGAGCACATTCTGCTTGCCCGTCAGGTAGGCGTGCCCTATATCGTTGTATTCATGAACAAGGTTGATCAGGTTGACGACGAAGAGCTGCTCGATCTGGTTGAGATGGAAATCCGCGAGCTGCTGTCCTCCTACGACTTCCCGGGCGACGACATTCCGGTTATCCGTGGTTCCGCGCTGGGCGTTCTGGAGTCCGAATCCAAGGATCCGGAAGCGCCGGAGTATGCTTGCATTCGCGAGCTGATGGCCGCTGTTGACGACTACATTCCGACTCCGGAGCGTAAGTCCGAACTGCCCTTCCTGATGCCCGTCGAGGACGTATTCTCCATCACCGGACGCGGCACCGTTGCGACCGGCCGTGTTGAGCGTGGACAGGTCAAGATGGCTGACGAAGTTGAAATCGTTGGTCTGATGGACGCTCCCCGCAAGACCGTCGTTACCGGCATCGAAATGTTCCGCAAGCTGCTGGACTACGCTGAGGCTGGCGACAACATCGGCGCGTTGCTCCGCGGCATCCAGAAGACCGACATCGAGCGCGGTCAGGTTCTGGCGAAGCCGGGCACCATTCACCCGCACACCAAGTTCCGCGGCCAGGTTTATGTCCTGAAGAAGGAAGAGGGCGGCCGTCACACACCGTTCTTCAACAACTATCGTCCCCAGTTCTATTTCCGTACCACGGACGTAACCGGTGTTATCTCCCTGCCGGAAGGCACCGAGATGTGCATGCCTGGCGATAACGTCGAGATGGACGTTGAGCTGATCACCCCCATCGCAATCGAAGAGGGCCTGCGTTTCGCTATCCGTGAGGGTGGCCGTACCGTTGGTTCCGGCGTTGTTATCAAGGTCAACGCGTAATCATTTTGCGGTTTTTGCTGCACTTGAATCACTCAAAAGCCCCGTCTGCTATGCAGACGGGGCTTTTTTTCGCGTTCTGTTGAGGCACCAACGGTTTCTGTGACGCATAGGATGGGGCGAGGAGGGATGACAGGTGAGTGTTTGGTTGGACTGTGTGATTGGCGGATTGGCCGCAATCGGGTTTATTTGCATTTTGAAAGAGGTATATGATATAATCTTTACAGATTATTTGCGCACGGATATCCGGGGAGAGCTGTTTTTATTCAGCAGCGGCACCGATCCCAAAACCGAGCAGGTTTTAAACGCTGCAGAGCAAGTCCGCAAACGGTATATGCCGAAACTCGCTATCATTTTTGTCGAAAATGGGGATGCCGATCCGGATGACTTTAATTATGCGCAATCCATTGCGGCGCGCAGGGATATGGAATACATAGAATAAGCGGTGGAGTAATAATGCAGGAATTTTACGGGCAACAAGTCAGTATCTGCGGTACGGTTGAGCAGATTGTCTTTCAAAATAAAGAAAACGGCTATGCGGTGCTACGGGTGCTGACAGATACGGAGGAAGAGGTCACTGCAACCGGCTGCATTCCAAACGTCGGCATCGGCGAGGAGCTGGTCCTGACAGGGCAGTGGACCACGCATCCCAGCTATGGAGACCAGTTTACAGCCGAGGTGTTCGAGCGCTCCCTGCCCTCAACGGTGCGCGGTATCGCCGACTATCTTGCCTCCGGCCTGATCCGCGGCATTGGTCCTAAACTGGCTGCCAAAATTGCGGAGCGCTTCGGGGAGGACGCGTTTGATGTGCTCGCAGACGATCCGGAGCGGCTGACTGAAATTCGCGGCATTACCGTGCAGAAGGCGCTTGCGATTGGCCGTCAGTTTCAGGAACAGAGCGAGGTCCGCATGCTGATGGATTTTCTGACAGAGAATGGACTGCCGCTCAGCCTGACCGCCACACTGTACAAGCGTCTGGGGGGCGAAGCCATTGATGCGCTGACAGAAAACCCCTATCTGCTTTGCGACGACTATTATACGGTTGATTTTAAGGTTGCGGATGGTCTTGCGGAAAACCTCGGCCTTTCACGCAGCAGCCCGGAGCGTGTGGATGCCGGGCTGCTGTATACCCTTACGTTTAACCTTGGCAATGGGCACACGTTTATCCCAGTCGAAAAACTGGTGGCAGCGACCTGTGGACTGCTTGCCGGAGAGGAACCGTTTGAGGAAGCGCGCGTGGAGGAAGGTCTGGCGCGGCTAGAGGGCGCGGGGCAGCTGGTGCGGGAGTTTATCTGCGGGCGCGACGCAGTTTATCTGCGGCAGATGCATGAGGCGGAACGTTATCTTGCCGATACGCTCGGGCAAATGGCCGCACACAACTATACCTATGATTTTGATGTGGACGAGCTGCTCCAGGCGCTTGAGAACGACGCCGCGCTCCAATATGCGCCACTGCAGCGCGAGGCCATCGCCACAGCGGCAAAAAATGGCCTTGTGATTCTGACAGGCGGACCGGGCACCGGCAAGACCACAACCGTGCGCGGCATGCTGCGCGTATTCGAAGCGCTCGGCCTGACCATTCAGCTTGCCGCGCCGACGGGACGCGCCGCCAAACGGCTCAGCGAGCTGTGCGGGATGGAGGCGCGCACCATTCACCGCCTGCTTGAGGCAGGCTACGGCGCGGGTGGACGGCTGGCTTTTCAGCGCGGCGCGGCAAATCCGCTGGACTGCGATGTCGTCATACTGGACGAGGTCTCCATGGTGGATATCGGGCTGATGCAGGCGCTTGTCGAGGCGCTGCCCTTTGGCGCGCGGCTCGTGCTGGTGGGCGACGCCGACCAGCTTCCGCCAGTTGGCCCGGGTAATTTTCTGCGTGATCTGATCTCCTCCGGTAAGGTGCCGACCACCCATCTGACTGAGATTTTCCGGCAGGCACAGCAGAGCGATATTGTCATGAACGCGCACGCGATCAACGAGGGGCGCGAACCGCACGCCTCTGGCAAGGAAGGGGACTTCTTTATGATCCGGAAGGCAGACCCCGCGGCCGTCATCCAAACGGTCGCCGACCTGTGCCGCGAGCGCCTGCCACGCTATTACGGATTTCATCCCGGACAAATTCAAGTATTGACGCCCGCCAAGCGGCAGGGCGCGGGCACCTATGCCCTCAACCGCCAGCTGCAGGAGGCGCTGAATCCGCCTGCGGAAGGCAAGGCGGAAAAACGTTTCGGAGACACGGTTTTCCGGCAGGGCGACCGGGTGATGCAGGTGCGCAACAATTACGACATTCTGTGGGAACGTGAGGACGGCAAGGAAGCCGGCAGCGGCATGTTCAACGGGGATGTCGGGGAAATTCTGCAGATTTTCCCGGCGCAGGAATGTCTGCTCGTGCGCTTTGACGATAAAATCGCGACATATTCCTTTGACATGCTCGGAGAGCTGGAGCTGGCTTACGCCATGACGGTTCACAAGGCGCAGGGCAGCGAGTTTGACGCGGTGGTCGTCGCGCTGTCCTCCGGAGTGTCGCGCCGTTTGCTGACGCGGAACATCCTTTATACGGCGATTACGCGCGCGCGCCGCCTGCTTGTGCTGGTTGGCAGCGCCGAGGTCATCGCCTATATGGTGGGCAATAACACCAAGGGCAGGCGGTACAGCGCGCTGCGCGCCCGCTTGGCGCAGGAGGAACAGGCATGACGGCGACGCTTCTGCAGTTGCTCTACCCGCCGCGCTGTATTCTGTGCCGGGCACGGCTGCAGGTCGGTACCGCGGCCATGCTCTGTGCCAATTGTGCGGAGCGGCTGCGCACGCACTACCGTACGGCGGAACACGTTACGGTCGAAGATACGGACGGCGCAGCCGCTGCGCTGCTGTACAAAGGCGAAGTGCGCGCCGCGATGCATCGGTATAAATTTGCGCATGGGAAAGCGTGCGCGGGCTGGTTTGCTGCGCAGCTTGCCCCGGTGGTCGGCGCGTGGCTGGACGATTGGCAGCCGGACTGCGTGACCTATGTCCCTATCAGTTTTGGGCGGTTCTGGGAGCGCGGCTATAACCAGAGCGAGCTGGTCGCGCGGCGGCTTGCGCGTCAGTTTGCGCTGCCCTGCGTGCCTCTTTTGCAAAAAAGGGCGTTTGTCGCCCGGCAATCGGATAAATTGAAGGCGGAAAGAAAGCAAAACGTGGAGAATGTGTTTCGGCTGCGCCGGGGCGTGGCGCTCACGGGACAGCGTGTTCTGCTGGTGGATGATGTGCTGACGACAGGCGCCACCTTGTCGGCCTGCGCGCGGGCGCTGCGGCAGGGGGGAGCCGAACGGGTTTTTGCCGTCGCAATGACGAAAACACCTTAGTTCAAGGGCGCGTACAGATGCAAAAACAGGGAAATCTTAAAAATATGTTAAGGATACTTGCAAAATAATTTATATCCGATATAATAATGTATAGTATGCCGTGGTGGCGGTTTTTTGCGTTCTGAATAAATTGTAGATAGATTGATTGAGGTGTCATAATGTTTTTCTCGAGCGATATTGGTATTGACCTTGGCACGGCCTCGGTGCTCGTATATGTGAAAGGCAAGGGGATCGTGCTCAACGAGCCCTCTGTTGTAGCGGTGGACAAGCAGTCCGGCAAGATTCTGTCGGTCGGCGCGGACGCCCAGAAGATGCTGGGCAGAACGCCCGGCAATATTATTGCAATCCGTCCGCTGCGCGAGGGCGTTATTTCAGACTATGAGATGACCGAGCGCATGATCAAGGAATTTATCCGCAAGGTACTGGGCTTCCGCCTGTTCAAGCCGAATGTCGTTATGTGCGTCCCATCGGTCATCACTGAGGTCGAGGAACGCGCGGTCATCGACGCCGGCACCCAGGCGGGCGCGAAGCGCGTGTTCCTGATCGAGGAGCCGGTCGCGGCGGCAATCGGCGCGGGCATCGATATTGCCAAGCCGAACGGCAACATGATCGTTGACATCGGCGGCGGCACGACCGATATTGCCGTTATTTCTCTCGGCGGCATCGTTGAGAGCACCTCCATCAAGCTCGCGGGCGATAAGTTCGACGAGGCGATTGTAAAGTACATCCGCCGGAAGCACAACGTGCTCATCGGCGAGCGCACGGCCGAGGAGATTAAGAAAGAGGTCGGCTGCGTTTATCCGCGCCCGGAAGAGGTCTCCATGGAGATCAAGGGTCGCTGCCTGATGACCGGCCTGCCGCGCGTGTTCACCGTCACCTCGACCGAGGTGCTGGAGGCGTTTGAGGAGGTCACGGCGCGCATTGTCGAGGCCATCCACTCTGTGCTGGAGCGCACGCCCCCGGAGCTGGTCGGGGATATTTCCACCAACGGCATCGTTATGACCGGCGGCGGCGCCATGGTCTGGGGCTTTGACAAGCTGGTCGCGGCAAAGACCGGCATCCCGACGCGCGTAGCGGACGATGCGGTCTCCTGCGTCGCCTATGGCACAGGCAACTGCCTGGATAATCTGCAGTCCATGCAGGATGGCACTATGAATCTGTCGCGCCGCCGCCAGATGATGGCGTAATTGAATCTGTTGCTTTGAAAATGCAAAACGGCCGGATGCTGTCATTCCGGCCGTTTTTTAATGAGGAGGTTTGTATGGGACTGTTTGGATTCGGCAAAGAGCCGGAGCCGGAGCCGGAGCGTAAAGTTCCCTCTGCGCTGGATGCCGCCCGCGGGGAATATGAAGCGCTGCGCCGCTCGTTTCCGGAATCCTATCTGGTACTGCAAAGCATAGGGGGAAACCGGGCTTTTGCTGGTCAGCGCTACTATTTTGCATGTACGGAGCGGGAAGTCCTGTTTTTGGAGGAACCGAATACAGATGATCTTACCCCTGAACGCTATCGTGCCTGCCGGGTAAAACGGTTTCCGCGCGAAAATACGGTCATCACAAAGCCTCGCGCAGCCGTCGCGTCGGACCGGCAGGAGGTGTGCTCCGGCACTATCCGACCGCGCCGCTGACGCTGGTGTTCACGCAGGAGCGTTTTGGCGAAGCCAGGTTTCAGCTGGCAAACACAAGCGCAAATCTGCGCTATCTGTCAGAACACCTGCCGGAATGCGCGCCGCTGCCGCTGTTCGACCTGTTTGACAAGCCGGAAAAAATATATGCGGTCTCCTGCAAAAAAGGCGACGGTGTGCTGACGGACGGAACGCCGCTGGAGCTGTGGCGTGAGGGCGAACAGCTAAAACTGACGCGCCGCCGCGTCGATTACTACGGCTTGGAATCGGGCTTCTGGTACGGTGAAATCCCATTGCAGGATATTGTCTGCTTTCGCGGGGCGGGACAAATCGAATATGAGACAAAGATTTCGGGCGGCGGCGTTTCGATCGACAGGGATGGCGCCATGTGGGGCGGTTTGTTCGGCTTCAACAGCAATGCCAATATGCTGGAAAACGCAATTGTCAGCGAGCCGATCCGTACCGAACGCATTGAGCATGATAACCGTTTTGCGGAGCTGTCGGTTCGCTATGCGGAGAAAACGGCGGAGATGCAGTTCGGCTACAGCGCGCTGGAGGCCTTCGAGGCGCTGATCCCGGAGAAAGCGGCTCAGCATCAGGCGCAGGCAACGCGTGAACCAACCGTTGCCGAACAGATTGAGATTCTTGCGAATGTCTGCGAGCGCGGCTACCTGACGCGGGAAGAATTCGAGGGGGCGAAGCGCAAGCTGCTGGATAAGCTGTGAAGGACAAGCGGAGCGGGACGGAGGGGGGCCTCCGTCCTGTCATTTTTGACGCAGGTATTTCTGTGTCTCGAGCTGTACGATCGGCGCCAGCGTCCACAGGCCGATCAGATTGGGAAAGGCCATCAGCGCCGCCGCAGTGTCGGCTGCAAGCAGCATGGTGTTCAGCGGGAAGAAGGCGCTCAGCGCGACGGAAAGCGTGACCAACGCCAGATAGAGCTTTGCGCCGCGCCCGCTGCCGGTGAGATAACGGAGGCAGGCCAGACCGTAAAAGCTCCATCCAATGATGGTGGAAAAGGCGAGGAAACAGACTGTCACGCAGATAAACGGTCCGGAGAGAGTGCCGAATACACCGCGAAAAGCCAGCGTTGTCAGCGCAAGCCCTTGTGCGCCGCTTTCGGCTGTACCCGATACCAGAATGACAAGCGCAGTTAGCAGGCACACCACACAGGTATCCACAAACACCTCCACCGCACCGAGCACGCCCTCCTCGCAGGGGCTTTTGCTGTCCGCGCAGCCGTGCGCGATCGGGGCGGAGCCCATGCCGGCCTCGTTAGAAAAAATACCCTTGGCGAAGCCGTCAGAGACGCAGCGCGCGGTCAGGATGCCGAGCAGGCCGCCGCCTGCTGCCGCAGGACGTACCGCATCGGTCAGGATGAGAAGCAGCGAAGGAACAATGCGGTCGCGGTACAGAAACAGCACGGCGATGCCCCCCGCGAGGTAAAGCAGCGTCATCAGCGGCACGAGCACGGAGGAGGTTTTGGCGATCAGCCTGCTGCCGCCCTGCAGTACCGGCCAGACGGCAAATGCAACGATCGTACCGATCAGGGCGGGGGAGAGCGGCACAACCGCCGTCACCGCCTCGGCGATCGCGCCCGCCTGCGTCATCGCGCCCGTACCGACGGAAGACAGCAGACAGCACACGCAGAACAGCTTGGCCAGCTTGGGGTGGTATGCGCCGCGCTCGAGGTATACCATAGGGCCGCCGAGCGGCGCGCCATCCTGCCGCACACGGAAGCGCACGG